>JAJZMD010000146.1 GCA_021803085.1 Actinomycetes bacterium
CCCACGCGGCGAGCTTCACGCACTCTAGCGTACATACGTTCGCTCACGTCTGTGAGGATACCGGCGAAAGGTTCGTAACCCTCGTCCCAGATCGTGACCTCGCCCGCGCCGTACTCGCCTGCCGGGATGGTGCCCTCGAACGAGCCGTACTCGAGCGGGTGGTCTTCGACGCGCACTGCGAGGTGGTTGGTGGCCCGGTCGGCGGGGAGGCCCCTGGGCACCGCCCACGACACGTAGACGCCGTCACGCTCGAGCCTCAGGTCCCAGTGGAGCCGGCGTGCGCGGTGCTGTTGGATCACGAAGGTCGGTGGCCCGCTCCGGCGCTCACGGACCGCTGCACCGACGGGCGGCACCGGCTCGGGAGTGCGCGCCGGATCACGCTTGGAGCGGTACGAGTCGAGTGGCGTCCGCCCAGGCTAGGCGAGCCGTGCGGCCGCGGCCTCGGCGACATCATCGGGCGCGGCGGCACACGCTCGCGCCGCTCTGAAGAGGAGGCCCCGCAGGTGCTCGGCGAGCCCGAGCGCGGCCGGGCGGGGATCGCCGGCCACCAGCGGGACGGGCTCGCTGCGCGGGTCGAGGCCGGACACCGCGAGGACTGCACGGCGGAGCGACTGCATCGCCGCGATCAGCCCGTTCGTCCCTGCCTCGTGGCGCGCCATGCAGACCGAGAGCGCCAACGGCAACGCAAGGGGCGCCGAGGCGAGCACGTCGTCGGTCGCCCCTGCCAACGCCGCCGCGACCTCCTCGGCGACCAGCCCTTCGGAGACCCCATCCTCCTCGGCCTCCGCAGTGGCGTCCGCGAGCCCGTCGACCCGCTCGGTGGCGCAGCACGTTCCGCCGCGTGCGCCCACGACGAGGGTCAGGTGGCGTACCTCGGTCCGTCCCACGCCCCAAGCATCGCAAGCGGATGTGACGCTGTGGTGGATGGGGGCCGCCGACGGGTCCTGGACGGCGCCGTCGCGGCCACCCGCCCTCGCGGGCGTGACTCCCGCCACTGGCCCCGAGTGCCGGTTCGCTGCTTCAAATGCCCGGGTCGCGCGGGGACGGCACCGGCCGGGGAGCAATCGAAGAAGGCTGCGCGCAAGCAATCGGCGAGCAACCGCCGCAAGGCCGGCTAGCAAAACCGTCCGTCAGCTCTTTCCCCGTGACGCTCCGCCCGTCAGGCCGGCGGGGTACGCACCTTGAACCGGGCACCCGCCGGGTCGGCGACGTCCGCCACCGTGCCGAAAGGCGTGGCCTGCGCGGGCATGAGGATCGAGCCGCCCAGCCGCTCGACGGTCGCGACGGCGCCGGCCGCGTCGTCGACCTGCCAGTACGCAGTCCAGCTTCCCCCGACGCCTTCCGGGAGGTACCCGGACGCGTCCGCGATCCCGGCGACGGGCCGCCCACCGCCCGCCGTGCGGAGCAGGGAGTAGGTCGTCTGTGCGTTCTTCACCTGCCGGTCGACCTCCCAACCGAGCACGGCGCGGTAGAAGGCGACCGCACGGTCGTGATCTCGGGTCGCCAGATCGAACCAGCAGGGCGTGCCAGGCTCGTCGAGCACGGTGAAGCCGTTGAAGGTTCCAGGCTGCCAGGTTCCGAAGTCGACACCGGTCGGGTCGACGAGCACCGCCTGCACTCCGAGGTCGGCGACCGCCATCGGGCCCGCCACGACCTGCGCACCCTCCTTCGATGCCCGCTCAAGCGCCGCATCGGCGTCATCGGTGGCGAAATAGACCTTCCAGCGGTTGTTGGCCTTCATCTCACCCATGTCCCCCATCGCGCCCGCGACCTGCACGCCGTCGCGGGAGAAGACGAAGTAGCCGCCGAACTCGGGCTGTGGATCGCTCGACTCCCATCCGAAGAGCTCGCCGTAGAAGCGGCGGGCGCCGTCCACGTCGGACGTCCAGAGGTCCGCCCAGCAAGGAGCGCCGTTCGAAGGAGCGTCTCGGATAGGCATGGTGCTCTCCTTTTCCCGGTCTCTTCCCGGTCTCTTTCCGGTCTCTTCCTGGTCACGGTCGGCGTCGGTCACGTGGCGCGCCCCTGTCAGCCCCGCGGCCGAGATCCGAGGGTGGCTCTCCTGCCCGGCCCGCTCAGGCATCCAGGTGGAGCGGAAGCCCGAACGCCGGGAACAGCCGCTCGGGGTCCAAGAACGAGAGAAAGATCGCCATCTCCACGATCTTCCCCCCAGAGATCTCGAGCACCTGCAGCGCCCACGGCGCGTAGCCGCCGTCGGGGTCGACGCGGTACTGGCCGAAGGCCGGGCACCCGTTGGCCGAGGTGGCGACGAGCCGCGATCCACGGCAGTGGCTCGGCTCGGGCTGCACCATCCATGCGCCGATGTGCTCCGCGCCTTGGAGCCACAGCGCGAAGGGGGGCATCGACTGGACGGCGTCTTCGTGCAGCAACCCGACGAGCGCGTCGATGTCGTAGCGCTCGAAGGCGTCGACGTAGCGCGAGAGGAGCTCGGGTTCCACCTCGTCCAGCGGCCCCGACGGAGGTGGCCCCGGTGCCGCGGCCAGCGTCGCACGTGCGCGCTGGAGCGCGCTGTTGACCGCCGCGACCGTCGTGGCGAGCAGCTCGGCTGCCTCGGCCGCGGACCACCGCAGCACCTCGCAGAGGATGAGCGCAGCGCGCTGGCGCGGCGGAAGGTGCTGGAGCGCGGTGACGAACGCCAGCCGGATCGACTCGCGATACTCGGCGAGCTCCGCCGGGTCGCCGTACGCACCACCGGCACGGTCGTCGGCGATCGGCGTGACCCAGACGGCTTCCCCCAGCGGCGGCCCCAGCATCGTCTCGTCCGGAGGCGAGGAAGGTCCCATCTCCATCGGCCGGGCGCGCCGCTGGACCTGGCGGCTCATGTCGATGCAGACGTTGGTTGCGATCTTGTAGAGCCACGACCGCACACTCGAACGACCTTCGAAGTCGCCCGCATGCCGCCACGCGCGCACCAGAGTCTCTTGGACTGCGTCCTCTGCCTCGAATCCGGACCCGAGCATCCGGTAGCAGTAGCCAGTGAGCTCCCGCCTGTACGGCTCGAGATCCGCTGCGAGCGCGGCTGTGCTGACCGCCACGACCGCGAATGCTACCGAGCGCCGCCGCGGGGCGGCGGACGTCAGGGCTCGTCGGCTGGAGCGGCGACCGCCGCGAGCTTCTCGAGCGTGGCCGCCATCGCGTCGACCCACCGCGTCCCGCCACGGACCGCATGCTGGAGCCACTCGGGAGACTCGGTGCAGTCGAACGTCTCGGTGACGACCGTGAGATCCGCACCCTCTGGGACGAGCGTAAAGCCCCAACGGTGATGAGCGGGAACGCCCACGTCGGCGACGTCTTCTTCTCGTGACGCAGCGGACATCACCGGCTCCCACGCGATCTCGCGGTCCTCTTCGTACGCCACGACGTGGTTCGTCATCTCGTAGTCGCCCATCTCGTCGTTGTGCATCGCCATCACGAAGGAGCCGCCGACCTCACGCACGGGCTCGGCGGAGAGCGCGGCGCGCACCATCCCGGACCCGTCGATCTCCGGGTGGCGGGCCGGGTCGGCGAGCACGGCGAAGAGCCGCTTCGCTGTCGCAGGGATCCTTCGGGTCACGGAGACGGCGTTCGTGGTCTCGGTCATGGCGACTCCCCCTGGTGCTCGGATCGGACATCTCTCCGACGGATCGCGGCCGCCGGGATCATCGCCCCGACGGGCCCGACTGCGCCGGCGGGGTCACCTGCCGGCGAGGTCACCTGCCGGCGAGGTCACCTGCCGGCGAGGATCTCGAGGACGAGGCCCGTGTCCGAGAGGTCCTCCACGACCGCGTCGGCTTCGAGCGTGCGGACCGTGTCGAAGCCGTCGTGCCCGGTGCCGACGATCAGGCAGCGCACGCCGCCCGCCCTCGCGCAGCTCAAGTCTCGAACCGTGTCACCGACCACCCACACCTCGTCGGGATCGTAGGTCTCTCCCCGTCGCTCCTTCGCCCGCCCGAGCGCGATGGGGACGAGGCCGTCGCGCTCGCGGTGGTCTGTCCCGTATGCGCCGACCTCGGGGTCGAGATGGCGCTGGAGCCCGAACACGCCCACTTTCAGCAGGGCATTCGCCGCGATGTTGCCGGTGAGGAGGCTCTGGCGGATCCCGCCCATGCCCGAGAGCTCCTGGAGCAGCTCACGCACGCCGGGGTTGACCGCGCCTTCGTCGCGGATCCTGCCGGCCTCCGCGGCGAGATAGCGCTCGGCCTCGCGGAGCGCGAGAGGCAGCACGCGGTCGATCTCTCGGGACGAGAGACCGGCTCCGCCGAGGAGCTCCCGGACGATCTGGGGGTCGGTCTTGCCGCCCATGTCGACCTGTGGAACGTGCTCGAGGGCGGCGGCCCGGCACGCACCGATCTCGAGCGCGAGGCGTCCGACGGGGCCGGTCCTGAGGAGCGTGCCGTCGATGTCCCACAGGACGAGCCGCCGTGGCATCGCCACAGCCTCGCCGAGCTGGTCCCGAGCCGCAACGACCTCACCGCGGCGATGCCGGATCAGCCGTCGCCACGCGGTGCCGCCGCCTCGACCGCCGCCGCCTCGACCGCCGCCGCCACCGCGTGGTGGACGTCGGGGTGGAACAGCGAGGGCACGATCACCCCGATGGCCCGCTCTGCGTCACTCACGGCTCCGGCGATGGCGTGTGCGGCCGCCTCCTGCATGCGCGAGCTGATCGTCGACGAGCGAGCGTCCAGACAGCCGCGGAAGATGCCGGGGAAGCAGAGCGCGTTGTTGACCTGGTTCGGCAGGTCGGAGCGGCCGGTGGCGAGCAGTCCGCCGGGCGGGATCTCTTCGAGATACGCCTCGGGCTCCGGATTGGCCAGCGCGAAGACGATCGGATCGGGCGCCATCTTGGACAGGATCCTCGGGTCCCAGGCGCCCCGGCGGCTCACCCCCACCGACACGTCGGCCCCGATCATCGCCTCCTCCAGGCTCTCGACCGGACGCGCGCGGCTGCGGGAGACCACCTCACGCTGGTGCGGAAGGAGCCGGGGGTCCTGGCGGTCGAGCGGACCGTCGCGGTCGACGGCCACCAGGTCTCGAACGCCGCTGTCCAGCAGGATCTTGGAGATCGCCGTGCCAGCCGCCCCGATTCCGACCACCACCACCCGCAGGTCCTCGAGGCGGCGGCCGGTGATGCGGCAGGCGTTGATCAGCCCGGCGAGGACGACGACGGCCGTGCCGTGCTGGTCGTCGTGGAAGACGGGGATGTCCAGCACGTCCTGCAACCTGGCCTCCACCTCGAAGCACTGCGGCGCAGCGATGTCCTCGAGGTTGATCCCGCCGAAACCGGTGGCGATCGCCCGCACCGCAGCCACCGTCTCATCGGCGCTGGCGGTGCGCAGGCAGATGGGAAAGGCGTTCACGTTGGCGAAGGACTTGAAGAGCGCCGCCTTGCCCTCCATCACGGGCAGCGCCGCCAGCGGCCCCACGTTCCCGAGCCCGAGCACGGCGGTGCCGTCGGTCACCACGGCGACGGTGTTGCCTTTGCCGGTGAGGTTCCAAGCGGTCTCCGGGCGGGTGGCGATCTGGCTGGCGATGCGGGCCACCCCGGGCGTGTACACACGCGACAGGTCGTCGCGCGTACGGATCCTGGTGCGCGGCACCACTTCGACGACCCCGCCGAGATGCGCGAGGAACGTCCGGTCCGAGACGCTGCGCACCTGGTAGCCGTCGTGCTGCAGCCCGCCGCTGATGGTCTCCACATGCGCCTCGTCCACCGCGTTGAAGGTGACGTCCACCCGCACCCCGGTGGTGGTGACCTCCACGAGGTCGATGGCGACGACGCTGCCCCCGTGCTGGCTGATCGACCGGGCGAGGTCCATGAGCAGGGAGGAAGACGTGGGTGCCTCGACGCGCGCCGTGGTGGAGTAACTGGGGCTCGGCACGTGCGTCATCGCGTCGACGACCTCGCCGGTGCGGCGCGTCTACTCGGCATCACGCTCACGGACGAGGACCGTACCTGTCGGCTGGTCGTCAGCTGTCAATCGGGCGTCCACCACTTCGGGTGCGGGCGGCGGGACGGCGGCGCCGGCGTCTTGCGCCGCTGCAGGGCGTGGCGGACGCAGCGAGAAGAGCAACCCGTACAAGACGGCGTTCACCACCTGGAGCGCACCCGCCAGCTCGAACGGCGCGGAGAGGCTCACCTCGTCGAAGAGGTAGCCGGCGAGCGCCTGGCCGCCCGCCATGGTCGCTTGGGCGGGCAGGTTCGAGAGAGCCGCGACGCTCGCCCGCTCCTCTGGGTGCGCCATGTCCTGGGTGAACGACTGTCGAAGCGGGAGACCGATCCGCTGGACGAGCATGCGGACGAGGTAGACGGCCCCGGCAATCCAGAAGGTCGGGGCGAGCACCATCGGCACGACCAAGGCTCCGCTCACCGCACGAATGATGGCGATGGCGCGAACCGTGCCGAGAAGCCGGGCGACGTGCGCCGCCGCGAGGGTCGACGCCAGCGTCCCAAGGTTGACGACGGCGAACATCAGTCCGATCTCCCCGGGAGTCGACCCGTAGCGACGGTAGAGCCAGTAGCTCACGAACGGGCCGAACATGCCGATCGCAGCCCCGTTGGCCGCGTTGGTCACCCAGAACCTCCACAGCGCGGACCACGATCGACGGGGCCACACGAGCCTCGGGCGGCGAGCCCCGTCCCGGGCGGGTGGGCGGGCGGGCTCCTGCAGCAGGAGTGCGAGCATTCCGGCGACGACGGCCAGGCCGGAGGCGACCAGGAACGCGGGTCGGTACGCGGCGGTCGCGTCGGCAGCAGTCATGTGGGGCGAGGTGCGCACGACCTCGGCGGCGAGCCCTCCGACGAGCGCGCCGAGACTGGAGGCGAAGGCGACCCGGCCGAAGGCGTCGGCGCGCCGACCGGCGCTGACGCCGTCGGCCACCATCGCGGCCTCCGCCGGTTGGTAGGGGCCGACGTTGCCGGCCCCGGCGCCCGCTCCCCGTCCGAACGATCCGAGGGCGGCCGAGGCGAACAGCAGTCCCGTCACCCGCACCTCGGCGAAGACGACGGCTGCGACGGCGGCGGCAAGGGGCATGGCGACGAGGAAGGGTTTGCGGCCCCAGCGGTCGGCAAGCAATCCGACGGCCGTGCTCATGAAGGCCGAGGCCACCGTGACGGCGACGAAGAGCGCGCCGATCTCGATGGCGGAGAACCCGATCGCTGCCAGGTAGAGGGCGGTCACGACCGAGGCGATCGACCGTCCGACGCTCATCGCCACGCGTGCGGCAAGGATCAACCGGAGGTTGCGGTCTGCCCATGCGGGCACGATGACCAGCCAGACCCTGCGCACAGTGCCCTTTTGTACCCGCGGTTGTACCCGCGTCCCGCACGCCGGTGGAGTCCGGCCTCGGCGGCAGCGCTCCGCACCGTCTGGATCGGCGCCGACTTCACTCGGTAGGGTCGACCCACAAGAGCGCGAAGGGAGTCACGATGGCGCAGCGCACGGTGGACATCGAGACCGCAGACGGCATCTGCCCGGCTGCGCTCAGCATTCCCGAGGGAGAGGGCCCCTGGCCCGCGGTGGTCATGTTCCAAGACGCCGGAGGGATGCGCGACACCATGCGGCAGATGGGAGAGCGGCTGTCGCATCTCGGTTACGTGGTCCTGGTACCCGACTTCTACTACCGCACAGGACCGTACGACCCCATCGACTTGCGCACGGCGTTCTCCACAAAGGCGTCGGCGGAAAGGATCATGGGCATGATGCAGGGCTACACCGTGGACTTCGTGGTGCGCGACGCCAACGCCTTCGTCGACTACCTCGACTCGCTGCCGGAGAAGGAGGAGGGTGGCGTCGGCACCACCGGCTACTGCATGGGCGGGCGGCTCTCGCTCGTGACTGCTGCGAACTTGGGCGCTCGTATCGCCGCGGCTGCATCCTTCCACGGCGGGAACCTCGCCAAGGCCGACGACCCCGACAGCCCCCACCACAAGGCTCGCGACATCAAGGCCGCGGTGTACGTCGCCGGGGCGATCGAGGACCAGTCGTTCCCCGACGAGCAGAAGGACCTGCTCGAGAAGTCGCTGCGCGAGGCTGGCGTCGTCCACACCATCGAGACCTATCAGGGCCGCCACGGCTTCGCCGTCCCTGACAACCCGAGCTACGACGAAGCTGCAGACGATCGGCACTGGAAGGCCACGGAGCAGTTCTTCGGATCCGCTCTCGGCTGAGGGCGGCGTGCCCGGCTGAAGGGGCGGTGCTGCACCATGGCGTGTTTGGTCGTCCGCTGCCCCGATCGCGAGCCGTCGGCGAGTCGACCGCTTGGCTGCACGGACAGGTCCACGCCGCAGTCGGGCGAGAATTCGAGGTCATGGTCGGGATCATGGTCGGGGTCATGATCGACGTGACCGAGGACCGATTCGAGGAGATGGTGTCGGAGGCACTCGACTCGCTGCCTCGAGAGCTCAGCAGCCGCATCGACAACGTGGCCGTCGCGATCGAGGACGGCACCCCTGAGAGCCCGCTCCTCGGGCTCTACGAAGGCATCCCGCTCACCAGACGGACGCTCGGATACACGGGGGTGACGCCGGACCGGATCACGATCTTCCGCCTGCCGATCCTCGCCCGCAGCACGAGCGAGGAGGACGTGAGACAACAAGTCCGCCGGACCGTTCTCCACGAGGTCGGTCACTACTTCGGAATCGGGGATTGCCGGCTGCGGGAGCTCGGCTGGTGAGCTCGGCTGCATGAGCTCGGCTGCATGAGCTCGGCTGGTGAGCGGAAGCGGCTCTCCGGGCATGTCCCAGCGAGGACGCCCACTACCATGTGCTCGTGAGGCGTGCCTGCGGAGTCGCTCACAGCCAGCTCGCGAGCCCGGCACCGGAACGCCCCCAGGTAGACGTGCACGTGGCACGCATCGCTCGCTTCGGATCGAGCACGGTGTACTGCTGCCCGCACTCGGACACCTAGCGTCGCCGGCCATGGCCTTCTCGCCGTCTCTCCACGACGCGATAAGCCTGCGCCTGGCGGCGTCGGACCAGCGCTACACGCGGCTGCGACGGATCCTGGTCGAGACCCTGGCGGCTTCGGCGCGGCCGCTCACCGTCCCAGAGATCCTTCAGGCCGCGCGCGGGCTGCCCCAGTCGAGCGCCTACCGGAACGTGACCGCCCTCATCGAGGCCGGGGTGGTCCGGCGGATCGCGGGCCCCGACGACCACGGGTTGTTCGAGCTCTCCGAGGAGTTCTCCGGGCACCACCACCATCTGGTCTGCGCCTCGTGCGGCAAGGTCGAGGATGTCGAGCCGTCAGAGAGGCTGGAGCGGGCGCTGAGCGAGGCGGTGCGCGCGATCGGGGACGCCCAGGGTTACCGGGTCACCGAGCACCGCGTGGAGCTGCTGGGCCTCTGCCCGGACTGCAAGTCGGCCTGAACCGCCCTACACCGCGACCGGCGCCGAGCGTCTGCCGGTGCGCGTACGCGGCTCGGCGGGACGCCGGCCTCGGGCTTTCCGACTGCCGGTTAGCATAAGAGTGATTATCATTCCGTTGCCGGGCCAGGAGAGGTCGTCCCGGGCCAGGAGAGGTCGTCCCGGGCCTGAGAGGTCGTCCGGGCCAGGAGAGAGAGGAGGAGCGAGAAGGAGTGTCCATGCGGATTCGAGCCAAGCCACGCCCCTCGAGGACCGTCGTCGTCGCCCTCGCCGCCCTCCTCGGAGCGGCCTGCGCCTGTGCCCCCCTCGCTGGCGCTGCACCGAGCGGCAGGCCCAAGACCGTCGTGGCGGTGGCCGCGGAGAACGAGTACGCCGACGTCATCTCACAGATCGGGGGACGCTACGTGACGGTGACGGCGATCATGAGCAACCCGAACACCGATCCCCACACCTTCGAGTCGAGCGCGCGGGTCTCCCGGGAGGTGAGCGCGGCTCGCCTGGTCGTTCAGAACGGGCTCGGGTACGACTCGTTCATGACAAGGATCGAGCAGGCGGCACCGAGCTCGTCGCGCAAGGTGATCGACGTCCAGCGCCTCCTGGGTCTTCCTGATTCGACCGCGAATCCCCACCTCTGGTACGAGCCGACCACCATGCCCGCCGTGGCCAAGGCCGTCGCCAAGGAGCTCACGCACCTTCAACCCGCTCATGCGGCGTACTTCCACCGGGACCTGCAGGTCTTCGACGCCTCGCTCGCGCCCTACGACCGGGAGCTCGCCAGGATCAAGGCGGCCTTCCCCCACGCAAGGGTGGCCACCACCGAGCCCGTGGCCGACTACATGCTGCAGTCGGCAGGCATCGACGTCATGACGCCGTGGACCCTGCAGGCCGACATCATGAACACAGTCGACCCGTCGCCACAAGACGTCTCCGTCCAAGACGCCTTGCTCACGGGGAAGAAGGTGCGGGCGCTCGTCTACAACGAGCAGGTGACCAGCTCGGTGACCGACGCGTTCTTGAAGCTCGCGCGAGCGGGCAAGATCCCGGTGGTCGGCGTCTTCGAGACCATGCCCGCCCCCGGCTACCACTACCAGACCTGGATGCTGGCCGAGGCCGGCGCTTTGTACGACGCCCTCGCGCACCGCACGTCGTCGCCGAGGTTGTGAGAGAAGACGTGGCCGATCCCACGTCCGGCAGGGCGGTCGAGAGCAGTCCTTTCCTCTTGGAGCTCGACGGGATCGGGGTCTGGCTGTCGGGCCGCGAGATCCTCCGCGACGTGAGGTTCGGGATCGGACCCGGCGAGGTCGTCGGCCTCATCGGCGCCAATGGTGCGGGGAAGACCACGATCTTCCGGCTCGTATTGGGCCTCCTCTCCCCAACGTCCGGAAGGGTGCTGATCGAGGGCCAGCCGCGACCTCGCAGAAACCGGTCGGTGGGGTACGTGCCGCAGAAGATCTCTCTCGACCCCGAGATGCCGTTGCGGTCGCGCGACCTCGTCGCGTTGGGTCTGGACGGGCACCGGCTCGGAGTGCCGCTCCCGTCCCGGCACCGCCGTGAGCTGGTCGACGAGATGCTCCAAGCCGTCGGCGCCACACACTTCGCCGACGCGCGGGTTGGCAGCCTCTCGGGCGGCGAGCAGCAGCGGGTGATGATCGCCCACGCGCTCATCAGCCGGCCGAAGCTCCTGCTGCTCGACGAGCCCTTGGCCAACCTGGACCTCCGCAGCGAGCA
Source organism: Actinomycetes bacterium (assembly GCA_021803085.1). GTDB lineage: Bacteria > Actinomycetota > Acidimicrobiia > Acidimicrobiales > RAAP-2 > JAJYVT01. Next base: position 11,087 of record JAJZMD010000146.1, read on the forward strand.
GGAGGTGGTGGAGCTGGTCGCCCGGGTCGCCAAGGATCAGGGACTTGCGGTCTTGATCTCGGCGCACGACCTGAACCCGCTGCTCCCAGTGGTGGACCGGGTCGTGTACGTGGCAAACGGTCACGTCGCCAGCGGAACCACCGGCGAGGTGGTGACGAGCGAAGTGCTGACCAAGCTGTACGGGCACCACGTGGACGTCATCCGGCTCCACGGCCGGATCCTGGTCGCTGCCAGCCCGGGGCTGAGCGCCGAGCGCGGAGAGCTGGAGGATTCGATCGACGGCACCACGGCGGACGGCACCACGGCGGACGGCACCACGGCGGACGGCACCACGGCGGACCGCACCACGGCGGTCTGAGAGTGGGCGGCTTCTGGTCGTACGTCGTGGAACCCGGCTTCTTCGAGAGCCAGACCGTGCAGGTCGCCCTGCTCGTCGGTGGCGTCGTCGCCGCGATCTCGGGCGTCGTGGGGGTGTTCGCGGTACTGCGCGGCCAGTCGTTCGCCGGGCACGCGTTCGGCGACATCAGCGCCGCTGGCGGGGCGGGGGCTTTTCTCCTGAACATCAGCCCGCTCTTCGGGTTCCTCGGCATGAGCCTGGTCGCCGCCGGGTGCATGGAGGCTATCGGCGTCCGGCGCGTGCGCGGCCGGGACGTCGCGACCGGCGTCGTGCTCGGGGCGGGCCTGGGGACCTCGGCGCTCTTCCTCTACTTCAACACCACGCTCCACAGCACCTCGGGCGCGGCGATCTCCGTGCTCTTCGGCTCGCTGTTCGCGATCAGCACGTCCACCGTGCCCGCTGTCGTGGCGAGCGCGACCGGGGCGCTGGCCGTCGTCCTCTTGCTCTACCGTCCGCTGCTCCTGAGCTCGGTGGGCGACGACATCGCGGCATCGCGGGGTGTCGCAGTGCGCGTCACGGGCGCCGTCTTCCTGCTGGCCATGGCGGCGACCGTCGCCCTCGCAGCGATCACGATCGGAGCCATCTTGAGCACGGCGCTCCTCGTCGGGCCCGCCGCGACCGCGCTACGGATGACCAGACGACCGAGCACGGCTGCCGTGACCGCCGCGGCCATCGGCGCGGCAGCCACGTGGCTCGGCTGCCTCCTCGCTTACGACAGCTACTACTGGCCACCGGTCGACCACGGATGGCCGGTCAGCTTCTGCATCGTGGCGGTCATCGTGATCTCGTACCTGGGGGTCGAAGGCGCCCGGTCGCACCGGCTTCGCAATGCGAGCGGGCGCGCCGGCTCGGAGAACCGAACGACCGCCGTGGCCCCGCGCGCCGTCGCCGCGTCACACGGCGGCCACGAAGCTCACGACGGCCACGACGCTCTCGACGCATCTCGGACGGATTGATGTTCACCGGATTCATGGTCAACACTTGGATCGTCGCCACCGTCGTGGCGATCGTCGCAGGAGTCGTAGGGTTCTTCGTGGTCCTGCGCGGATCCTCGTTCGCCGCCCACGCCGTCCCCAACGCCGCGTTCGCCGGAGCCGCGGGGGCCAACCTCATCGGAGCCAGCTCCGTCGGCGGGCTGCTGGTGTTCGCGATCGCCGGCGCCCTGGGCATCAGCTTTCTCTCCAGGCGCGGCAGCCGCGACGTGGCGACGGCCTTGGCCATGGTGGTGATGCTGGCCCTGGGCGCGCTCTTCTTGAGCTTCAGCAATGAGTACGCCTCGGAGACGTACTCCCTCCTTTTCGGCGAGGTGCTCGGCGTCTCGAGCAGCGAGCTCCTGCCCACCGCCGTGCTCGCGGTCGTGGCCGTGGTGGCCGTGGTGCTCTTCTGGCGGCTCCTCCTTCTCACGTCGATCGATCCCGAGCTGGCCGACGCGCGCGGCGTGCGCACGAGCCGTGTCGAGCTGGCGTTCCTCGTGATCATGGCGGTGATCACCTCCATGAGCGTGCCGGTGGTCGGGGCGCTCTTGATCTTCAGCCTGATGATCGGCCCCCCGGCCGCGGCGCGCTCGTTCGCCGCCGATCCCTTCGTGGCCGTCCTCCTCGCCGTGTGCCTCTCGCTGGTCACCGTCTGGACCGCGATCGCCGTGTCGTACCTGACCACATTGCCGATCGGGTTCTTCGTCGGCGCGCTAGGGGCGGCCTTCTACCTCGCCGGTCGAGCTCACGCCGGGTGGAGCAGGAAGCGCGTCGGTGCATCCGGCGCCGGAGCTTCGCGGGTCGTCGCTCCCTTGGACGATCAGGGCGCTGTTCGCTGAGCGTCCACGGTCTTCACGCTGCGACCGCGCGCCGCCGCCGCGGCGCGGCGCTGCCGTTCGTCACGTCTGAGCGCACGAGATGGACGGCGAGGGATCGGCAAGTCAGGGAAAAGGGGGGCCGGGCAACGCGTCGTTCACCGCTCGCTCACGTCTCCGGGCCGGGGAAAGACCTCCCCGTCGAAGAGCTTGCGAGCGGTGCGGATGATGCCGGCTCGGGTGACGATCGGGTCGGCGCCGCTCCGATCCAGCTCCACCACCGCGTCGAAGGTCCCGGTGGGGTGCTCTACGACGACCGTCGGGGCGGCCTCCGACGGCTCCGAGCCCCCCCACTCGGCGACTTCGGCGGCGGGCGTGCCCGGCAGGAGCGCAGCCGTCGCGACCGAGACGGCGGCCAGCACCCCGATCGCGTCGTGCGCCCGGTGGGGAATGAAGCTCCGCGTGCAAAGGGTCCCGCCCGCCGCCGGCGCGGACACGAGGGTCATCTTGGGGATCGTCGCCGGGCCGACGTCGCCGAGGCCCATGGCCGTACCGGCCTCCAATCGCAGCTTCTCGACGACGGCACGCAGATCGGCGTCGGCCTCGAGCTCCGCCACCGTCTCGTGCCCCGTGACACCGACGTCCGTGGCTCGCACGACGACGACCGGCATCCCGTTGTCGACGCAGGTCACCTCCAGCCCGGCGAGCCGGTCAACGACCGAACCGGTCGGCAGCAGACGTCCGCAGGTGGAGCCGGCGGTCCCCTCGAAGTCGAGCCGGATCTCCGCCGCCGTGCCGGGCACCCCCGAGATGGCCTGCCGGCCGCTGTAGACGGGTCGGCCACGCTCCACGGGGAACGTCGCGATCGCCGTCCCGCCGCCCGTGTTCAGCAGCCGGATCCGCACGGCCGCCTCGGTCCCGGAAGCGGTCACGATGCCGCGCTCCACTGCGAAGGGACCCACCCCTGCGAGCAGGTTGCCGCAATTCTGCTGGTCGGTGACGAACGCCCGGTCCACGCCGACTTGGAGGAAGAGGTAATCGACGTCCATCCCTGGGTCAGCAGAGGGACCGACGACCGCCACCTTGCTCGTGAGCGGATGGGCCCCTCCGATGCCGTCGATCTGACGAGGGTCGGGCGACCCCATGACGCGCAGCAAGAGGTCGTCCCGGGTTGCCGGGTCAGCCGGCAGGTCGTCAGCGAGGAAGTATGCGCCCTTGGAGGTGCCGCCCCTCATGAGCATGCACCGCAGGCCCCGCGTCTCGCCGTCCGTGGTCATCGGCATCACCTCCCCCGGTCGGTCGTCCGGCTCGCCACGCTAGCGGCAGCACCCCCGAGCTTCAGCAACGCCAAGGCGTTCTCCTTCAAGATGAGCGGACGGACCTCGTCGCGGATCGCGGTCTTCTCGAAGTCTGCGAGCCAGCGGTCGGGCGTGAGAACGGGGAAGTCCGATCCGAACAGCATCTTGTGACGGAGCAGAGTGTTCGCATACTGGATGAGAATCGGTGGGAAGTATTTCGGCGACCAGCCGGAAAGATCGATGTAGACCGACGGCTTGTGCAGGCACACCGACAGCGCCTCGTCCTGCCAAGGGAACGACGGGTGGGCGAGGATGATCGCAAGGTCCGGGAAGTCCGCCGCGACGTCGTCGACGAACATCGGATTCGAGTACTTGAGCCGGACGCCGCCGCCGCCACGCACCCCGGCGCCGACACCGGTGTGACCCGTGTGGAACAGCACCGGCACCTGCAGCTCCTCGATCGCGGCATACAGCGCGTACAGCGAGCGCTCGTTGGGATAGAACGCCTGGGTGTTCGGATGGAACTTGAACCCTCGCGCCCCGTGCTCGGTGACGAGACGCTTGGCGGCCTTCACCGCGGCCAGGCCCGCGTGAGGGTCGACGCTGGCAAAGGGGATGACCACGTCGGAGTGCTCCCTTGCGAGCGCCGCGATCTCCTCGTTCGTCACCGCCGGCGGCTCGCCCGTGGCGCTGGTCGAGTCGACCGTGAAGACCACGCAAGCCATCTTGCGCTCGCGGTAGTACGCCGCCATCTGGGGAACCGTGGCCGCGACCACGTCGGTTCGGAAGTAGCGCGCCATCGCCTCGGCACCTTCCGATCCGTGCTCCACGCGGTCGCCTTCGGAGCCGGCCGGGACGTCCACCGACGCCCACACGTGGGTGTGCACGTCCAACGCCACGATCTCGTCCACGTTGATCACGTCGCCACCTCTCGTGCGGGCGCGACCCTCCCCGACTTGGTCGCGATGGGCAGCTCTATCGTACACCTCGTCCATCCGCCAGCTCTCGGCGTCGCGGGGTCCGCGGGCAACCCGTAGGAGGGAGGCGACGGACCGTGGCCGGTCGCGCGGGCTCGGGTACTGTCTGCGGCCGTGGCGCCCGAGGGTCGGGGGATTTCGCGCGCCTGGCGAAGATTTCGAGGTGACCGGCTGAGCACGGTGGTGCATGATCGAGGGGGCGTCTGAAACGCCCGAGAATGAGCGACAACCGACGGACACTCCAAGAAGGCAGGAATCGATGAGCGCACAGAACCTTCAGGAACTGCTGGACCAGTCTGGGAACACGGTCGAGCTCCTGCGCAATTCCCAGCTCGGGGCGTACATCTACCCGGTGGTGCCCGCCGAGTTCACCAACTGGCGCCGCGAGCAGATCGCCTGGCGGGAGACGGCGGTGCTGTTCGACCAGTCTCACCACATGGTGAACCTGTTCATCAAGGGCTCGGACGCGATCAAGCTGATCTCGGACACCGGCATCAACAGCGTCGCCAGCTTCCCCGTCGACCGGGCCAAGCAATTCGTGCCCACGACCCCTGCCGGCAATGTGATCGGCGACGGGATCCTCTTCCACGAAGGCGAGGACGACTACGTCTTCGTGGGCCGGGCACCGGTCGCGAACTGGCTGCTCTTCCAGGCCGAGCACGGGGGGTACAAGAGCCTCGAGGTGGAGAAGGACGACCGGTCGCCGTCCCGCCCCTACGGCAAGGCCGTGACCCGTAAGTACTGGCGGTTCCAGATCCAAGGGCCGCGCGCCTGGCAGATCATCGAGAAGCTCAACGGAGGCACCGTCGACCAGGTCAAGTTCTTCCACATGGGCTACATGGACATCGCCGGTGACAGGGTTCGGACGCTTCGCCACGGCATGTCGGGCGCCCCGGGCCTCGAGATCTGGGGGCCGTACGGGACCTACGAGAAGATCCGCGACGCCATCCTCTCGGCGGGACAGGAGTTCGGCATCGAGCCCTGCGGCTCGCGGGCCTACTCCTCGAACACGTTGGAGTCGGGCTGGATCCCCTCGCCGCTCCCGGCCATCTACACGGGCGAGGAGCTCCGCAGCTATCGGGAATGGTGCCCCGCCGACGGCTACGAGGCGACGAATGCTCTGGCCGGCAGCTTCGTGTCGGACGACATCGAGGACTACTACCTGAACCCCTGGGAGCTCGGCTACGGCGCCTTCGTAAAGCTCGACCACGACTTCATCGGGAAAGACGCCCTCCAGGCGATCGACGGCACGACCCAGCGCAAGAAGGTGACCTTGGCCTGGAACGCCGAGGACGTGGCCGACATCTTGGCCTCGCTGCTCGACACGGAGGGGCCGGGCTACCAGTTCTTCGACTTGCCGAACGCCAACTACGGCTCTTCCAACTACGACGCCGTCATCGACGCGGACGGCTCGGTCGTCGGCCTCTCGCTCTTCACCGGCTACAGCTCGAACGAGCGGCGGGCGCTGTCGCTGGCGACCGTTGACCACGACATCGAGCTCGGCACGGAGCTCCGGGTCGTCTGGGGCGAGCCCAGCGGCGGATCCCGCAAGACGACGGTCCAGCCTCACAAGCAGAAGGAGGTGAGGGCCGTGGTCAGCCCGGTCCCGTTCTCCGAGGTCGTGCGGCGCGAGTACCCGGGCGGCTGGCGGCGCCAGGGCATTGCGGCCGAGAGCGCATGACGGTCACCCGTCGACGCTGATGGGACCGCGCGAAGACCTCGAAGCGAGGATCGCGGCGCTGGCGCGCACCGGGGACATCGAGGTGATCCCCATGAAGAGCGTGCAGGAGCAGCTGGCGTTGATCCCGAAGGAGACCACGATCGCCGTCACCTGCTCGGCCAAGTTCGGGATCCAGCGGACGCTCGACTACGCCGAGTCGCTCACGCAGGCCGGTCACCGGGTCCGTCCCCACCTCGCCGCACGCCAGGTGCCGGACAAGGCGTACCTTGCTGAGGTCGTCGAGAAGCTCCAGCGGATCGGCGTGAAGGACCTGTACGTGATCGGGGGTGACGCAGAGGAGCCCGAGGGGAGCTACACGTCTGCCGCGGAGCTCATCGAGGACCTCTCGACGATGGACCACGGGTTCACCCTCAGCGTCGGCTGCTACCCCGAGGGTCACCCGAAGATCTCCGACGAGGCGCTGTTCGAGGCGCTGCAGCAGAAGCAGCCGCACGCGAGCTTCATGGTCAACCAACTCTGCTTCGACCCGAAGGTGCTCGTCTCCTGGCTCTCGTCGATGCGGGAAGCGGGGATCACGCTGCCGCTCCGCATGGGGCTCGCACCGCCGATCAGCCCGGCCAAGCTCCTCGATCTCTCGCTGAGGATCGGCGTGGGGACCTCGGTCCGGTACCTGTCCAAGCAGCACGGCGTCGTCGGAAGCCTCCTGCGGGGGAGGTTCTACAAGCCCGAGAAGCTCCTCGGTCAGCTGGGCGAGGCGCTCGTCTCACCTGGGATGCACATCGACGGGCTCCACATCTTCTCCTTCAACCAGGTCCAGGCGACCGTGGAATGGCAGCGGAGGGTCGGCGGCTCGCGCTGAGCCGGGACGCAGAGAAGCACCGCGGGCGCCGGCTGAGGCGGCGCCTCAGCCGGCGGCGCCTCAGCGAACGAAGCCGCCGGCTGGTCTGGAGAAGGCGCTGATCGGGGGCCCGACGAGCGTCCCGCCGTCGACCGGGATGATCGCACCCGTGAGGAACGTGGACGCACGCGGGGCCGCGAGCAGGAGGACCAGCCCCTGCAGCTCCGAGGGGTCGGCCATCCGGCCGAGCGGCACGGTGCTCGCCCAGTACTCCTCGACGTCCGGGTCGCCGCCGCTCGGTCCCCCGATCCTCGTGTGGAACGGCCCAGGGGCGATCCCGTTCACGAGCACGTTGTCCCGGGCCAGATCGAGAGCGGCTTGGCGCACGAGGTTCACGACCCCGCCCTTGGCGGCGATGTAGCCGTAGCCGCAGAATGCCTCCGTCGAGAGGCCGGCGGTGGAGGCGGTGACGACGATCCGGCCGTGGCGCTGCGGCCGCATCACCCTGGCAGCCGCCTGCACGGTCCACACGACGCCGTCGAGGTTCACCTCGATCACCTGCCGGTAGGCGCTGCGATCGGCGTGCTCGATCTGGCCTTCCTCGACGATGACGCCCGCGCCCCGAGAGATCCCGGCGTTGGCGAACACGGCGTCGAGGCCTCCCTCGCGCTCGGCGATGGCCCCGAAGACCGAGTCGACCGCGTCCGGGTCGGACACGTCGCACAGCTCGCCGCTCACCGTGGCGCCTTCGTCGGCGAGCTCCTTCACGGCCGCCTCGAGGAGGTCCCCGTCCGAGTCGAGCAGGCTCACTCTCGCCCCGTTCAGGGCGAGCACCTCCGCCATGGCAAAGCCGAGGCCGCTCGCTGCGCCGGTGACCACCGCCCGCACTCCTTCGACGTCGAAGATCACCGCTGCCCGCTTGCTCGGCCCTTGCATCACGTCTCCTTTCCCTTCCATCGCCTCGGTCGTGGCCGGCCCCACCGTCAGCCGGTGACCCGTACGAGCACCTTCGTCGCTCGCTCGGGGTGGGCCCCCGCGAACGCGAAGGCCTCGGCGGCGTCCTCGAGCGCGTACTCCGGTCCGAGCGTGCCGCCGAGCGTGGCCGCAGCGGCGCGGACGACGTCGACGGCGGCCTCGACGTCACCCCGCTCGTGGCAGCTCGAGCCGAGCAGGTCGAATTCCTTCTCGGTGAACCGCCCGAGCGGCACAGGCGCCTCGTCTCCTGAGATTCCGACGACGACGACCCGCCCCGCCGACGCCACCATCTCGATGCCGCTCCGCAGCGCCGCCGGGGCGCCGGTCGTGTCGACGACGACGCTGACGCCGCCGCCTGCGAAGGCTCGGGCTCGGCCCACGAGATCTCCTGCAGCCGGGTCCGCGACCTCGTCGGCTCCGAGGGCGAGCGCCCAGTCCCTTCGCGCGGCGACCGGCTCGCTGACGAGCACCCGAGCGCCCCGCGCCTTGGCGGCGAGCAGGCTCGCCTGACCGATCGCGCCGCCGCCGAGCACCACCACCGCCTCGCCAGCATCCACCCGGCCGCGTTCGGCGGCGTGGACCGCGACGGCCATCGGCTCGACGAAGGCGCCGAGGGACGCCGAGAGGTCCCCGATCCGAAAGACGTGGTCGGCCGCCACGACGAGCTGCTCGGCCAGCCCGCCGTCGACGTGCACGCCGAGGAGCTGGAAGGCGTCGCAGACCGAGGCGCGACCGACCCGGCAGGGGTAGCAGGAGCCGCAGGACGTGAGCGGCCAGACCGCCACCCGGTCGCCGATCGACAGCCCGGTCGGCGCCGTCGCCTCTCCGAGCGCCTCGACGACCGCGCAGATCTCATGGCCCTGGATGACCGGGTAGGGCGAGCCTCCCCGCTTCGGCGAGACCGGGAGGTGCCCGTCGAACAGGTGCAGGTCGGACCCGCAGACCCCGACGAGCTCCGGTCGCAGCGTCACCTCGCCCGGCCCCGGGGTCGAGGGGTCGGCGACGGAGGACACCTCGACCACACCCGGCGCCTTCGTCACCGCTGCACGCATCGCGCGACCCCTTCCTCAGCAGGAGCGGGCCTGTGGTCGAGCCCGGTCGCCCGCTGCCGAACCCGCACCTTATGGCATCGTCGAGCCGCCAGAGATCGCCGGCGCCCCCCGTCACCGAGCTACCAGATGAGCTGCCGTCGCAGGCCCATGGGGCACCCGACCGTCGTGGCCACCTTGTACACTGCGGCGGGTCGCGGAGCAGGCTCCGCCAGGTTGGTCGAGGAGGGTCCGCGATGTTGGCTGCAGCCTCGAAGGCGCGCACCTGCTCGCACGTGCTCCCCGGGCACCTCGTTCCCGAGGAGCGCGCGACGCTGCGGCCGACGCCTTGCCGGAGCCAGGTCCGGCGAGAGCACCGGCTGCGTTGCAGGATCTTGACAGCTCGGATACCGAACGGCAACGATCGTACACTGTGCGGGTGGACGTTCGACGGCCGAGCTTCCTTCGCGTCCGACGCACCCCGCAGAGACGCGCAGCACCCAGGCAGGACCGGACTTCGGGTCGTGAACGACGCCGCTGACTACCCTCGAGCGGACGGCTGCACGCGTCCCGCTCGGCCGGCCCCCACACCGAACCCGCGCCGCCCCGGCGTCTGAGCCTGCACCGGGATGGCGTCACAGATCTTCGCCTACGCGATCATCGGGCTCGGATCCGGAGCCCTGATCTCAGGTGTCGGGCTCGGCGTAGTCCTCAGCTACCGCGGCTCGGGCGTCATCAACCTGTCCACCGGCGCGATCGCCATGCTGGCCGGCTACTGCTACTGGGCGCTCGCAACCGGCGAGTTCGGGGTCACGTTCGCCACGGGATGGGCGATCGTCCTCACGCTTCTTTTCAGCGCCGTCGTCGGGATCGTCTTCGAGCTCGGGGTGGTCCGCCCCCTCCGGCGACAGCCCCCGCTCGCCAAGCTGGTCGCGACCTTGGGCATCCTCCTGTCCGCCCAGGCGGCGATCGTGCTCGCGTTCGGCGATACAGCGCATCCGCAGCCCTCCATCCTGCCGGGCGGCAACGTGACACTGTTCGGGGTGACCGTCCCTGACTACAACCTCTGGATGGCCGCGATCATCCTCGCCGCCGCCCTCGTCGTCGTCGCCGTCTACCGTTGGACCCGGTTCGGAATCGGGACCCGGGCAGCAGCCGAGAACGAGGCGTACGCCACGCTGTTCGGCCTCTCCCCGAACCGCTACTCGATGGGCAACACCGTGGCGATGGCGCTGGTCATGGGGCTGGTCGGCATGCTGGCGGCCTCGATCGCCGAGGTGGACCCGACGACGCTCGTCCTGCTGATCGTCCCGGGCCTCGCCGCCGCGATGTTCGGACGGCTCACGGCGTTCACGACGACCTACGTCGCCGGCATCGTCATCGGGATGGCGGAGTCGGTGCTCTTGTACCTGTCCACCCAGAGCTGGTTCCCGACGAGCAACGGGGGTCCGTTGCCGGGCGTCGACGAGCTCCTCGTGCTCCTCGTGCTCGTCGTCGCCACCTTCTTCCGTGCCGGCAAGATCCCGTCCCGGGGGGACATCGTGGAGAGCCGGCTTCCCCGTGCCCCGCGCCCCGTCGCTCCGCTGCGCACGGCCGCGGTCTTCGTGCCGATCGCAGCGCTCGCGATGTGGGTCCTCCCGTTCGGCTTCAGAGAGGGGCTCATCACCTCGTGCATCTTCGCCGTCTCCTTGCTGTCGCTCGTCGTGGTCACGGGCTACCTCGGCCAGCTCTCCTTGGTGCAGCTCGGACTCGCCGGCGTGGCGGGCTTCCTCGTGTCGCACCTCTCGACGAACTTCGGGATCGGCTTCCCGTGGGCGGCGATCGTCGGCGTCGTCGCCGCGGCCGTGCTCGGAGTCGGCTTCGGGTTCCCCGCGCTGCGGGTGAGGGGGGTGCAGCTCGCGGTGGTGACCTTGGCGGCGACGGTGGCCCTCGAGACATTCTGGTTCAGCAACGGGAGCTGGGGCGCGGGCGTGCTCGGCGCATCCGTTCCCGCGCCGTCCCTGTTCGGCTTCGACTTCGGCACGAACGCCTCGTTCCACGGGCTGGGCGGCGGCGAGCCGAGCCCGCTGTTCGGCTGGTTCTGCCTCATCGTGCTCGTCGTGGTGGCGCTGCTCGTGGCGAACTTGCGGCGATCCAGGCTCGGCCAGCAGATGCTGGCGGTGCGCGCCAACGAGCGCGCAGCGGCAGCGACCGGCGTGAACGTGCGCAACGTGAAGCTGACCGGCTTCGGCATCGCGGCCGGGATCGCGGGAGTGAGCGGGGTGCTCCTGTCCTACAGCTACGGCTCGATCACCGCGTCGAGCTTCTCCGCGCTCATCGCAGTCGCGCTCGTCGCCTTCGTCTACATCACCGGCATCACCTCGGTCCCCGGCGGCGTCTTCGGGGGCATCATCTACTCGGGAGGCATCTTCGCATTCGCCCTCTTGGACTGGTTCGGTCTGCAGGGCAACTGGCTGAACCTGATCGTGGGCTTCTTGGTCGTCCTCTCGCTCATCAGCCGGCCCGAGGGCGGCGCCACCTTCCTCTTCTACGGCAAGCACCCAAGCCTCTGGGCACGTGCCCCGAAAAAGGCGCAGTCGACGCTGCCTCCTTCCGGCACAGCGCACGGCGGCACAGCGCACGGCGCCACAGCGCACGGCGCCCATGAGGGGAACCAGCACGGCCTCGCGCCGGTCGAGGCCGAGGTGACCTCGTGACCGCGGCGCTCGAGGCGGCAGGCATCTCGGTGAGCTTCGGGGCCGTCCGCGCGCTCCAGGGAGTGGACCTCGTCGTCGGCGCGGGCAAGCTCGTCGGCCTCATCGGGCCTAACGGCGCGGGCAAGACCACGTTCGTCGATGCCATCACCGGCTTCGTACAGTCCTCCGGCAGCGTGCACCTCCAAGGCCAGGACATCTCGAAGCTGCCACCGCATCGGCGGGCGCACCTGGGCCTCGTACGGACCTGGCAGACGATCGAGCTCTTCGACGACCTCACGGTCCAAGAGAACCTCGCCGTCGCCGGGGGCCGCCCGTCGCTCGTCTCCACCGTGGCCGACGTCGTCTTCGGGCGAGAGCCACGCGCGGAGCAGACGGCGGAGGAGGTGCTCGGTCTCTTCGACCTCCAAGAGGTAGCCCCCGAGATGCCGAGCAACCTGTCGCAGGGCCGCAGGAAGCTGGTGGGCATCGCCAGGGCGCTCGCCGCGGGCCCCAGCCTTCTCCTGCTCGACGAGCCGGCGGCAGGCCTCGACACCCAGGAGAGCGGGGACCTCGGCCGGAAGCTCCGGAGGCTCGTCGACAACGGGCTCCCGACGCTGCTGATCGACCACGACATGGGGCTCGTGCTCGGCATCTGCGACGAGATCTACGTGCTCGACTTCGGAAAGGTCATCGCGCACGGCACGCCCGACGAGGTGCGGAGCAATCCCGACGTGCTCGCCGCCTACTTGGGGAAGAGCGGTCAGGCGCAAGCCGGTGCGACGTGGCCTGCCGTCGCGGAGGGGACGAGAGAGCGGTGAGCGATCCCGTGCTCTCCCTCGAGAAGGTGTCGGCCGGCTACGGGCAGTCAGACGTCATCCGCGACATCGACCTCGAGGTGCGACCCGGCGAGATCGTGACGCTCCTCGGCCCGAACGGGGCGGGGAAGACCACGACGCTCCGGGTCATCTCGGGCCACGTGAAGCAGTCCCGGGGAACCGTCCGGCTGAAAGGGCACGACCTCGCGCACCTCTCGCCGACGCAGCGTGCCCGAGCCGGAATCGCGCACGTTCCCGAGGGTCGCGGCATCTTCTTCGGGCTGACCGTCGCCGAGCACCTGCGGCTCGGCTATCGCGGCGAGACCATCGACCCGAAGGTCGTCTACACGTACTTCCCGGCGTTGCGCGAGCTGCGAGACCGGCCCGCGGGGCTTTTGTCGGGAGGCGAGCAGCAGATGCTCGCCGTCGCGCGAAATCTGGCACGGAGCCCCGAGCTCCTGCTCTTGGACGAGCTGAGCCTCGGGCTCGCCCCGCTCCTCGTCGAGGGGCTGCTCCCCGTCGTGCGCGACTACTCGCGCGAGCGCAACTGCGGGGTCCTGCTCGTCGAACAGCACGTCCCGCTCGCCCTCGAGGTCGCCGACCACTGCTACGTGCTCTCCCACGGCGACGTCGTGCTCCACGAGCCCGCCGAGCGCCTGCGGGACGACCCCGAGCTGCTCGTCGAGAGCTACCTCGGCGGGTCCGCAGCGAAAGAGACCCTGGCCACCTGACGAAACACCGAACGGAGGGGGAAGTGGAACCATGAGAGATAGGGCGGCACACGTGAAGAGCAACATGAGAAGAAAAGGAGAGATGCACATGCTTCATCGTTGGTCGAGGGCGGGGAGACCCGCAGCCCTCGTCGCAGCTGCGCTCGGGCTCGTGCTCGGGCTCCTCGGAGGGAGCGCGGGGATCGCCGGGGCTGCGTTCAAGTCCCCGAGCACATACCCGGCCTACGTGGGCGGTCACGGCAAGGCGAACCCGAAGCTCTCGCCCATCACCATCGGCGTGGTGAACCAGCAGACAGCGCCCGCCGCCCCGGCCCCCGCGTGGACGACAGGTGCCAAGATCGGCGTGACATACGTCAACCAGCACACGGGAGGCATCGACGGGCACCCCTTGAAAGCCGTCTACTGCACCATCCCGACAACAGTGGGGGCCGCCACGAGGTGCGGGCAGGAGTTCGCCGACAACCACGCGATCTCCGCGGTCCTGGTCGGCGCGGTCGACGACGGCAACCAGCCGCTCGAGTCCGCGCTCGCGCCCGCGAAGAAGCCGACGTTCTTCGCCGTGTCGCTCAGCTCGGTGGACGAGCACGACCCCTACGGGTTCATCCTCTACAACACAGCCACCCAGGTCGAGGCCCCGATGGCGAGCGTCGCCAGGAACCTGCACATGAAGAGCATCTCGCTCGTCTACCCGTCCAACATCGCGGGCAACGTGTACCAGGCGGGCGTGGTGTACGCCGGGCTGAAGTACGTCGGCATCAAGACGATCTACAAGGTGGGCGTCACATCGGCCGAGACGAACCTCTCCGCGCCCTTCGAGGCAGCTCACGTGGGCCACACGACACTGCTCATCCTGGTGAACAGCGGTGGCCCGCTCTGCTCGGACACCTACCTCACCCTCAAGTCCCTCGGCGTCGCCACAAGCCAGAGGGTCCTCGTCAACGTGCCCTGCGACACGCCGACAGTCGCCAAGGCCGACGGCGGCAAGCTGCCGCACGACTGGTACTACCTGACCGCCAACCCGCTGCCCGGCTCGCCGACACCGGCCGTCCCGGCAATGGAGAAGGTGTTCAGCCTGTACGGCAAGGGCCCGGTCGCGTTCAACGCCTGGGCAGCCGACGCGTTCGGTCAGGTGGTGACGGTGGCCAAGCTCGACACCGAGCTGCTGAAGGCCCACAAGAAGGTCGACTCGGCGACCGTGTTCGCCAAGGCCAGGGCGTTCAAGGGCCCCGTGGTGCAGGGAGCGCCGCACGTCTCCTGCGGAAGGTTCAAGGGAACGCCGGCGACGTGCAATGACCTGGACCGGTTCTTCCAGAACACCGCGCCCACAGTGATGAGGCCGCTCGGCACATGGATCGGCCCGCCGAAGGGCTTCAAGCCGCCGCTGTCATAGCGCGACGGCCTCTTTCCTCCCGCCGCCGCAGCGGCCCCGGTCCGCCCGGGGTCGGCTGCGGCGCCGGGGGGGGTCGCCCACATCGCGACCTGACATCGCGACCTGACCCAGACCCGCGCTCTCCGGGTGGAGAGCCTCTCGAGGAGGGAGTCTCAGCAGTGGCAAATGCCAACCCGACGGACGGGAGCGCACCCGCGGCGCTCGGCGCCGAGCGTCTCGCGTGGATGTACACCCAGATGTACCGCATCCGTGAGTTCGAAGAGCGCGTGAAGTCGACCTTCACCGAGCATCCCGGCATCCTCCGGGGCCACACCCACCTCGCCGACGGCGCCGAGGCGTCGATCGTCGGGTCGGTCGCAGCGTTGGCACCGGACGACCAGATCGTCACGACCTACCGGTGCCACGGCTACCCGATCGCCCTCGGGACCGACATGAAGCTCATGATGGCCGAGATCTACGGCAAGGCCACGGGGCTGTGCGGCGGCCTCGGCGGGTCGATGCACCTCTACGACGTCGCCCGCGGCTTCCTCGGGGGCTCGGGGATCGTCGCCCAGGCCATCCCGCACGCGACCGGGGCCGCCTGGGCTGCCCAGATCCGCCGCCGCGGCCAGGTGGTCGTCTGCTTCTTCGGTGACGGCGCGAGCAAGCAGGGGGCATTCCACGAGTCGCTCAACATCGCGTCCGTCTGGAAGCTGCCGATCGTGTACGTGATGGAGAACAACCACTACCAGGCCTCCACCCGCACCGACCAGGAGGACGCCAACGCCGCCCATGGCGAGCCCCTGTCGACGAAGGCCAAGGCCTACTCGATGGAGGGGGTCACGGTGGACGGCGCCGACCCCGTGGCCGTGCACGCGACGCTGGCCGACGCGCTCGCACGTGCACGCTCCGGCACGGGCCCGACGCTCGTCGAGTCGCTCGTCTACCGCCTTTCCGCCCACGGCAACCTGATCGCCCCGCCCGGGGTGCCCCTCAACTACCCCGAGCACGAGGCGATCGCCATCTTCGGCAACCGGGACGAGTACGAGGCCGCCCTGCGGGGCGACCCGGTCCCGCGCTTCCGCCACCAGCTCGTCACCGAAGGGACCCTGTCCGCCGCGGACGCCGACGCGATCGAGCAGGCGGCCCGTGAAGAGGTCGACGAGGCGCAGCGCTTCGCCCTCGACAGCCCGTGGCCGGCCCCCGACAGCGGCCTCGACTACGTCTACGCATGAGCGGCCGTCTACGCATGAGCGGCGCCCAGCTCTCGGTCCAGCTCTTCAGCAGGGAGGAAAGCCAATGTCGCACGTGATCCCGTACATCGCGGCCATCCAGGAAGCCATCAGAGAGGAGATGGAGCGCGACGATCGCGTCCTGTACTTCGGGCAGAACATGGCGACGTCGCCCGAGGACCCGTTCCTGAAGCAGTTCGGTCCGGACCGGGTCCGGGTCACGCCGATCTCCGAGACGGCCGAGATCGGTATTGCGACGGGCGCGGCCGTGGCCGGCTACCGGCCGGTCGTCGAGCTCTACATGGCCGAGTTCCTCTTGGTGGCGACCGACCAGGTCGTGAACGAGGGCACGCGGTTCCACTTCATGTCCAAGGGGCAGGTGTCGGTCCCGATGGTGATGGTGGCGGGCTACGGCTTCACCGCAGGGTGGGCGGGCCAGCACACCGGGTCGATCTACGGGATGTTCATGGGAGTGCCGGGCTTGAAGGTCGCCCTGCCCTCGACGCCGGCCGACGCCAAGGGGCTCATGACGACGGCGATCCGAGACGACAACCCGGTCCTCTTCTTCCAGAACTACCTCCTGCTCCTCGACGAGGGCGAGGTGCCCGACGGCGAGCACGCCGTCCCCTTCGGCGTGGCGGACGTGAAGCGGGCGGGCAGCGACCTCACGCTCGTGGCAACCGGGTACGCCGTCCGCACCGCGCTCGGAGCCGCCGAGTCGCTCGCTCGCCGAGGGGTGAGCGTGGAGGTGATCGACCCCCGTACGATCGCCCCCCTCGACGTCGACACGATCCTCTCCTCGGTCGCCCGCACCGGCCACCTCGTCTTGGTCGACCAGGCGACCCGGCACTCCTCGGTGGCGGCCGTCATCGCGGCCGAGGTCGCAGAGCTGGGTTTCTCTTCGCTCGAGGCTCCGATCTCGTTGGTCACCGCGCTCGACTCCTCCATCGCCTACAGCAAGCCGGTCGAGGAGTTCGTCCTGCCCGACGAGCACAAGGTCGTAAAGGCCGTGGAGGAGTCGCTCGGGCTGGCCCCGGCCTCGGCCTGAGGTGGCCGGCGGCGCGGCGGGGGACCCCGGGAGCGGCGGGGGGCTCGACGCCGCCGTCGCCGAGCGTCTGCTCGAGACGATGTGGCGGATCCGCGCCTTCGAGGAGCGCCTCGAGCCGCTGAAACGCTCGAGCATGGTCCTCGGGCTCACCCACCTGAGCATCGGCCAGGAGGCCGTGGCAGCAGGGGTGTGCACCCAGTTGCGAGACGACGAGCCCGTCTACTCCAACCACCGGGCGAACGGCCATGCCCTCGCCAAGGGCGTCGACATGGGCAGGCTCTTGGCCGAGCTCATGGGGCGCGCGGAGGGGTGCTGCCGAGGGCTCGGCGGCTCGATGCACGTGGTGGACGTCGCCCACGGCTTCCTCGGCGCGACGGGGGTGGTCGGGGGCAACCTCCCCTTCGCCGTCGGCTCCGCCCTGGCGGGCCGCCTCCTCGGGCAAGACCGGCCGGCCGTCGTCTTCTTCGGCGACGGCGCCGCCCAGACCGGGATCTTCGCCGAGACCCTGAACCTGGCCAGCCTGTGGCAGGTCCCGGTGGTGCTCGTCTGCGAGAACAACGGCTTCGCCGAGTTCACCCCCCGCTCGGCCCACACCCGGGTGGAGCGGGTGAGCGACCTCGCGGCGCCGTTCCGTGTCCCCGCGGCGACCGTCGACGGCAACGACGTCGCCCAGGTGCACGCCGCCTTCGCCCACGCGCTCGCCCTGGCCCGCGCGGGCAGCGGCCCCTTCCTCCTCGAGTGCCTCACCCACCGGCTCTCGGGACACTACGTCGGCGACCCCGGCGGCTACCGAGCCGCCGTGGAGGACGAAGCGTGGCGGGCCAGGGACCCCATCGAGCGCCTCGTCCGGCAGGCTGCCGCAGCCGGCTGGTTCGACGCGGAGCGTTCGCGCGCCGCCGAGGCGGCGGCGCGAGACGAGGTGGAGGCGGCGGTCGCCTTCGCGGCCTCGAGCCCGTTCCCCGACCTGGGCCTTCCCGCCGAGCTCACCTACGCGCGCTGATGGCCGAGACGACCTACGCCGCCACCATCGCCGCCACCCTCGCGGCGGCGATGCGCGCGGACGAGCGCGTCGTGGTCCTGGGCGAGGACGTGGCGCTCGGCGGCCCCTACCTCACGACGAAGGGGCTCGCCGAGGAGTTCGGAACTGCCCGCGTCGTGAACACCCCCATCAGCGAAGCGGCGATCTGCGGGGTCGCCATCGGCGCGGCGCAGTCCGGCCTGCGCCCGGTCGTGGAGATCATGTTCATCGACTTCATCGGGCTTGCCCTCGACCAGCTCGTGAACGGCGCCGCGAAAGCCCACTTCATGTCGGGAGGGCAGCTCGACGTGCCGATGGTCCTGCGTACCCAGGGAGGGGCGGGCCAGCGCGGCGCCGCGCAGCACTCCCAGAGCCTCGAGAGCTGGCTGACCCACGTGCCAGGGCTGAAGGTCGTCGTCCCCTCGAGCGCCCGAGAGGTGGCCGCGCTCCTGCCGAGCGCCATCGCCGACCCGAACCCCGTCGTCGTCGTCGAGTCCAAGACCCTGTACTTCCGGCACGAGACGCTGCCCGACGAAGGCGTCTCCCCCGAGCCGCTCGGGCGGGCGCGGGTGGTACGGCGAGGAGACGACGTGACCATCGTCGCCACCTCGAAGATGGTGAACGAGGCGATCGAGGCCGCCGCCCACCTCTCCGAACACGGCGTCGAAGCCGAGGTGATCGATCCGCGCACGCTGGTCCCCCTCGACCTCCCGACGATCGCCGCCTCGGTCGCCCGTACGGGACGGCTGGTCGTCGCCCATGAGGCCGTGCAGCACGGCGGCTTCGGGGCGGAGATCGCTGCGGAGGTCCAGGAGGCGTGCTTCTACGACCTCGACGCCCCGATCGTCCGCGTCGGCGCGCCGTTCACCCCGGTGCCGCTCAGCCCGCCGCTCGAGGACGCCTACGTGCCCGGCGCCGCCGAGATCCTCGACGCCGTCCGCCGGGTGCTCGGTTGACGCGACGGAGAGGCGTCACCTCGACATCCCCTTGAACTTCGGGCCGACACTGGCGAGAATCTGCGCCGGTGGCGACCAGGGGGCGCGCCGCCCGGGGCAGAGGCGGGGGCTGCACGTCCGCCGACTTTGCGCTGCCGGCGTCAGGAATGCGCCACGTCAGGCCCCACGCGAAGCCGCACATCGAGGAGGAGCGCCACATGACGGTGAACGAGGTCGAGTCGCACGCGATGGCTGTCGAGGCTCGCGTCGACAGGATGCGAGACAAGTACGCCATGGTCGAGGGGTTCGTCGGTGCGACCGACGAGGTCTCCCCGTGGGTCCCCTTCGTCGAGAACGTCTGGATCCGGCACCTCACGTTCGACGTCCGCTCCAGCTCGGCCGCCAACGTGCTGTGGTGCGCGGCCGGCGGGAAGCTCGGCAGGCACCGTCACCGTGGACCGGTGTCGGGGTTCACGATCGAGGGCAGCTGGCGCTACCTCGAGTACGACTGGGTGGCGACGCCGGGTTGCTTCGTCAGAGAGAGCCCGGGGCGGACGCACACCCTCTACTCGGAGAAGGGCATGAAGACCTTCTTCTGGCTGAACGGCCCCCTCGAGTTCCTCGACGACGAGGACCGGGTGGTGGAGACCGTGGACGTGTTCTGGTTCATCGACCACTACGAGCGCTACTGCGAGGAGCACGGCATCCCGATCAACCCCACCCTCTACCTTTGAGGCCGACCGTCTGAGCGGGGACGGGACCCGCCGCGCCGCCGGCCTCCTGCCGGTCCCGCCCGAGGGATCCCTTGCACGAGCGGTAGAAGCCGGCACCCAGCGCGGCGTCGAGAGCGCGGCGTCAGAACAGCGGCCAGGGTCCGATCGACAGCGTCGTGTGCTGCATGACCCCGGCGAGCACGGCGTTGCGCACCAGCCATACGTCGGTGACTGGCCCGACGCCGCCGGGTACCGGGGTGAGCGCCTCGGCTCGCTGCGCCACGCTGTCGAAATCGAGGTCCCCGACGAGGTGGACCCGGCCGTCCTCTCCCTCGACGGGGTTGATCCCGACGTCGATCGCGATCACGCCCTCCTTCACCATGTCGCCGGTGACGAGCCCCGGCGAGCCGGCGGCAACGATCAGCACGTCCGCCTGGCGGGTGAACTCGGCCAGCCTCCCCGCCTCTGAGGCGTGCTCGTCGCAGCTCACGACGATGGCTCCCCGGTCCAAGGCGAGCCAGACGGCGGGCTTGCCGACGTTGTGGCTCCTTCCGACGATCACGACCGTCTTGCCCCTCAAGGCCGTGCTGGGGTCACGACCCGTCTGGCGGAAGTAGTCGTCGAGCAGCCAGAAGCAGCTGGCCGGCGTGGAGGGGACGAACCGGGGGGTGCCGCGTGCCATCAGCCCGGCATTGGCGGGATGGACCGCCTCGACGTCCTTCAGCGGGTCGAGCGTCGGGTACAGCTCCACCTCGGAGAGCTGGGCGGGAAGGGGGCGGAGCACGAGGATCCCACTGATCCTCGGGTCCGCGTTCAGCTTGCCGATGGTCGCAAGCGCTTCGGCGAGCTCCGCGTCGTGCGGCAGGCGCTCGGGCTGGAACCGGCACCCCACGTTCTCCGCCAGCCGGCGAAGCCGGCGCTCGTAGGCGTGGGCGGCGTAATCCTCGCCCACCAGCACGCTCGCCAGCCCGGGGTCGACCTTCGACGAGCGGACGGCGGCGAGCTCGCCGAGCAGCCGGGCACGAAGGTCCCTCGACACGGCTGTTCCGTCGATGATCGTCGCTTCCATGACCTCAACCTTCCTCAGCCTTCCGCGCCCCGCGACGACGGCGCGACGGCGGGCTCGGACACGCCGCCGAGCTAGGACAGCCCGACGATCTGGCCGTCGGCGTCGAGATCGATGGAGAAGGCAGCGGGGTTGCTCCCGAGCCCCGGCATGGTGCGCATGTCCCCGCAGATCGGGTACACGAAGCCCGCCCCGACCGAGGCGCGCACTTCCCGGACCGGCAGGGTCCACCCCGTCGGGGCGCCCTTCAACGCGGGGTCGGACGAGATCGACAGGTGGGTCTTCGCGATGCACACCGGCAGGTTCCCGAACCCGGCGGCCTCGTAGCGGTCGAGGGCACGGGCCGCCGCCGGGGCGTACGACACGTCAGCGGCGCCGTACACCTTGGTCGCCACCGTGCGGATCTTGTCCCGGAGCGGCATGTCGTCGGGGTAGAGCATGTGGAACTGGGAGGGTTCGTCTGCCGCCTCGACGACCGCCTCGGCCAGCTCGGTGGCACCGGCGCCGCCCTTGGCGAAGTGATGGCAGACGGCGCTCCTCGCCCCGCTCGACGCCGCGATCTCTGCGACGGCGTCCCACTCGGAGGGGTGGTCGGTCGGGAAGGCGTTGATGGCGACGACCGGGGTGACCCCGTGGATCTTGATGTTCTCGATCTGCTTCCGAAGGTTGGACCCGCCCGCGTGCACCTCGTCGGGGTTCTCGGCGAGGAGGGCCTCGGGGAGGGGTCTTCCTGCGACGACGCGGTGGTTGCCCGTGTGGGTCTTCAACGCCCGGACGGTCGCCACGACGACGGCGGCGTCGGGGATGAGGCCCGAGTACCGGCACTTGATGTTGAAGAAGCGCTCGGCCCCCATGTCGGCACCGAAGCCGGCCTCGGTGATGAGGAAGTCCCCGCTCCTTATGCCGATCTGGTCGGCCAGGATCGAGCTGTTGCCGTGGGCGATGTTGCCGAACGGACCGGCGTGGACCAGGACCGGGGTGTTCTCCAAGGTCTGGAGGAGGTTCGGCTTGAGGGCGTCGCGCATCAAGACCGCCATCGCGCCCGCCGCCTTCAGCTCCTCCGCGGTGACCGGGGCGCCCTCGCCCGTGTATCCGACGACGATGCGCCCGAGGCGGGACCGGAGGTCCGAGAGCGAGGTGGCGAGGGCGAAGATCGCCATCACCTCGGACGCCGCGGTGATGTCGAACCCGGTCTGGCGCGTGACGCCGTCTTCATGCGGGCCGAGGCCGATCACGATGTTGCGGAGGGAGCGGTCGTTCACGTCGAGGACGCGCCGCCAGGTGATGTCGTCCAGCGCGAGCCCGAGGGCATTGCCCTGGAACAGGTGGTTGTCGATGATCGCGGACAGGAGGTTGTGGGCCTCGGTGACGGCGTGGAAGTCGCCGGTGAGGTGGAGGTTCAGGATCTCCATCGGCACGACCTGGCTGTACCCCCCGCCCGCCGCCCCTCCTTTGATCCCGAAGGTCGGTCCCATCGACGGCTGGCGAATCGCGACCGTCGCTTGCCTCCCGATGTGGCGCATCGCCTGGCCCAGCCCCACGGTCGTGGTCGTCTTCCCCTCGCCGAGCGGCGTCGGGGTGATCGCCGACACCACCACGTACTTCGCCTTCGGGCGCTCCGAGAGCTCTTCGACCGCCTCGAGCTTGATCTTGGCGACCGCAGATCCATAGGGCTCCAAGAGGTGCTCACCGATCCCCATCGACGCTGCGATCTCGTTCAACGGCTTCAAGGAGGCGGCGCGTGCGATGCCCAGGTCGGATGGGAAGGCCATCGCGAAAGGGTAGCGCGCGGGTCGAACCGCAACGGGTGGCGCACGACGGCCGCCCTCCCGCGCCGGTGCCGCGACGAGGGGCAAACGTCGAGGTCGGGCGCTGCGCAGCAGGAGACCCGGCGGAGGTGGATGGCTATGCTCGGTTCGAACTTCGACCGCAGGAGACCCGAGCCGTGAGCTTTCTTGGCAATCGCGTCCTCCGCAAGGAGGACGCGAAGTTCCTCACCGTCGGCGGCTCGTACGTCGACGACCTCCACCTTCCGTCCGCGCTGTGGGTCGGCTTCCTGCACTCCCCCGTCGCGCACGCCCGCGTCACCCGGCTCGACGTCTCCGCGGCCCGTTCCGCGGCCGGAGTGGTGGACGTGCTGACGGGCGCCGACCTCGGCCTCCCGCCGCTCCCTCCCGACCTCCCCATGATCAACCCGCAGATGCCGCGCCCTCTTCTCTGCGAGGGGAAGGTCCGGTTCGTCGGTGACCTCGTCGCGGCAGTCGTGGCCGAGTCGCGCCCTGCGGCGGTCGACGCGCTCGAGCTGATCGAGGTCGACTACGACGCGCTGCCAGCCGTGGTCGACCCCGAGGAGTCGCTCGCGGGCACGACGTTGCTCTTCGAAGAGGCGGGGACGAACGTGGCCTTCGAAGCGTCGTTCGGGCACGACGAGTCGCTCTTCGGCGATTGCGAGGTCGTCGTGAGCCAGCGCATCGTCAACCAGCGGCTGGCGCCCTGCCCGCTCGAGGTGCGCGCGGCGGCCGCTTGGGTCGAAGGGGACGGGCGGCTCACCGTCTTCGCCTCGAGCCAGGCTCCGTTCGGGCTGCGAGACGCGATCGCCCGCGAGCTCGGCCTCGAGACCGGGGCCGTGCACGTCGTGTCGCCCGACGTCGGCGGCGGCTTCGGCTCGAAGGCTCCCGCGTACCCCGAGGAGCTGCTCGTCGCGGCGCTCGGCTGGCGGCTGCGCCGTCCGGTGCGCTGGGTGGAGACGCGCTCGGAGAGCATGGTGAGCCTCGGCCACGGGCGGGCTCAAGTCCAGCAGGTGACGATCGGCGGGTCGCGCGCCGGGCGCGTCCAGGCGTACCGGCTGGAGATCGTCCAGGACGCGGGGGCGTACCCCGCCATCGGCGCGTTCCTGCCGATGTTCACGCGCATGATGCTCACCGGCACCTACGACATCGCAAAGGTCGAGTGCAACTTCACCTCGGTCGTCACGAACACCACCCAGCTCGTGCCCTACCGCGGCGCGGGCAGGCCCGAGGCGACCGCTGCCGTCGAGCGGGCGATGGACCTGTTCGCAGCAGAGGTCGGGCTCGACCCCGCCGAGGTGCGCCGGGCCAACGTCGTGGCGGGGACCGATCGCTTCCCGTTCACCACCCCGACCGGCACGGAGTACGACATCGGCAACTACGACGTCGCGCTGGCGCGGCTGCTCGAGGTGTCCGGGTACGCGGAGCTCCGTGCCGAGCAACGGGCGCGCCGCGAGGCGGGCGATCCCGTCCAGCTCGGATTGGGGCTCTCGGTCTACGTCGAGATCACCAACGGCCTCCCAGGGAGCGAGTTCTCCTCGGTGGAGATCCGCCCCGACGGCAAGGTCGTCGTGAAGACGGGGACCTCGCCCCATGGCCAGGGCCACGACACCGCGTGGTCGATGCTCGTGGCCGACGAGCTCGGGATCCCGCTGGAGGACGTCGAGTTCGTCCACTCCGACACCGACCTCGTGGCGCGAGGGGTCGGCACCTTCGGCTCCCGCTCGCTGCAGACGGGGGGCGTGGCAGCCAAGCAGGCGGCGGTGCAGGTGGTGGCCGCGGCCAAGGAGCTCGCCGCGGAGCTCCTCGAGGCCTCGCCGGACGACCTCGTCGTGGCCGAGGGCGGCGGCGGCCTTCACGTCGCGGGCTCGCCAGCCGCCGGGCGCAGCTGGGCCGAGCTCGCCGCCGCAGCGATGGAGAAGGGCGGCCCGCTCCTGGCCGAAGTGGACTTCAGCGCGCCAGGACCGACCTTCCCCTTCGGAGCCCACCTGGCGGTCGTCGAGGTGGAGCTCGAGACCGGGCGCGTGGCGCTCCGCCGGATGGTGGCGCTCGACGACGCCGGCCGCATCGTCAACCCGCTCCTCGCCGAGGGGCAGATCCACGGGGGCCTCGCCCAAGGTGCGGCGCAGGCGCTGATCGAGGAGTTCCGCTACGACGAGCTGGGCAACCCGCTCACCTCCAACCTGGCGGACTACCTGTTCATCAGCGCCACCGAGCTCCCGAGCTTCGAGACCGTGACGATGGAGACGCCGACGCCGCGCAACGAGCTCGGCGCGAAGGGGATCGGGGAGTCCGGCACCATCGGCTCGACCCCTGCGGTCCACAACGCCGTCGTGGACGCCGTCTCGCACCTCGGCGTGCGCCACATCGACATGCCTGCGACCCCCGAGAAGGTGTGGCGGGCGATCTCCGACGCGCACCGGACGGCCTGAGCCGCTCGCCGAGGGCCTGCGTGGAGAAGCGGGGACCCGTCAGGGGAAGACGATCACGTTCCTGCCGCGCACGCCTCCCGCCTCGAGAGCGCGGTGCGCGTCGGGCGCCTCCTCCGGCAGGAAGGTCCTGGCGACCCGAAGCGTGAGCTTTCCCTCTCCCGCCAGCCTGCTGAGCTCGGCGAGCGCCTCGGAGTCCCTGGCGTGGTTCGCCACCAGCACCAGGTGCACGGTGATGCCGCGCTCGGTGTCGCCCTGGAACGGGCGGACGGCGGCGACGGCGCCTCCGTCACGGACGGCTGGGAGGATCCTGCGGTTCAGCAAGGCGGCGTCGACGAGCCCGTCGACGCCCTCCGGGCAGACGTCGCGGATGGCAGACGCCACGTCGTCGCCCCTCGACACCACGACGTCGGCACCGAGCCGGGAGACGAGGTCCCGGTCCTCCTCCGAGGCGTCACCGATGACGCGAAGCCCTTCGAGCTTGGCCAGCTCCATCACGTAGCCCCCCACCGCACCTGCAGCGCCGGTGACCGCCAACGTCTGCCCGGGCCGCAGGCCGAGCAGGTCCAGCGCGATCCGGGCGGAGAGCCCGTTCATGGGCAGGGTGGCACCTTCGGCGAAGCTCGCACCGGCGGGCAGCCGTGCGGCCGAGGCGGCCGGCACCACCACCTCCTCGGCTTGGGCTCCGCGACCTCGTGGCCCTGGGACGACGACCGCTACCACCTCGTCGCCGACGTTCCAGCGCGCACCGGGCCCGACCGCGTCCACGACGCCGGCAAGCTCCATCCCAGGGACCAACGGCCGCTCGACCCCTTGGTACATCTCGCTCCGCAGGCCCGCGCGCAGCGCGGTGTCGGTGGGGTTGACCGCCGCGGCAGCGACCCGCACCCGCACCTCGCCTTCACCCGGCTCCTCCACCGGGAGCTCGACGACCTCCAGGACCTCTGGGCCCCCGAACCGATTGATGCCCACCGCTCGCACGCACGCCTCCTCGTCGCTCCTCTCACCGCGTCGGCGGCTCGCTGGCCGGCGACGTGGTGGGGAGGCTCAGTTGTAGACGATCAGGCCGCGGACGTTCTTCCCGTCGCGCAGGTCCTGGTAGCCCTGGTTCACGTCCTCGAGCTTGTAGGTGCGCGTCACCAGCTCGTCCAGCTTGAGCTGGCCGTCACGGTAGAGCGAGAGCAGCTTCGGGATGTCGGCCCGCGGGTTGGCCGACCCGAAGAGCGCGCCGTGGAGCTGCTTCTGGAAGAGGGTGAGCAGATGGAGGTTGAGCTTCACATCCATCTGCGAGATCGGCGCGATGGCCGTGACCACGGCGCGACCGTCCTTGGAGAGCAGGTCGAGCATCGGGGCGATCAGCTCTCCCTCTGCCGTGCCGACGGTGAGGATCGCCTTGTCCGCCATCTGCCCCCAGGTGAGCTGCTCGACGAGGGTCTTCGCGGCATCCATGTCCGCAGCGGCATGCGTGGCGCCGAACGCCATCGCCTGCTCCCTCTTGAAAGGGACCGGGTCGACCGCCACGATGTGCCTGGCCCCTGCGAGGCGTGCGCCCTGCACGGCGTTCACGCCCACGCCGCCGGTGCCGACGACCACCACCGTCTCGCCCGCGTGCACCTCTGCGGAGTACACCGCCGAGCCCCATCCGGTCGTCACCCCGCAGCCGACGAGCGCGGCGACCTCGAGCGGCATCGCCTCGTCGATCTTCACGACGGAGGACTCGTGCACCACCGTGTACGGACAGAAGGTGCCGAGGAGGCACATCGTCCCGATCCCACGTCCCTTCGAGGTGAAACGGGGCACCCCGTCGGCGATCGGCATGCCGGCGAGAAGGTGGGCGCCGAGATCGCAGAGGTTCTGGCGCCCCGTCGAGCAGTAGTGGCAGCGTCCGCAGGCCGGGATGAAGCTGAGCACGACGTGGTCGCCTTCCGAGACGCTCGTCACACCGGGGCCGACGGCCTCCACCACTCCTGCCCCCTCGTGCCCGCCGATCACCGGGAGCGTGATGGGGATGTCGCCCGTCACGAGGTGCTCGTCCGAGTGACAGAGGCCGGATGCGGCGAGCTTCACCCTGACTTCCCCGGCGACCGGCTCCGCGAGCTCGACCTCCTCGACGCTCCAGGGCTCACCCACGTTCCAGAGCACGGCGGCTTGCGTCTTCACGGTCCTCTCCTGCTCACGCGCGTGTGCGGACCGGGCACGCCAAGGACCGCTGCCATGGTGCGACGCCGCCCGCGGGACGGCCGCAACTTACCACCGGGGCGTCGGCGACAGGTCATGAGGACACGTCGGTCACGAGCTCCCCGCCGCCCGTTCGAGGACGATCACGAGTCCCTCGTCGCCGTCGACGCGGACGAGGTCCCCGGTCCGGATCTTCTGGGTAGCAGTCCCGGTCCCGACGACCGCAGGCATGCCGTACTCTCGGGCCACGATCGCCGCGTGCGACATGATGCCGCCGATGTCGGAGACGGCGGCCTTGATCTTCCCGAACACCGGCCCCCAGCTCGGGGCGGTCACTGGACAGACGAGGATCTCGCCGGCCTGGATCTGGCCGACCTCGTTCACGCTCATGAGCACTCGGGCCCGGCCCTCGACGACGCCGCCCGAGGCGGCGAAGCCCTCGACGCGGTCGTCGGGCGTCTCTGAGGCCCGCGCCCACCCTCTGATGGTCTCGCCGGTGATCCCCCAGAGCATCTTGACGGCAGGGTCGTTGAGCGCTTCGGGCTCGGGCCCCAGCGCAGGCGGCGCGGGCCACCGCGCCAGCACCTCGAGCATCGCCTTGCGCTCGGCGACGAGCGGCTTCAGGTGCGTCGCCCCCGTGGGCGGCGCGCCGGCTGCCCAGGCGAGCATCACGTCGGCGAGTGCCTGATCGACCTCGTAGTGCTGGAGATGGAACACGTCCTCTACGTCGTCGAGAACGCCGAAGCGGAGGAGGAGCTGTCCGAACTCGCGGATCTTGGCGAAGAACTGGGTCGTGAACCAGTGCTCGCAGTAGAACTTGTGCCCTTCGACGAAGGGGAAGACGAGCCTGCACAGCCCGAGCATCTGGTCGAAGGCGCCCTTCTCCTGCTCGCTGGCGAGCAGCTCGCGGTAGCGCTGCGCCACCTGCTCACGCTCGACTTGCAGCTTCTCGATCGGGCGACCGAGGTCCTCACCGCTGCGCACCTGCCGGACGTAGCGGGCCAGGGCGGAGAAAGGTACCGCAGGGTCGTCCTTCCAGCTCCGGTGGTGATGGTAGAAGCCGTCCCCGGTGGACACGTAGAACCAGGGGACCGAGGCACGCTCGTACTCGGCCAGCCACTTCCTCCCGGCCTCGCCGGAGCGCTCGAGCGCCGCCAGCACGGCGGAGGGGGCGTCGCCCTCGGCGAATGCGCCGTCCACCCCGAGGGAGACCGCGACCTTCGCCAGCTGCTTCAGCTGCTCGTCGGGCTGGTACATGATGACGTCGATGCCGGCGACCATCCGGGCGACCGCCTGCACGGGGATCTCAGGGAACGCCTTCTGGAGGAACTCGAAGAAGACGACGTACGCGCCGAAGCCGAGCATGAGCAGCTCGGTGTGGTGGTTCCACATCTTGGAGAAGAGGTCGATGCAGCGGTGATAGCGCTCGCGAACGAGATGGTTCGAGGCGTAGCCCCTCGAGCCGGTCACGACGGACGCGTCCTCGAACTCCCCGAGCTCGGGCACCTCGATCGCCTCGATCTCGTCGATGAGGCTCTTCACCCGGTCCGTCCACTCGTCGTAGAGCCTGTCCCAGTTCTCGTAGTAGAAGCCTGCACGCTCCTGGAAGAGGGCGAGCCGCCGGCTCACCTCCTCTGGATCGGAGACCGGGTTGGCCGTGATGTAGACCCTTCCGTTCACGATCCGGTGCTCGATGCCGAGGGTCGTCGGGAAGACGAAGATCCTGGCGGTGTTGGCCCCGATCGCCGTATAGGGGATCTCGGCGGTGATGGCGTCGAACGCGGGCATCGGCTCGGGGAAGTGCATGGAGTTGTAGAACCAGAACCGCTCGTCGTCGCCCGGCTGGAACCTCGTGAAGAAGGGGTACATGGAGCGCCAGTTCTCCGCGCCGGGGACGTCTTTCACATCCGAGGGAAGGGGGAACGGGCCCTCTCTCTCGCTCGCTGCCATCGCCGGCTCCTTTGTCTCGCTCGACTCGAGCTCTCCGCGTGACGTCTCCTCGCGCCCGCCGCTCGCGAAAGATCGCCGTCAGCCTTGCACACATCGACCGCCCGGAGTCAGGCTGGCACCGGGCGCGCCGGACGGACCGGGCGCGCCGGACGGACCGCACCCGGCAGCGAGCCGGCTGCACCCGGCTGCACCCGACGGAAAGACCGAGGAGACGAGGAGACGGCGTGCAGCAAGATGAAGACCGCGCCGTCGTCCGGGACCTGGTCGAGGAGTGGGCGATCTGGCGCGACGCGATGGACTGGGACCGCTTCCGGCAGGTGTGGCACCAGCCGGGCCGCATGAACGCCACGTGGTTCCAGGGCTCTGCGGACGATTTCATCGCGGTGAGCCGGGAGGCCGCCGCCCGCGGCGTGAGCATCCTCCATTTCCTCGGAGGCAGCGCGGTCGACGTCGCAGGTGCGCACGCCCTCGCCCAGACGAAGATGACGATCTCCCAGCGTGCGTCCGTCGACGGGGTGGAGTGCGACGTGGTCTGCACCGGCCGGTTCTACGATTTCTTCGCCGTGCGGGAAGGCCGGTGGGGCCTCGTGGAGCGCCAGCCCATCTACGAGAAGGACCGGATCGACCCGGTCGACTCGTCGGCGAGCCTCGAGCTCGACCGCGAGCTCCTCGACGCCTTTCCCCAGGGCTATCGGCACCTCGCCTATCTTCAGACCAGGATCGGCTACGCGGTGAAGCCGGACATGCCCGGCCTCATCGGCCCGGCAGTCGAGAGCCTCTACGAGCGGGGGGCGAGATGGCTCGCCGGTGACGAGTCCGCCGCGGACGGCTGAGATGCGCGCTGCGTTGCTCGCGAGCTACCACAGCCCGCTCGAGCTCACCGAGCTCCCCGAGCCCCAGCCGGAGCGGGCCGGCGACGTCGTGGTCCGGGTCGGCGGCGCCGGCGTGTGCGCGACCGACCTCCACTCGATCGACGGGTGGATGGAAGAGGCCGGCGTGCGGCCTCCGCGCGTGCTCGGTCACGAGAACGCCGGTTGGGTCGAGGCGGTCGGCGAGGGCGTCTCGTCCGTGCGCGTGGGAGACCCGGTCGTCGTCTACCCCGCCTACAGCTGCGGACTGTGCCTCCCCTGCCGCCGCGGCGACGACATGCGGTGCGTGAACGGGCGGTTCACCGGACTGTCGGCGGACGGCGGGTTCGCCGAGCACCTGCTCACGACCGAGCGCTCCCTGGTCAAGCTCGCCCCCGGGATCGACCCTGCCGACGTGGCCCCCCACGCCGACGCCGGCATCACCGCCTACCACGCCGTGCGCAAGGTCTGTCACCTCGCACGCCCCGGCTCTGTCTCGGTGGTGATCGGGATCGGCGGGCTCGGCCACATCGGGCTCCAGCTCCTGCGAGAGCTGGGCTCCGGCACCGTCGTCGCGATCGACGCCGACGAGCGGTGCCGCAGGCTTGCCGACGAGCTCGGAGCCGACCACGTCGCCGGAGCCGGGCAGGTCGTCGAGGCGGCACGCGACCTCACCGGCGGGCGGGGTGCCGACGTCGTCATCGATTTCGTCGGCTCGAGCTCGACGCACGCCGACTCGCTCGCCGCCCTGGCCCGGGGAGGCACGTACTCGGTCGTCGGCTACGGCGGGACGTTGAGCGCCCCTTCCATCTCCCTGGTCGCCAACGAGCAGTCGGTCGTCGCCAACCTCGTGGGCACCTGGCCAGACCTGTACGAGCTGCTGGAGCTCCACTCGGCCGGCAAGGTGGTCCTGCGCACGGAGCGTCACCACCTCGAGGAGGTGAACGACGTGCTCGAGATGCTCCGCCGAGGGGAGGTCTTCGGGCGCGCCGTCCTCGTCCCGGGCTGAGGGCGCCCCGAGAGGTCGCTCGGCCGCCCCCCCGGTCCGAGCCGGTCCACATCGCGCGTGGTTGCGCCCCGCGCGGCACCATGCGATGATCCGGACGGCCGGGGTCGGGTGAGCCCATGGCCAGGGGGAGCACTCGTGTCGGAGCGTCGAGGTCCGTTCCCGTTGCCGTCGGAGATCACCGACGTGCCCGGAGCCGAGGGATGGGCGTCGATGTACGCCCCCTTCACTCGCTTCGGACCGCAAGACGACGCGAAGTTCTGGTTCTACAACGCCACGCACTTCCCCGAGCCCCTGCCCGCCTTCGACGGGATCAGCTCCGAGGTCGCGTACAGCGCGATCGGCGCGAACACCGCGCGCATCTTCGTCTTCCCCGCCACGCTCGGCATCGAGCACCGGATCGTGAACGGCCGCGTGTACCTGGCGGCGAACCCGGTCACCGATCCCGAGGAGGTCGGACGGCGCCTCGAGATCTTCCAGCGTCGGGCCGGCTACTACTACGAGCACTGGGACCGCCTCTACGGAGAGTGGAAGCAGCGGATGCAGGCAGCCATCGACGAGCTCGAGTCGATCGACGTCCCCGAGCTCGGCGACGTCGACGACGAGGAGGTCGTGACCACGGCGCGGGGGTACGCCTCGAACCACCTCGTGCGCGAACGGTTCCACCGCTGCGTCGACCTGTACTCGATCGTCTGGAACCACCACATCGAATTCGTCATGCTCGCGTTCGGCGCCTACGTCGTGTTCTCAGAGTTCTTGACGAAGGCATTCCCCGAGATCCCCGAGCAGTCGATCGCCCGGATGGTCGCCGGGATCGATGTGATCATGTACCGACCCGACGAGGAGCTGAAGCGCCTCGCGCGCCTCGCCGTCTCCCTCGGCGTCGACGACCTGCTGACCGACGGCGCCGAGCCCCGGACCGTGTTCGAGGGGCTCGCCCTGCGAGGCGAGGCCGGAGCCACCTGGCTTGCGGAGTGGGAGAGGAGCTCGGTCCCGTGGTTCCACGTCTCCACCGGCGACGGCCTGTACCACCACCACCGGAGCTGGCGAGACGACCCCCGAGTCCCCCTCGCGGGGCTCTCTCGCTACGTCTCGCAGGTGCGCGCAGGCGACGACCTGCGCCGCCCGACCGAGCGGCTGAAGGAAGAGCGCGAGGAGGTCGCGAGGCGCTACCGCGCGCTGCTCGACGCCGACGAGGAGCGTGCCGCCTTCGACCAGATGCTCGGCCTCTGCCGGACGACGTTCCCCTACATCGAGGAGCACAAGTTCTACTGCGAGCACTGGTTCACGACCCAGTTCTTCGCCAAGATGCGCGAATTCGGGCAGCTTCTCACCCGCTTCGGCGTGCTCGACGAGGCCGAGGACGTCTTCCAGCTGCAGCACTACGAGATCGACCAGCAGCTCGCCAACGTGATGCTCGCCTGGTCTGCGGGTTCGTCGCCGGTCGGGACCGACGAGGTCAAGGCGATCGTGGCCGACCGCAAGGCGATGCTCGCAGTGCTCGCCACCTGGTCTCCCCCGCCCGCGCTCGGGCCAGAGCCCGAGGCGCTCAACGACCCGGCCGTGAAGCTCTTGTGGGGCATCACCGCCAAGACGATCCGCACCTGGGCCGAGGCAGCGGACCCCAGCTCGGCACGGATCCAGGGCTTCGCCGCCTCGCCGGGCGTCGTCGAGGGCGTCGCCCGCGTGCTTGCGAGCGTGAACGAGATCGACCAGATCCTGAGCGGCGAGATCCTCGTCTGCCCGGTCACCTCGCCCAGCTGGGGGCCCGTGTTCGGCAAGATCAAGGCGGCAGTGTCGGACAGCGGCGGGATGATGTCCCACGCGGCGATCGTGGCGCGCGAGTACGGGATGCCGGCCGTCGTCGGCACCGGCACGGCCACCCGTCGCATCAAGACCGGGGACCGGCTCCGGGTGGACGGCGATCAAGGCGTCGTGGTTATCCTGTCCTGACGGCGCCAGCGGGGGACCGGGGCAGAGGGAGAGCAGCCGCGATGCGTGTGCTGTCATGAGCGATCTCGTCGTGCCGATCGGGGACGTGGGGTTGCTCGACGTGCAGCTCGTCGGCGGCAAGGGCGCCAGCCTCGGCGAGATGGTGCGCCTCGGCCTCCCAGTCCCTCCCGCCTACGTCGTGACGACGACGGCTTTCCGTCGAGCCCTTCTCGCGCTCGATCCCGCGGGTGCCAGGTCGGCGACCCTCGTCGGGCTCGACCCCGACGACCGGGCTGGCTTGGAGGAGGCCACGGCGCCGCTGCGCGAGGCGATCGGCGCGTGCCCGCTCGAGTCCGCGCTCCAAGAGGACGTCGTTCGCCACTTCCGGAGCCTGGGCACCGGGGGCAGCACGGTGCCGGTCGCCGTGCGATCGAGCGCCACGGGCGAGGACTCGCTCGACGCGAGCTTCGCAGGGCTCCAGGACACGTTCTTGTGGGTCCGGGACGAGGCGACGCTGCTCGACCACCTGCGCGCGTGCTGGGCAAGCCTGTACTCGGTCGAGTCGGTCAGCTACCGCCTCAAGCGAGGCATCCCAGAGGAGGGCGCGGCGATGGCCGTCGTCGTCCAGGAGATGGTGCAGGCGCGCAGCTCAGGGGTCATGTTCACCCGCTCGCCGAGCACGGGGGACCGCTCGGTCGTCGCGGTCGAGTCGGCCTGGGGACTCGGCTCCGCCGTCGTCGGCGGCGAGGTGACGCCCGACTCGTTCACGGTGAGCAAGGTCACCGGCGAGGTGCTCCGCAGGCAGATCTCCGAGAAGCTCCGTCGCCATGTGCCCGACGGCTCGGGAGATGCCGGCGTCCTCGACGAGGAGGTCCCCTCGCAGCTCCGCTCGGTGCCGAGCGTCTCCGACGAGGAGCTCGCGCTGCTCGTCGCGCTCGCTCAGACGGTGGAGGCGCACTACGGCGTCTCCCAGGACGTCGAGTGGGCGATCGCGGACGACCGCCCGCCGGGAGAGAACCTCTACCTGCTCCAGAGCCGGCCCGAGACGGCGTGGTCCAACCGGTCGACCGAGCCGCTCGCGGCCCCGAAGGCACGGGCCTTCGACCACGTCATCGAGGCATTGGGCCGCGCGTGATCCTCTCCCGAGAGGACGTCTCGGACATCTTGAGGGTCCTCGACGCGACCGACTACGACGAGCTCCACCTCGAGACGGACCGCTTCGTGCTCCGCCTCCGGCGGACGCCGGGGGGCTGGACCGAGGAGCATGAGGTGCGCGGCGAGGCGCGCCTCCTCGCCGCCCCGGCCGCAGCCGAGCTGCAGAGCCACGACCAACGGGACTCCGGCGACGCAGGCGAGGACGGACGGCGGGAGCGCCTGCATCCTGTGCGGGCACCGCTCCCAGGTGTCTTCTACCGCGCCCCGAAGCCGGGCGCGCCGCCGTTCGTGGACGTCGGCGACCACGTCGAGGCCGACACGGTCGTCGCCATCTTGGAGACGATGAAGCTCATGAACCCCGTACGAGCGGGCACCGCCGGCACCGTCGCCGACTTCGCCGTCGCCGACAGCGCGCCCGCCGTGCAGGGCGCCGTGCTGCTGTGGCTGGAGCCGGGCGGGCTCGGGCCGGGCGAGCTCGGGCCGGGCGAGCTCGGGCCGGGCGAGCCGTGAGGATCCGCCGGATCCTCGTCGCCAACCGGGGGGAGATCGCTCTGCGGATCCTGCGCACCTGCGAGCGCCTCGGCATCGAGGCCGTGCTCGCCGCCTCCGACGCGGACCTCGACTCGCCTGCCGCGCGCGCTGCGGACCGGGTGGTGCGTCTCGGGCCGGCCCCTCCCGAGCGGAGCTACCTGTCGGTGGACGCCGTCGTGAGAGCCGCGCTCACGTCGGGGGCGACCGCGGTCCATCCCGGGTACGGCTTCCTCGCGGAGAACCCGGCCCTCGCGGACGCCTGCGCGGACACGGGCCTCCTCTTCGTCGGGCCGGCGGCCGCCCACCTGCGGGCGCTCGGCGACAAGCTCGAGGCCCGAGCCGCTGCGGTCGCCGCCGGCTTGCCGGTGCTCCCCGGCGGCGAGGTCGGCAACCCTGCCGAGGCCGAGGCGATGCTCGAGCGCACCGGCTTGCCGGTGCTCGTGAAGGCGGTCGGCGGGGGCGGCGGGCGCGGCATGCGGCTCGTCTGCCATGCCAGCGAGCTCGCCGGCGCCCTCGAGCTGTCGATGGCGGAAGCGGGAGGCGCCTTCGGGAACAGCCGCGTCTACCTGGAGCGCTACGTGGCCCGAGGCCGGCACGTCGAGGTCCAGCTCCTCGCGGACGGAGAGCGGGTCCTGCACCTCGGCGAGCGGGACTGCTCGGTCCAGCGCCGCTACCAGAAGCTCCTCGAGGAGGCCCCCGCCCCGGAGCTCCCCGAACGGCTGCGCTCGGCGATGCACGAGGCGGCGCGTCGGCTCGGCCGACATCTCGGTTACCGGAGCCTCGGGACCGTCGAGTTCCTCGTCGACGTCGACAGGGAAACGTTCTCCTTCCTCGAGGTCAACCCGAGGATCCAGGTCGAGCACCCCGTCACGGAGGCGACGACCGGGCTCGACCTCGTCGCAGAGCAGCTCTACGTCGCCGAGGGCCGCCCGCTCACCCTCCGCCAGGAAGACGTCCACCTGTCCGGCCATGCCGTCGAGTGCCGGATCAACGCCGAGGATCCCGATCGCGGTTTCGCTCCCGGGCCCGGCACGGTGACGGGCATCCGGCTACCCGCCGGCGAGGGCGTCCGGGTCGACGCGGCGGTCCAGAACGGATCGGCAGTGCCGCCCTACTATGACTCGCTCGTGGCCAAGCTCGTGGTCTGGGGGTCGGACCGGGCCACGGCGCTCGGGCGGCTCGCCGGAGCCCTCGACCGCTTCACCGTCGAGGGAATTCCGACGACGATCCCGCTCCACCGCCGCCTCGTCGCCCACCCCGAGCTCCGCCGGGGCGCTGTCGACACCGGCTGGCTCGGCCGCGTCCTGGCGGCGGCCGGCACAGCCGGCACAGGCGGCACAGCCGGCACAGGCGGCACAGCCGGCACAGGCGGCACAGCCGGCGCGGCGAGCCCGGACCGCCGTGGTGCGTCCTGGGCCGCAGGGGTGACCACGCATGGCTGAGGTCCGCCTCGTCGACGTCTCGATCCGGGACGGCAACCAGTGCCTGTGGAGCGCGACCGGGTTGGCGACCCCGCAGATCGTGCAGGTGGCGCCGCTGCTCGAGCGCGTCGGGTACCACGCGCTCGACTACATCTCCAGCACGTTCATGGGGGTCGCCGTCCGCACGCACCAGGAGGACCCCTGGGAGCGGATCCGCCGGACCCGCTCGGCCGCGCCGACGACGCACCTCCAGTTCATCGGGACCGGGTTCCGCTTCATCTCCTGGGAGGAGGCGAGCCAGGACCTGATGCAGCTCATCTACGACCGTCTCGTGATGGCCGGCATCTCGCGGTTCATCGTCCTCGACCCGATGCACGACGTGGCGGCGATGCGGAGGTCGGCTGCCATGGTGCGACGGGCGGGCGCGCCCGAGGTCATGGGTGCGCTCACGTTCACGCTGAGCCCTGTCCACGACGACGCGTTCTACGCGGGCATCGCCCGGACGATCGGCGAGGACCCGAACTTCGACCGTGCCTACATCAAGGACCCGACGGGCATGCTCGACCCCGAGCGCGCCCGGACCCTCATCCCTGCGGTGAAGACGGCGCTCGGCGGCAAGCCGCTCGAGCTCCACTCGCACTGCACCATCGGGCTGTCCCAGATCACCTACCCGAGGGCTCCCGAGCTCGGCGTCGACGTCCTGCACGTCGCGCCCGGGCCGCTCGCCAACGGCTCGTCGCTCCCGGACGCCCAGAGGGTGGTGGCCAACCTACGCGAGCTGGGGCACACGGTCGACATCGACGATCGCGCGCTCGGGCTGGTCGCGGACTACTTCTGCGACCTGGCCGCCGCCGAAGGGCTCCCGGTCGGGACCCCCCAGGACTACGACGCGGCGTTCTTGCGTCACCAGGTCGCCGGCGGCGTCCTCACGACGACCCGACGCCAGCTGCGCGAGGTGGGTCTCGAGGACCGGTTCGCCCAGGTGATCGAGGAGGTGCCCCGCGTGCGCGCCGAGCTCGGGTACCCGATCATGGTGACGCCCTTCCCGCAGATGGTGTGCACCCAGGCCCTCTACAACGTCTTGGGCGCCGAGCGCTACGAGAACGTGCCCGACGAGGTGATCCGCTACGTGCTCGCTCGATTCGGCCGTCCCACCTCGCCGGTCGACCCGGAGGTGCAGGACAAGATCCTCTCTCGCCCCCGAGCGCGGGAGCTCGAAGCCGAGCCACCCCCGCCGACGGTCGCACAGCTGCGCCGGCGGTTCCCCGGGGCCGGCGACGAGGAGCTCATCTTGCGCGCCACGATGCCGGGCAACCAGGTGGACGCCATGCGTGCCGCGGGGCCAGCCCGCAGCCACTACAACCCGAAGCTCCGCCCGGTCCTCGGGCTCCTCGAAGAGCTGAGCCGCCGACCCGCGCTCTTCGATCTCGACGTGGAGCGCTCCGGGATGCGGCTCCGGCTCCGCCGCCGCGGCGCGGAGGGCGACGACGCAGAGGAGGCCAGTGCGGTCTGAACCGACCGGCGAGCGCCCCGACCCGGTCCGCGGCCCCGACCCGGTCCGCGGCCACGACCCTGTCCGCGGCCACGACCCTGGCGCGGTCGCCCGCTTGCGCGAGGTGCGCGCGTTCCTTCTCGACCTCGACGGCACTCTCGTGCTGGGCGACCGCCACAACCACGGCCTGGTGCCGCTGCCGGGCGCGGTCGAGCTCGTGGACGCCTTGCATCGAGACGGCGTCGGCGTCGGCGTCCTCACCAACGGCACGGCGCGGCGGCCGGACGCGCAAGCCGCAGTGCTGCGTCGGATCGGCTTCG
Organism: Actinomycetes bacterium; assembly: GCA_021803085.1. GTDB lineage: Bacteria > Actinomycetota > Acidimicrobiia > Acidimicrobiales > RAAP-2 > JAJYVT01. The sequence goes on from JAJZMD010000146.1 coordinate 48,721, forward strand.
ACCTGGCGGACGAGGCGGTGCTGACGCCGGCTTCGGCAGCGGCCGAGGTGTGCGTCGCCGCCGGCCACCGGCGGGTGATGGTGCTCGGCGGCGACGGTGTCTCCGGCCCGCTCGCCGCTGCGGGCATCGAGGTGCTCCCGCCAGCAGGCCGGCCGAAGGTCGACGCGGTGCTCGTCGGCTGGTTCCGCGAGTTCGGCATCGACCATCTCGAGGCGGCTGCCAACGCGGTGTGGGACGGTGCGGCCTTCTACAGCGCGAGCCAGTCGCTGTTCTTCGCCAGCGCCGAGGGCCGGGCGATCGGCACCTCTCGGGCGATCTGCGCGGTCGTCACGGACCTCACCGGGGTGCGCCCGATCATCGTCGGCAAACCGTCCAAGCACGCGCTGCGCACCGCCCTTCACCGCCTCGGCGTGCGCCCGGGAGAGCTCGCCGTCGTCGGGGACGATCCCGAGCTCGAGGTGCCGATGGCGCTCCGTGGCGGCGCCTTCGCCGTCGCCGTCAACTCGGGCACGGGGCACGCCGGGTCGTTCGACCAGCTCGAGGCTCGCCGCCGTCCCCACCTCGTCGTCGACGGCGCAGACGAGCTGCTGGACCTGTACCTCTCGGGGGCCTGACGCCGGGCCGCGCCCGCCGGCACGCGGGCGGATCGTCCGGCACCTGTGCGCCGAGGGGCTCCCGTCGAACCCGAGACCTCCTTCGGCTGGCGGTAGGCCGGGCGGCGTCGGCCAGCTCGTCCCACCCCGCGTGCCGCGTGTGCTAGTCGTAGCGCAGCGCCCGAGAGGCGACATCGAGGAGGGGGACCCAATGGCACGCCCGGCGTTCTTCGGCTACGACCGCCCCCCGCGCCACGGCGCGCGGTGCAGGACCGTCGCGGTGCCGCTGCGCAACGGGATGCACCTCGTCGCCGACCTCACCCTGCCAGCGCCAGGTGACGAGCCCGGCCCGGGACGCCACGGCCAGGGGTACCCCGGCCTGGTCGCCCACTACACCCCCTACGGCCGCACGCAGCGGCGGCCCGAGGCGGCCTGGTGGGCGGCGCGGGGCTACGCCGTGCTCGTGTGCGACATCCGCGGCACCGGCGACTCGCCCGGGATGTTCCCGGGCTGCCTGTCGGCAGGTGAGAACGAGGACAACGAGGACGTCATCGAGTGGCTCGCGGCCCAGCCGTTCTGCACGGGCAGGGTGGTGCAGTACGGGCAGAGCTACGGGGGCATGGCGGCGCTGCGCGTCGCGTCGCGCCAGCCCCCCCACCTCGTCGCGATCGCACCGCAGGAGACCTACTCGAGCTATTACCGGCACACGGCGTTCCCCGGCGGGATCCCCGCGGGCGCGGGGCGCAACTGGGCCGACGGCGTGCCCACCTACACGGCTGGCAGGGTGAGCGCGAGCTTCCAGAAGGAGCTCTGGGCGGTCCATCCGCTCATCGACGAGTTCTGGCGCCAGGTCGACATCGACACGAAGTACGCCTCGATCACCGTGCCGGCGCTGTGCTGCGGGGGCTGGCTGGACGTCTTCCGGGAGGGGACGGTCGAGAACCACACCGGGCTCGGCGCGCGCTCGTTCCTCGTCATGGGGCCGTGGCCCCACGGCCCGCTCGACCGGATGGACCTCGAGCCGCTGCCCCTCGGGGCGGTGCTCGCCTTCTTCGACCGCCACTGCACGGGCGACGGATGGGACGAAGGGGCGGGTGCCCCCCTGCCCCCGGCGCCGGTCATGTCCTACGAGCTCCCCCGGCCGGCGAGCCGCGGATGGACGGAGCTGGACGGGTTCCCGCCGACCGATGCCAGCGAGCTCGACCTCGCCCTCTGCACCCGCGGCAGGCTCGCGGACGAGCCCGGTGAGGGGGCGACCGCGTCGTTCGTGACGGACCCCAACGACGGCCCGGCCGCCCTCGTCTTCGGGCCTGACGCGACCTTCCCCGACGACGCCGGCGTCGACCAGCACGAGCGGGACGCGCGGCGCCTCGGGTTCGAGACGAGACCGCTCGAGGACGACGTCACGGTCGTAGGAGCGGCGCGCCTGCAGCTCCGCGCGTCGCTCAGCCAGCCCGACGCCACCTTCGTGGCGAGGCTCATGGACTACTCCCCCGACGGGCGGGCGCAGGAGATCACCGTCGGCTACCTTCGGGCGAGCCACCGCGCGGGACACGACCGTGTCGTGGCGGTCCGGGAGGGCGAGCCGACCGACTACTCCATGACGCTCCAGCCGGTCCACTGGCGGCTTCGCGCCGGGCACCGCCTGCGGGTGAGCCTTTCCGCGGGGGACGTGCCCGCGCTGATGCCGGACACGCCAGAAGGCACGGTCACCGTGGCCGTAGGGCAGGGCGGCTCCCGCCTCCAGGTCCCGGTGGTGTTCGGATGAGCGCACTCGCACCCGGGAGCGACCAGGCGAAGGGAGTGCCGGAGCTCCCCACGGAGGGGCGCCTGTTCGAAGGCCGCCGGAAGGTCCGCATGCCCGACGTCGGCCCGGACCGGCGGGCCCGCCTGGACGCCCTCGCCCGCTACCTCGCCGACGTGGCCGAGGACGACGCGGCGGCCGCCGCGCTTCCCCCGACGGTCGGGTGGCTCCTCCGCAGCACGCGCATGGAGATCGAGCGGTTCCCCACCCTCGGCGAGGAGCTCGTCCTGCGCACCTTCTGCTCCGCCGTCGGAAGCCGGTGGGCGGAACGGACGACGCTCGTGGAGGGGTCTCATGGCGCCGAGTGCCGCGCCGTGTCGATATGGGTGGCCGTGGACACGCAGACCGGCGCGCCCGCGCGGCTCGGCGACAGCTTCTTCGCCGTCTACGGACCCTCGGCCGGTGGGAGACGAGCGACCGCGCGGCTCGCGCTGGGCGCGCCCACGGAGACGGTGGCGCGCGAGGGTCGGCCCTGGCCGCTTCGCCGAAGCGATCTGGACGCGTGGGCGCACGTCAACAACGCCGTCGCCTGGGCCGCGGTGGAAGACTCGGTCGACGTCGCACCGGGCAGCTCGTTGCTGGCGCGCATCGAGCACCACCTGCCCATCGATCCGGCGACGTCGCCCGTCCTGGCCGTCGAACGCACCGGCGACACGTGGCACGTGTGGCTGCTCAGCTCGCCCCGGCCAGAGGGCGTGCTCGTCGCCGCGGTGCTCGACGCCTCGGCGGGCCGAGCTTCGCCGCGCCCGGCCCAATGACCCACGCGGGCCCGGGCTCCCGGCACCCAATAGGCTGACCTCGTCCCGCGCGCGACCGCGAACGCGACAAGGAGGAGCCGTGGCCGCAGTCATCGAGTTCCGCACCTATACGGCACACCCGGGTGAGCGGGGGGCGGTCATCCAGCTCCTCGAGGACCGGTTCTTCCCGGAGATGGAGCGCCTTGGCATGAAGGTGCTCGGCTGCTTCCCCTCACGCGACGACGAGAACACCTTCGTGTGGCTCCGCGCCTTCCCGGACGCTGCCGACCACGAGCGCCTGACGTCGGCGCTCTACGGCGGGACGCTCTGGAAAGAGGAGCTCCAGGAGCCGATCGTGTCGCGCATCGCCAGCCTCAACGTGTCGACCGCCGAGGACGCGACCGGCCTGTGGGACGCCTGGCCGGCGAGACGCTGACCGGGCGCGTGCCTGCAGGTGCCGTGGACGGGAACCTCGGGCCCCCTGCGGCCTGAGGACTCGCCAAGATGACGGCCCCTCGCCACGCCGGGCACGCCGGGCACGCCGATCTCGGCGTTCACACCGTTCACACCGATCTCGCCGATCCCGCAGATCTCGGCGTTCTCGAGGCTGCCGCGGCGCTGCGGGCCCGGAGGATCAGCTCGCTCGAGCTCACCGACGCCTGCCTGGCGCGCGTCGGGTCGCGCAACGGCGGGCCGCCGAGCTTCGACGGGGAGCCGGGCGCCGTCAACGCCTGGGTGCGCCTGTATCCAGACGAGGCCCGCGCCGAGGCACGGGCGGCCGATCGCCGCCTCGCCGCGCAGGGAGACGACGCTCCCCTCCTGTGCGGGATCCCCCTCGCCGTGAAGGACCTCTACTCGGTCGCCGGCCGACCCGTGACCGCCTCGAGCCGCGTCCTCGACGACGACCCGGTGCCCGCGGACGCAGCGGTGGTCGCCCGGCTGCGCGCGGACGGCATGGTCGTCCTGGGCCATACCCATACCCACGAATTCGCCGCAGGTGGGACCACCGACCAGGTGGGCAACCCCTTCGATCTGTCCCTCGCCGCCGGGGGCTCGAGCGGCGGCAGCGCGGCGGCGCTCGCAGCCAGGATGGTGCCGGCGGCGCTCGGCACCGACACCTGCGGCTCGCTGCGGGTCCCTTCCGCGTGCTGCGGCACGAGCACGATCAAGCCCACCCACGGAAGGGTCTCGCTCGACGGCATCGTCCCGCTCGCGCCCACCCTCGACCATCCGGGGCCGATGGCGCGCTCGGTGGCCGACGCAGCTGCGCTGCTGTCGGTGATGGCGACGGTGCCCGAGACCTCCTGCCTGATGCCGCCACCCGCGCCGCTCGGACCGCTGGCGCTCCGGCCGAGCGCAGGCGACCGTCCGCTCGAGGGCCGCACGGTCGCGCTCGGCGAGCCGCAGCCGGGCGTTCCCTGGGACGCGGCGGTCGTGGCCGGCATGGAGACGGCGCGCCGCGCCGTGGTCGCGCTCGGGGCGCGCGTCGTGGCCGCGCCGTCGTGGCCGCTCGAGTGGGAGCACCTGAACGCCGTGCTGCTGACCGAGATGTGGTCGTACCATTCCCGGTTCGCGCCCCGGCGCGACCGCTACCGCCCCGCGATCGCGGAGCTGGTCGATGCGGCGGCGGCCTTCGACGACGGCGCCGCGTACTTCTCGGCGCAGCTCGCGCGCTGCCGTGCCGCGGGCGCCTACGACGCGTGGTTCGCGGCCAACGACGTCGACCTCCTCTGCGAGCCGACGCTCGCGGTCCTGCCCCCGCCACGCGGCGAGGGATACGCACGCGGGCACGCCGGAGGGGTCGGCGATCCCCTGATCGCGCTCAGCGCTCGCTGGGACATGACGGGGATGCCGGTCGTCTCGCTCCCGGTCGCCTGGAACGTCGGGGTGTCCCTCGTGGCCCCACGCGGGGGGGAGGCCATCGCGGTGCAGACCGGGATCGACCTGCAAGAGCGCGCCCTCGGCCTGCCGGCCTGGCCCGAGTAGCCGGCCGCCCTACTCCAAGGGGACGACCGGGAGCGGTCCCAGCAGCTCGCTCATGGGTGCCGGCATGTAGGAGAAGTTCTTCGCGCGGGCGCCGCCGTCGACGACGAAGTCGCAACCGGTGATGAGCCGTGCGTAGTCCGAGCACAGCCAGGCGACGCAGTGGCCGATGTCGGTCGGCGTGCCCGTCGTCCCCATCGGCACGAGGGGCGGGCGGTCGCCGCTGAAGCGGGTGGGTCGCCGCCACGGCTCGTCCCCGCCGCCGCCTCCGATGCGCCCTCCCCTGCCCGACAGGATCGGCGGGACGTTCTTCTGGACCAGGTCGGGGTTGTCCGGGGTCGGGGCGGTCGGGGTGTAGCTGTTGACCCGGATCCCGTAGGGTGCGAGGTCCATCGCCGCGGCGCGCACGAAGTTGTTGACCCCGCCCTTGTGGAAGGCGTAGGCGACCACTCCGGGCGAGGCGCTCCATCCGTGCGAGGACGAGATGCACACGATCGAGCCCCGGATCTGGCGCTCGCACATCGACCGCGCGACGTGCTTGGTGTAGAGGAACGTCCCGAGCCCGCTCACGAGGACCGCGCGCGCGAAATTCTCGGCCGTCTCGTCGAGCACGCCCTTGCCCCCGAGCAGGGCGGCATTGTTGACCAGGATGTCGATCTTGCCGTAGGTGTCGAGCACCTCCTTCACGTTGGCCGCCACCTCCTCTTCGACCGTCACGTCACCTTGGAGCGCCATGCCCCGGTAGCCGTTGCGCTCCAGACGCGCGACACAGGCCTCGGCATTGTCCAGGTCGATGTCGTTGCACGCGACGGTCGCCCCGTAGGCGGCGAGCGCGAGGGCGATGCCGCTGCCGATGTTCGGCCCGGCACCGGTGACGAGCGCGATCCTCTTCTCGAGGAACTGCTCCATCGGATCTCCTTTCTCCTCCCTCTTCCACTGCTGTTCCCGTCTCGCAGCGAACGACCGCCGTCGGGCGGGTACGGCCCCCGTGCTCGTCCTCAGCGAAGCGCGGGGACGACCTCTGCGCCGAGCAGGCGGACGTGCTCGAGGTCCTGGCCGTCGTAGACGTGGAAATAGATCACGTCGGCTCCGAGCTCCCTCGACGCCTCGGCGCGGGAGACGACGTCCGCGGGCGTGCCGACGACGCCGGCGGAGAGCAGCCTCCTGCCGGCGTCGCCCAGGCGGTCCCGGCGCGCCTCGGCCTCCTTCTTCGTGCGACCGCAAGAGACAGGGACGACGGTCGAGATGGCGACCGTCGCGGGGTCGCGCCCTACCTCCTCGCAGGTCCGGCGGAAGTTGTCGATCACGCCCGAGTCCGAGCCGGACAGCGCGGCGTTGAACTCGTCGGCGTAGCGCGCCGCGATCCGGGGCGTGCGTCTCGGGCCCGCCCCGCCGACGATGATCCTCGGACGCGCGCGCTGCGCCGGCAGCGGGAAGTTGGCGCAGCCCTCGACGCGCCAGTGGCGGCCCTCGAAGCTGAACCGCTCGCCAGGCGGGGTCGTCCACAGCCCGGTGATGATCGCGAGCGCCTCCTCCAGGCGGTCGAACCGCTCCTTCCTCGGCGGGAAGGGGATCCCGAAGTACTGGTGCTCCCGCTCGTACCAGCCGGTCCCGATCCCGAGCTCGACCCGTCCCCCGCTCATGGCGTCGGCGCTCGCGACGACGACCGCCAGCTGCCCGGGATGGCGGAAGGTGGCGGCCGTCATGAGCGTCCCGAGGCGCACGCGGCTGGTCTCGCGCGCCAGGCCCGCGATGGTGGTCCACGAGTCCGTCGGCACGAGACGCGTGTCGTCGGCGTCGATCCCGAGGTAGTGGTCCGACCGGAAGAAGGCGTCGAAGCCGGCTTCCTCCGCCGTCTTCGCCATGGCGGCCAGCTCGTCGTAGGTCGCGCCGTAGCGCGGTTCGAGCAGGATCCGCACCTTCATCGCTCCCCCGCTTTCCCCGGTGGCCAGACCAGAAGCGTCAACACCTCGTACCTGCTAACCGGGTGGCTCGGTGCCGAGGAAGCGGAAGGCGTTGTGCCAGCAGATGTCCTCGACGACGTGCGCAGGCAGGTCCATCGAGCGCAGGGTCCTCGCGATCGGCTGCTCCCTCGGCATCGCCGGAAAGTCGGTGCCGACGAGGAGACGGTCGTGACCGAGCACGTCGATCAACAGCGTCAGCGCGCGGCGGTCGAACACGAGCGAGTCGTAGTAGTACTTCCGGGCGAGCTCGATGGGCGAGGGGCCCTGCGTCTCGCGCTCGGGCGGCAGCTCGTCCCAGGTCCCTCCCCAGAACCAGTACGCCCGAGGCAGCGTCAGCGGGAAGCCCCCAGCCCCGTGGCTGAAGCACAGGCGGAGGTTCGGGCAGCGCTCGGGGAGGCCGCCGGTGACGACCGATGCGGCGGTGACGGCGATCTCGGTCATCACCGAGAAGGTCGGCCCCGCCGCGCGCGGCAGGCGCTCGCCGAAGGTCGGGTTCAGGGCGTGCACGAAGACCGGCAGCTCGAGGCGCTCGGCCTCTTCGAAGAAGGCGAAGAAGTGCTCGTCGCCGAGCGAGAGGCCGCGCGCGTTGGAGGCCACCTCGACTCCTCTCAGCCCCATCGCCTTCAGCGCTGCAAGCTCGTTCGTGGCGAGGTCGACGTCTTGGAGCGGCACCATCCCCATGCCGCAGATGCGCGTCGGGGCAGCGGCGCAGAGCCCGGCCACGAAGTCGTTCACGCGCCGTGAGAGCTCGAGGCCCTCCGCTCCGGGAAGGCTGTAGTCGAGGAGCGGCGGCATGGGCGAGACCACCTCCACGGACACGCCGTTGGCGTCAAGCGCCTCGAGCCGCGCCTCGGAGGCGAAGAAGACGGCCTTGGCCGGAAAGCGCATCGGACCGTTCTCGAGGAGGCGGGTGGCCGCGTCCTGGCCGGGGCCGACGCTCGGCCCGGGATGCCCCTCGCCCTTCCCCACCGGGGAGAGCTTGTCTGGGATCACGTGCGCGTGCAGGTCGACGATCATCGATTTCTCGTTCCTTCCTCGGTCCTGCAGAGCCCTGCGCAGGTCGGGTTGCACGGTCGGTTCGGTCGGCAGGCGTCAGGGCTTCGGGCAGACCGCCACGTGCACGGCCTCCTCGCCGTCGACCTCGCCTGCGAGCGTCTCGATCGCCCGGACGGTGTCGGCGAGCTCGAAGGTGTGGGTGTGCAGCTTGGCGAGGGGAAAGCGCCCGGACTCGATCGTCTCGATGGCTCGGACGTAGGCGGCGGCGTCGACGCCGTAGGCGCCGACCATCGTGATCGCCTTGTTGATGAGACGGTCGGTGGTGATCTCGATCCCCTTCCCCCCCTTCAGCCCGGCGAGGACGACCCGGCCCCCGTGGCGCACCGACTCGATGGCGTCGAGGACCGGTTCGCTCGCGATCGGGGTGAGCTCGAGGACCACGTCGGCACCGACGCCGCCGGTGAGGTCCATCACCTTCTCGACGGCGCTCTCCTCCTCGACGTTGATGGTGTGGTCTGCGCCGAACTCCTTGGCCAGAGCGAGCTTGGCAGCGTCCCTGGCGAGCCCGGTCACGATCACCGTCCCGGCACCCGCCAGCTTGGACGCGATCACTGCGGCGATCCCCCGCTGGCCTGGACCGAGCACGAGCACCGTGTCGCCGATTCCCGTCTTGCCGTAGTCGACGGCCCACCTGAACCCGGCCCCGAGGGGATTGAACATCACCGCGACCTCCGCGGGGATGTCCTTGCGCATCTTGTGCACGATGGAGTCGGGATGGAGGTAGACGTAGTCGGCGAAGCCGCCCCACAGCGAGGGCACCTTCTCGATCGGCGTCACGCCGTGGCCGCCGCGGCGGTTGCGGCACGCCTGGTAGCGGCCCGCGAGGCACAGGTCGCAGGTGTGGCAGGGGATGATGATCTCGATCGCCACCCGGTCGCCGGGTTCGGCCCCCCATCGGGCCGCCGCTCGATCGCCGATCTCCTCGATCACGCCGAGCGGCTCGTGTCCGGGGATGGAGGGCTTGGACCCCTCCCGCCAGAGGTGGCCCTTGTACTGCTCGACGTCGCTGCCGCAGACCCCGCACGCCTCGACCCTCACGAGGGCGTCGTCGGCACCGATCGCCGGACGGTCGAACTCGCGCAGCTCCATCTGGCGCGGCCCGGACTGGACCATCGCCCTCACCTTCTCGGTCAACTGGTCAGCTCCTCTTCACCTCCGGCGCGCTCAGACGTCGCCGTTGATCACCACGCTCTTCAGCTGGGTGTAGTCGAGGATCGACTCGGCGCTCATGGTCCGGCCGAACCCGCTGTGCTTGTAGCCGCCGTGCGGCGCCCCGATCACCCCGCGAGACCAGGTCGTGTTGATGCCGACCTGGCCGGCCTCGATCCCCTTGGCCAGGCGGACCGCGCGGCCCACGTCGCGCGTCCAGATGGACGAGACGAGACCGTAGCGGGTGCCGTTGGCGATCGCGAGGGCCTCCTGCTCGTCCTCGTAGGTCAGCACGGACAGCACGGGTCCGAAGATCTCCTCCTGGGCGACGCGCATCTCGGGGGTCACGCCGTCGAAGATGGTCGGCTCGACGAAGAACCCCGAGTCATACGTTCCCCCGGAGAGCTTGTGGCCGCCGATGACGACCTTGGCGCCCTCCTGCTGCCCGACGTCGAGGTAGCCGAGCACCCGAGCTTCCTGCTTGGCGCTGATCAGCGGGCCCATGTCCACCTTCTCGTACCACGGTCCGACCGTCACCTTCTCGAAGGCCGACGCCAGCGCTTCCACGACCTGGTCGTGGATCTTCTCGTCGACGACGAGGCGCGAGCCGGCCGCGCAGACCTGGCCGGTGTTGAAGGTGATCGCGCGCACGATCGTCGGGATCGCTCGATCGAGCGGGGCGTCGCGCAGCACCACCTGAGGCGACTTGCCGCCGAGCTCGACGTGCAGCGGGACGAGGTTCTTGGCACAGGCCTCCATCACCCTGGAGCCCGTCTCCGGCGAGCCGGTGAAGCTCATCCGGCGGACTCCCGGATGTGCCGGAAGGGCCGCGCCCGCCTCCGGGCCGTAGCCCGTCACGACATTGACCACGCCCGGGGGGATCCCCGCCTCGAGCGCGAGCTTGCCCAGCAGCAGCGCGGTGAGGGGCGCGTCCTCGGCCGGCTTGACCACGATGGTGTTCCCCGCCGCGACGGCGGGGGCGACGTCGGCGACCGTGAGTGGACCGGGCGTGTTCCAGGGGATGATGCTGCCGACGACCCCGTACGGCTCGCGCAGCGTCATCCCGAGCATGTTCGGGATCGACGTCGGAAGCGTCTGTCCCGTGATCTTGTCGGCGAGGCCGGCGACGTAGGTGAGGATGCCCGGAATGCCCGAGGGGCCCCAGAAGGGTCGGCCGACCTCCAGCCGTTCGAGCAGGTCGATCTCGTGCTCGTGGACGCGGCAGACCTCCGCCCACCGGTAGAGCAGCTGGCCCCGGAGCGTCGGGCTGGTGTCCCGCCAGGAACGCAAGGCTGCGCCAGCAGCGCCGACCGCAGCGTCGACGTCGTCCGCCGCACCCCGCGCCACGGTGGAGAGCAGCTCCTTGGTGGCCGGGTTGATCACCTCGATGACCTCGCCGCTGGCGGCAGGAGTCCATTCGCCGCCGATGAGGTGCGACCCGCCAGGCAAGAGCGAGCCGACATCGAGGTACGCGTCCCTCTCCTTCGCCACTGTGACGGTCATCTGCCGCTCCTTCCCGCTAGGGGGCGCCGGGGCTCACGGGGTCTCCCGGGGCTCACGGGGGCGCCGGGGCCTACGGGGTCTCGTAGGCGTCCTGCATGACGCCGACCTCGGGCCCCACCTCGACGTGCATGCCGGTGAGGGCACGGACCTCGTCGACGCTGAATCCCCGCGCCACCTCGATCACGCGGAACGTGCCGTCGACCCGGCGCAGGAGGGCGACGTCGGTCACGACCGTGTCCACGACCCCGACCGCGGTGAGCGGGTACGTGCAGCGCTCCACCAGCTTCGGCCGTCCTGCGCTGTCGCAGTGCTCCATCGTGATCATCACGCCTCTGGCCCCGACGGCGAGGTCCATCGCCCCGCCGATCCCGCCTCCGGCCATCTCGGGCGTCGCCCAGTTGGCGAAGTCGCCGTTCGCGGCCACCTGGTACGCGCCGAGCACGACAGTGGAGAGCCTGCCCGAGCGGGCGATCTCGAAGGAGGTGACGCTCTCGAAGAAGGAGGTCCCGGGCTTGGTCGTGACGAACCAGCCACCCGCGTCGTGCACGTCGGGGTCGAAGTCCTCGGCGTCTGCGAACGACCCGTAGTCGAGGATCCCGTTCTCGGCGTGGAGGATGATCCCCCGTCCCTCGAGGTAATTCGTGATCAGGTTCGGGATCCCGGCTCCGAGGTTCACGTACGTGCCGCCCTCGAGCAGCAGCGCGGCGCGACGGGCGATCTCGTTGCGGGCGAGCGCCGGTTTGCCGTTGTAGGTCCGGGCGCTCGTGGCCGCACGGTTCGGGCGCATCGGCAGCGTCTTGGTGTCCATCGTGTAGGTGCTCTCGACGACCCGGCTCACGAACGCCCCCGGGATGTCGACGAGGTCCGGCGGGATCTCGCCCGGCTCGACGATCTCCTCGACTTCGGCGATCGCGATCCGCGCCGCCTTCGCGAAGCTGACGTTGAAGTTGCGCGAGCCGCCGCGCAGCTGGATGTTGCCGAGGCGGTCGCCTCGATAGCCCCGCAGGAAGGCGAAGTCGGTGGTGATCGCCAGCTCGAGGACGAACGGCTTGCCGTCGAAGTACCGGATCTCCTTGCCCTCGGCGAGGGGCGTCCCGACGGCCGTCGGCGTGTAGACGGCCGCCAGCCCCGCCCCGCCGGCTCGCATCCGCTCGACGAGGGTGCCCTGCGGGACGACCTCGAAGGCGAGCTCGCCGGCAGCGATCTGGGTCTCGGCCTCCGACTCGCGCACGCCCGGGCGAGCCGAGAACGAGGCGACGAGCCTGCCGAGCTGGTGGTTCTCCGCCAGCAGGTGGGCGGTCGGATGGCCTGGTTGACCGAGGCCGTTGCAGTAGACGGTCAGCCGCTTGGAGCCGAGCTCGGCGAGCGCCATGATCAGGCTCGAGGGAAAGCGGTGCGCCAGTCCGAACCCGGCGATCGCCACGCTCGAGCCGTCGACGACGTCGACGACCGCCTCCGCGGGCGAGCCCACGATCTTGTTCATGCTGCGCTCACCGGTCGCCACCATGCAACCCCAGGTCGTGCACTCGTGCTCGAGCTCCTCTCCGACTGTGGTGCGATGCGGACCGCGCAGGTCCCGGAGAGCTCCGCTCGGAGCACCGTAGAGCACTCTCGTCGAATCGTGCAACGCGACCGCCGCAGCAGGGAGCCCCGGGCCGGCGAGGCGACGGCGAGGCGACAGTGCGCCCTCGGAGCCTTACGACGACGGCTCGGGCAGGACGCCGGCGCGTCCCCCGCCGTCCAGCACGAGGTACTGCCCGGTCATGTACTCGGCGTCGTCGCTCGCCAGATAGGCGACGGCCCCGGCGATGTCCTCCGGGCGGCCGACGCGGCCGAGCGGGATCCCCTGCCCCCGGCGTTCGAGCTCGACCTCGACGTCGAGGTCGGGGTCTTCGCTGAGAAACGCCCGGCTCGTGCCGACCGCGCCCGGGGCCACCGCGTTGACGGTGATGCCCCAGCGGGCCACGTCCATCGCCAGCGCCCGCGTGAAGCCGAGGATCCCGGCCTTGGACGCCGAGTACGCGGTCGAGTACGGCGCGGCGACCACGCCAGCCATCGACGACACGGCGATGATGCGCCCCCATCGCTGCTCGCGCATGATCGGCACGGCGGCCCGTGACATGAGGAAGGCGCCGCGGAGGTTGATGCGGATCACCTCGTCGAACACCTCGACCGGGACCTGCGCGATCTCGCGCCGGTCGAGGCCCTGGGGAGCCGCCGCGTTGTTGACGAGGACGTCGAGGCGGCCGTGCGCGTCGACCGCGCCCGCGACCATCGCGTCGGCGTCGGACACGTCGCCGATGTCGCCGAGCACGGCGCTGGCGGTGCCGCCCGCAGCGCCGATCTCCTCGACGAGGCTGTCCAGGCCCTGCCAGCCGTCGTCCGCCACCCCGACGATCTCCTGGCGCCGGTTCAGCACCCCGGTTGGCATGCGGTCGGCGACGACGACCGTCATGCCCTCCTCCGCCAGCCGGCGGGCGACCGCCCGGCCGACGCCGTCCCGCTTGCCGCACCCGGTGACGAGAGCGACCCGCCCTTGCGCGCTCACCGCTCGAGGCTCATTGCTCGTGGTCCGCGGGGTAGGTGAGGTCGATGCGGTCGCCCGGCACCTTCAAGGCGTGCTCGAGCATCGGCACCATCAGGCTCGCGGGCACCAAGCACTCCGCGCACGCGGCGGGCGTCGCCGAGATCACGACGGCGACGCGCTCGCCCTCCTCCACGTCGATCTCGTAGCCGTCGGCCTCGAGCGAGGTGCGCAGGGACGCGAGGCCCTCCAGGTCGATCACCGCTCTGCCCTCCTCGTCCCACCGTGTCTCGGTCTCATGTTCCCCCGGTCCCGTTGCGCCTGCGACGCTCGACCGGGCACGAGGAGTTCGACCACGTGCCGAAGACCCTGCACACGAGCGACATGGCAGCGTTCCGGGCGCCCGTCACGGCGATCGGGATCTGCTCTCGGGTCGAGACGACGCGGCTGAGCGTATCCTGGCTCACGCGCTCTTCGGCACTGGGACCCCGCCCGCCCAGCCCGCCCTCTGCGACCGCGTCCTTGCCGACCCGTCGAAGGTCCGCCTCGCTGCGCACGCAGTGCGCGATGAGCCAGTCCTTCACGTCGTTCTTGGAATAGCCCGCTCCGGCGAGCAGCTGCGCGTGCTCGGGACCGAAGACCACGAAGCAGGACTGGTCCGCGAAGATGAGCGAACCGGTCCTCACGATGGTGTCGGCGAAGTCGAAGAGCACCTGCTCGGGGTCCTGGGTGTGGCGGTTGTCGACGAACTCGCAGGTCCGGACCAACGTGGCCGACACCGCGCTCTGGCCGTCGAAGAGCCCCATCTCCACCGAAAGCGGCTCCCACGGGCTTTCCTCCTCGTTCTCGCCGAAGCACATCGCGAAGCGCCCCGGCAGCCCCTGCGTCGCCTGGTCGAGCTCGTGCGGTCTGATGCCGAAGGCGTTCCGGACGATGAGCCCGATCGCTCGCGGCACGGTGGCGTTGGGGCGGAACCCCGGGCCGAACGCCCCGCCGGAGCTGTTGAACCCGAGCTCTTCTCGAACCGGGCCGTTCACGATGATCAGCGGTGCCGGACCGCTCGTGCTCTGCCAGGCGCCCCCCTTGGCGGCCCGGTCGCGCATCACCGCTTCCCAGGCGGCCAGCACCACCGGGAAGTACGCCGGCAGGCACCCCGCCATGGCGGCGTTGACCGCAGCCAGCTCGACGGTGCAGGTGCGCCCCAGGTTGTCCATCCTGCCGATCACCTCGTCGGGCGAGCGGTCGGTCTCGGCGAGGAAGCGGTCGACCAGCTCGCGGGTCGCGGGGACGAGAGGGAGCCCGTCCGACCATCCCTGGTGGTAGCAGTGCTCGATCGCCGCCTGGGCGGCATCCGGGTCCAGGTCTGTCGCAGCCGAGTCGCCGACCATCAGGCGGCGCCACGACGGACGGTGGCGCCGGTGAGCAGCGACGCCACCTCGTCGGCGACGCCCTCGGCACGCGCTCGCACCTTCTCGAACGGCAAGCCGGCCATCGGGTGCGCCACGGTCGCGTGGCGGTACCCCGCCGCGCCGCGTATCACCGCCATGGCGTCGGCGGTCGCGGTGAACGACTCGGTGCAGACCACCGCCGTCGGGGTGCCGAGGCGCTCCAAGGCGATCCCGTCAGCTATGGCTGCAGCGCTGCACGAGCCGCAGTCCCCGACACCGATGACCACGAGCTCCGCCGCATGGTGCAGGTCGTCGAGGAGCTGAGCCGGCGCGTCCACCGTCGCCACCGGCTTCTTGCGCAGGACCACGCGGCCGACCCCGTACCGCTCCACCAGCACCTTGCCGAGCTCTTCGACGAAGCGGCCCGCATTCTGCTTGCCGTTGTCGAGCAGGCCCACGGTCATGCCTTTCAAGCTCTCGGGGCGGATGGCCGGCTGCAGCGCGCCCTCTGCCCGCGTCGTCTGCCCGGTCGGGTCCATGATCGAGCTGCCCATCGTCGTCCTCCTCCGGTCTTTCGTGCCCTCAATGCTCGTGGACGATCACGCCACGGATGTTCTTGCCGTCCAGCATGTCCTGATAGCCCTCGTTGATCTCGTCGAGGCGGTAGCGCCGGGTGATCAGCTCCTCGAGCTTCACGTCGCCGGACTTGTAGAGTCCGAGCAGTCTCGGCACGTCGTAGAGCGGGTTGGCATTTCCGAACAATGCCCCCTGGATCCGCCGCACGTAGCCGACGAGGGGGCTGCCGGTCAGGCTGATGGTCTTCTCGTCGGGCGGACTGACCGAGGTGATCACGACGGTGCCGGCCTTGCCGCACATCGAGACGGCGTTCGAGACGTCTGCCTCGGCGAGCAGGCCGACGGTGAGGATGATCTTGTCCGCCAGCTGGCCCCGGGTGAGCTCCACGATCCTCTCCCTCGCCTCCGCCGGGTCCGCGAAGGCGAGGGTCGCACCGAAGCGCAGCGCCTGCTCGCGCTTGAAGGCCACCGGGTCGACGGCGATCACGTTCTTCGCCCCCGCCAGACGGGCACCCTGCACGGCGTTCATCCCCACGCCGCCGGTGCCGAAGACCACGACGGTCTCGCCGACCCGGACGTCCGCCGCGTAGACGGCGGATGCCCATCCGGTGGTCGCACCGCATCCGACGAGGCAGGCCACGTCGAAAGGGATGTCGTCGTCCATCTTGATGCAGGAGTACTCGGAGACGACCGAGTACTGGGAGAACGAGCCGACCACGCAGAACGCGCCGAAATCCTCGCCGTCCTGGTGGAACCGGAAGGTCTCGTCCTGCAGGCAGCCTCTCCCGGCGTACAGGCCGCGGTCGCACAGGTTCTGCCTGCCGGTCGAGCAGTAGCGGCAGTGCCCGCAGGCCGGGATGTAGGAGGTGACGATGTGATCGCCCGGCTTCACCCGCTGCACCGCCGCGCCGACGGCCTCGACGATCCCGGAGCCCTCGTGACCCCCGACGAGAGGCATGCGGATGTGGGACCCACCGCTCGCGCGGATGTGCTCGTCCGAGTGGCACATCCCCGAGGCCACGAACTTGACGAGCACCTCGTGCGACTTCGGCTCGTCGAGCTCCAGCTCGGTGATCTCCCACGGCTTGCCAGGCACCCGCAGGACGGCTGCGGTCGTCTTCATGGCTCGACTCCTTCTCTCTTCCAAGCGTTCCTCTGTCTGGTCCAACCGGTCGCCCCGGTCCGTTCGCGCCGACCGCTTCGACGGTCGTGCCGCGCCCCGGCGCCGCGTCCGCTCGGGGAAGTGCCACGGGTCACGCCGACGCCTCACCCAGAGCGACCGCGGTACCCGCCGCGCCGACGGCACCACCGCCTCTTTCGTGGAGCGGGAAATGGCAGGCGACGAAGTGGTCCTTCCGCAGGGGCCTGAGCACCGGCACCTCCTCGGCGCAGCGTGCCTGAGCCCGAGGGCAGCGCGTGCGGAAGCGGCACCCGCTCGGGGGGTCGAGCGGTGAGGGGAGCTCTCCGCTGATGACCTCCTTCGTGCGCGCCCTGCGGATCGTGGGGTCCGTGTCGGGGATCGACTTCAACAGCGCGAGGGTGTACGGATGGAGCGGCTCGGCGTAGAGGCCGTCTGACGGCCCCAGCTCGCAAACCTTGCCGAGGTACAGCACGATCACCCGGTCGCTCACCTGCTTGACCAGAGCGAGGTCGTGGGCGATGAACAAGTAGGCGAGAGCGAGCTCCTGGCGGAGCTTCTCGAACAGGTTCAGCACCTGGGCCTGGACCAGCACGTCGAGCGAGGAGACCGGCTCGTCGCAGATCACGAGCTGGGGATGGAGCGCGATCGCCCGTGCGATCGCCACGCGCTGGGCCTGCCCGCCCGACAGCTGGCCAGGACGCCGGGCGCCGTAGGTCTCAGGATCGAGGCCGACCAGGTCCAGGAGCTCGTCCACCCGCGCCTGGCGCTGCCGGCGGTCGCCGGCCTCGTACGCCACGAGCGGCTCCGCGACGATGTCCTTCACCCGCCACTTCGGGTCGAGCGAGCTGTAGGGGTCCTGGAAGACCATCTGGACGTGGCGGCGGAGCGGCCCCAGCTGCCGCCGCCGGAGCTTCGTGAGGTCGACGCCGTCGAAGATCACCTCTCCGGACCTCGGCGGGGGCGCCTGGATGACGGAGCGGGCGAGGGTCGACTTCCCCGAACCGGTCTCGCCCACGATCCCGAGCGCCTCCCCCGCGCGCAGGGTGAACGAGACGTCCGAGACGGCCTGGAGCATGCCGCCTTTCACCCCTCCCGCGTTGCGGATGGGGAACTCCTGCACGAGGTGGCGAACCTCGAGAAGGACGCTCTCCCCGTTGGCCGCACCCGGGGCGGTGGGCGCACCCGGCAGGGTCGCCGGCCCACCAGTGGCGCCCGTCTCGTCCGAACCGTCGACGGTCATGGACCGGTCCTGCGCCGCGCAGCCCAGACGAGCCGGCACGAGCCGGCGCGCCACGCCGTCACCGGAGGGTCCCCCAGCGACGGCGCATTCCCTCGCCCAGGGTGTTGAGGGCGATGACCGTGACCAGGAGCACGACGGAGGGGACGAGGAGCAGCACCGGCCGGGTCGACATTGTCTGAGCCCCCACCGCGATCATGTTCCCCCAGCTCGGTCCCGGAGGCGGGATGCCATAGCCGAAGAAGCTCACGGTCGCCTCGAGGATGACGACGATGCCCGCGCCGAGGACGGCGAAGGTGAGCAAGGACATCAAGATGTTCGGGAGGACGTGGCGGAGGGCGATGCGCCACCGCTTCGAGCCGGACAGCTCCGCCGCCACGATGTAGGTCTGCTCCCGGATGGTCACCGCGCCCGCCCGCGACACCCGGGCGAAGATCGGGATCATGACGACCGCGAGCGCCCAGATGAGGGTGGCCTCGCTGGCCCCCAGGCCGAGGACGATGACGACGACGAGGATGATGGCCGGGAAGGCGATGATCACGTCGAGGATCCGCATCGCGATCGTCTCTGCGACCCCTTGCATCATCGCCGCCGTCACGCCGATGAGGCTTCCCACCACGAGCCCGATGCCCTGGACCGCGAACATGATCTCGATGGAGATCCTGCCGCCGTAGATCAGCCGGGACATGATGTCGTTGCCCACCACTGTCGTCCCGAGGAGGTGCCCCGGGGAGCCGACCGGCAGGCTTCCTGTGAGGATGCCGCCGCCGACCGGAGAAGGGATCTTGTAGAGGTAGGGCCAGACGAAGCAGGTGAACGCGAGCGCGATCAGAAGGACGGCCGGGATGGAGATGTCGAGCGAGTGCAGCCAGCCACGGCCGCGGCGCGCCGGCAGATCGGCGAGGACCAGGGCGCCTCGCGCAGGGGCGGGCGACTCGCCCTCAGATGGCAGAACGGCCATAGCGGACCCTCGGGTCGATGACTCCGTACGTGAGGTCGGTGAACAGGTTGACGATGACGACGATGCCGGCGAAGACGAGGACGATGGCCTGCACGAGCGGGGTGTTCCTGTCGCTCACGCCGGTGAGCAGCTGGTAGCCGAGACCGGGAAGGCCGAAGATCTCCTCGACGATGACCGTGTAGGCGAACAGCTGCGCCACGTTCAGCCCGACGATGGTGACGAAGCTGATCAGCGAATTCCTGAAGGCGTGCCGGGTGAGGATGTACCAGGAGCCGAAGCCCTTCGCGCGGGCGGTGACCACGTAGTCCTGCGACTCCATCTGCTCGATGAGATCGCCGCGCAGCAGCCGGATGTAGAAGCCGGAGAACGGCAGCGCGATGGTGAGAGCCGGGAGGGTGAAGTCCTTCAGGTTCGCGCCGAGGCTCTGGGTGATCGGCGTGTACCCGAGAGCAGGGAAGATCTTCCAGACCACTGCGAACACGAGCACGAAGAGGAGGCCGAGCACGAACTGGGGGATGGACAGGAAGCCCATCGAGAGGATCATCGTGATCCGGTCCACGATCCCGCCGGGACGTCGCGCGCAGAGCATCGCAATGGGGATCGTGACGAACACCATCACGAGCGTGGAGTAGACGATGAGCTCGAAGGTGACCGGCAGGTGCTGGCCGATGATCTGGGCGACCGGCTGTGTGTTCTGCAGCGAGACGCCCAAGTGCCCGTGGAAGACACCGTCCAGCCACTGCCAGTAGCGCACGAAGAACGACTCGTTCAGGTGGAGCTTCAGGTAGAGCTGACGGATCTCCTGGGGGGTGGCATTCGCCCCGAGCAGGGCCGACGCGGCGTCTCCGGGGAGAAGGTTCAAGAGGACGGACGTGAGGAAGGTCACTCCGAGCATCACCGGGATGGCGATCAGGATCCGGCGGACGGCGAGCCGCAGGGTGGGCGACGACGTGAAGGCGGCCCACCACCGCAGGCCCCCTTCGCCCTCGGCGTGCCCCCCCGCCGCTTCGGTGGGCGTGACCACCGGCGTGCTCATTGCCTCCCACCTCACCCCTGCGCGCTGGAGCCTCCGGCAGGCGCGGCTCGTAGCCCTCGTCGTCGGACCACTCGTCGAGCGAGCACCTCCGGTCGCAGGCATACTCCCACAAGATCCCTGGCACCGCAGCGGGGCCGGAGCTCCCGGTCCCACGTTGAGCGCCCGCGGAGCTTGTGCGGCCAGGGCACGATGGATACGGTGAGCCCGCACATTCCCAGACTTGGTCGGCACCTGGGCTCGGGGAGAGGCGTGGCGCTGCGGACGAACCAGGACACCTCCAGAGCGGCGGGCACACTCGGGTCGTGCGTCGAGAACGCAACCGACCGGGAGGCGTTGCTCACGGTGAGCGACCTCCACGTGCACTTCGTCCAGCACAGGCAGCGGGTCTACGCCGTCAACGGGATCAGCTACGAGCTGGCTGCGGGCAGGAGCCTGGCCATCATCGGCGAGTCGGGCTCCGGCAAGACGGTGAGCTGTCGAGCGGTCATGGGTCTGCTGCCGCCGACCGCACGGACTACCGGCTCGGTCCGCCTCGATGGCGTCGAGCTGGTCGGCCTGTCCGAGAAGCAGCTCTGCCGCTACCGCGGCACCGGCGTGTCGATGGTGTTCCAGGACCCCTCCCGCTCGCTCAACCCGACGATGCGGATCGGGCCCCAGGTCGCTGAGGCCGTGCGGGCCCACCTGCCGCTCGATCGCCGGGAGGCCCGGAACCGGGCGGTGCACCTTCTCGAGCGTGTGCGGATCCCCGCCGCCGCCCGCCGCTGCCTGGACTACCCTCATCAGCTCTCTGGCGGCATGCGCCAGCGGGTGATGATCGCCATCGCCCTGGCGTGCGACCCGAAGCTGCTGATCGCGGACGAGGCCACCACGAGCCTCGACGTGACGACCCAGGCGCAGATCATGGAGCTGCTGCTCGAGCTGCAAGAGCAGAGCGACATGGCGCTCATCCTGGTCAGCCACGATCTCGGCCTCGCAGCTTCCTACGCGGACGAGGTGATCGTGATGTACGGCGGGCGGGCGGTGGAGCAGGCGTCGACGCGCGAGCTCTTCGCCCACGTGCAGATGCCCTACACCCAGGCGCTGCTGCAGGCGATCCCACGCTTCGACCGGCCGACGCACACGATCCTCCCCGTGGTCGAGGGCCGCCCGCCCGACCTCACCCACCTGCCCACGGGATGCGCCTTCGCGCCGCGCTGCGAGCGGGCGGACGACCGGTGCCGGGCAAGCGCCCCGGAGCTCGCCGCCCCTGGCGGCGGACGCCACCGCTTCGCCTGCTGGCATCCCTGCGACGAGCCGGCGCCCGACGGCCGCCACGAGAGCTCCTGAGCGTCCTCGCCCCTGCGTGGTTCGCGCCGACCTCGTCCCGGCGCCCGCGCGGCGCGGGTCAGCGCTTCGGGCGCACCAAGGAGCGCCCCGGAAAGCGCGGAGGGAACCCGAGCGGCTGCGCGACCGCGGACACCCCGGCATTCGGCGCGCCCGCCACCACGACGAGCACGTCGTCGGGGGAGTGGAGCACGCGAAACCGCTCGTCCCCCCCTGGGTCGCCTTCCGCTCGGCCGGTCGGCTCTGCCATGCCGTGCATCGAGCCGGTCGAGGAGTCTGCCGCCTTCGGGATCTTCATCTCCCCGTCCTTGCCGGCGCGCCGGAGGTCGTCGACCCTGCGGAAGGAATTCGCGACGAGGTACTCCTTCACGTCGCGCTTCGACATCCCCTGCGCCGCCAGCAGCTGTGCGTGCTCGGGGCCGATGACGACCCCGACGCGCTTTTGGAGCCGCAGCACCGTGCCGGTCCGGGCGATCGAGTCGCCGATGTCGTTCAGGATGCGCCGGGCGTCGGCGGTGTGCCTGTTGTCGACGAAATCGATCCCACGGGTGTGCAGCGCCGATACGACACTGTCGCTCGGCGACCTGCCCAGCTCGACGTGGAGCGGCTCCCAGGGGCTGTCCTCTTCGTTCTCGGCGATGCACAGGCTGTACTTTCCGGGGCTGCCCTGGGTCGACTGGTCCAGCTCGTGGGGTCGCACGCCGAAGACGTTCAGGATGGCGAGGCGCATCGCCCGACCGACGGTCGCGTTGGCGCGGAAGCCCGGCCCGAAGACGTTGCCCCGCGAGTTGAACCCGAGCTCGGTGCGGACCGGACCGTTCACGATCAGCAAGGGGCCGCCGCCGGTCGTGCTCTGCCAGGCACCCGCGGCCGGCCAGCCCTCGTCGACCACCGCCTCGAACGCGGCCAGCACCACGGGCAGGTACTCGGGCCGGCATCCCGCCATGGCCGCGCTGACAGCGACCTGGCGCACCGTGGCCGCACGCCGGAACTGGGCGAGGCGGACGAGGACCTCGTCGGGATCCCGGTCCGTCTCGGCGAGGAACCGCTCGACGAGCGCGGGAGTGGGCGGGACGACCGGCAGGCCGTCGGTCCAGCCCTGCTCGTAGCAGTACTCGATGGCCTCGAGCAGCGGGTCGACGTCGACCGGCTGCTCTTCGGGCGACTCGTCGACGGCCATCAGTCGCCCGGACCGGCCCCGCCGCCGGGGCCGCGCAGGATCTCGAGGACCTGAGGCGCGGCGAGCCGGGCGTGCGAGCGCAGACCGTCGGCGTCGAGGCTGCTCACCGGGTGGGGCACGACGGCGTAGCGGTACCCGGGGGCTCCCTGGATAGCTGCCATGGCGTCGGCGCTCGCCCGAAGCGCGTCGGTGCAGATCGCGGCGGACGGCACGCCGCGCCGCTCGAGGAGGATCGTGTCGGCCACACTGGCCGCGCTACAGCTCCCTCAATCGCCGACCGCCTGGATGACGAGGTCGCACTCCGCCGCGATCCGGTCGAGGACCTCGTCGGAGGCCGGCAGCGTGGCCGGCACGCTGTAGCGACGGACGGCCGACGGCTCGAGCGCGTCCCGCACGAAGGCCTCCACCTCCTCGAGCAGCGCGGCGGCATTGGCCTTGGTGTTCTCCACGAGCCCGAGGCGCAGTCCGCGCAGCGCGGGCGGTCGGGCGGCCAGCGTCACGGAAAGTCCCGTCGGCTGCTGGGTGGGATCCACGAGCAAGAACTTCATGCACCCTCCTCTGGTCCCCGTCTGGACCGAATCCGACGGGACGACTCTATTCGCGTGCGGACCTCTGCGTTCGTGGAGGTCCGATCCGGCGGGCGGAGGCGACCGCCGACCTCGCTCAGGACGCGACGGGGTCGTCGGCCGCCGCGAGCAGTGCGCGGGTGGAGCGCGCGGTGCGATCGAAGAGCGTGCCGATCGGCAACGACCGCAGCTCGGCGGAGAGGACCTCCACGCCCCACGGCCCGTGGTAACCGAGGCCGTGGAGGGCGCGTACGTAGCTCGGCAGGTCGAACTCGCCTTCGCCGGGGAGGAGGCGGAAGCTCGTCGTCTCCTCTTTCATGCTCGGCATGCTCTCTCGCCTGCCGTCGCTCAGCTCGACGTAGAGGGGGTAGGCGGGGGGGATCGCCTCGAGCATCGCGGGCTCGATGCCGAGCTTGCCGAGGTGCCAGGTGTCGAGGGCGAGCCCTCCGTTGGGCGCCCCGGCGGCCGTCACGAGATCGATCGCCTTGTCCAGGCTGTCGACGTTCACGTCCGGAGGCATCAGCTCGTAGACGACCGGTGCGTCGTGCTCCTCGGCCGCCTGCGCGCACAGCCTTCCGAACGCGTCGACGAGCTGTGCGCGCTCCACCGGGATGCCCGAGATGTTGCCCACCTTCACATGGTGTGCCCCGAGGGCCGCGGTCGCCTCGAAGACGAGCCGCGTGGTGGCGTCGGCGTCGTCGCGCCGGGGGTCGGCGTCCGGCACGTACCAGTTCATGAGGAACTCGAGCTCCAGGTGCACGAGTCCGGCGTCGGCGAAGATCCGGCCGAGCTCGGCGAGCGTGTGGACCTCGAGGAGGTGGCGGAGGTCCTCGTGCCAGATCCCGAGTCCCTGGAGCCCCACCCGCTTGGCCTGGGCGCAGCGGTCGGCCCAGCTGAAGGGGCTCCATTGGGGGCCACCTTGGGGAGGAGGGGTGCCAGTGGGGTCGGCCGGCCCCGCCGTGGTCCAGTAGGACCCGAGTATGTCCTCGCGTGCCATCGCTGGCCCCCTCCCTCGATCGCAGAGCTGCCAGGAAGGGTAAGCGACGAGCACGCCAGCGTCCACGGGGACGGCTCGCCTCTGGTCTGCTCAGCGGTCGGCGAGCGCCCTGGCCAGTGGCTCGACCAGCTCGACGCGGTAGGGGCCGCGCATCGAGAAGATGACGAGGTCGACCCCGGCGGCGGTGAACGAATGGGCCGAGTCGGCGAGCTCCGAGGGGTCGGCGTCCGCCGGCCAGCTGAGGTGGACCGAGCGGCGGATGCTCGCCGGGTCCCTGCCGATCGACGCGCAGTGGCCCACGAGCACCTCGTCCAGTGCCTTCCACTCCCCGGGGCTCTCGGGAAAGGTCATGTCCCAGTGGTCGGCGAAGCGCGCCGCGGTCCTCAGGGTGCGCGTGGGCCCCTTGCCGCCGATGACGATCGGAGGTCTGGGTCGCTGGACGGGCTTCGGCTCACAGCGGGCATCCGTGAGCTGGTAGTAGCGGCCCGAGAACGTGGTGGTCTCCTGGGTGAGGAGCCGGTGGACCACCTCCACCCCCTCTTCGAAGCGGTCCGAGCGTTCGCCGGGCGAGCCGAGGGGGATCCCATAGGCGTCGGCCTCGAGAAAGAACCAGCCGGCGCCGAGCCCGAGCTCGAGCCGTCCGCCCGAGATGTGGTCGAGCGTGGCCGCCATGTTCGCGGTGACGGCGGGATGGCGGAAGTGCATGCCGTTGACCGTGGCGCCGAGCCGAACGCGCGTCGTCGCCTGGGCAAGCGCCGCGAGCATCGTCCAGCTCTCCAGCTGCGGCCCCTCGGCCGGAGGCGTGAGCGGGTAGAAGTGGTCCATCGTCCAGGCCGACTCGAACAGCTCGATCTGGTCGACCGCACGCCAGACCTCGAGGAACTCCTGCCACGTCCCGTGCTGGGGTGGGGTCTTCACTGCGTAGGAAGGCATCGGGGGACCTCCAGCTCGAGTGCGGCAACCTGCAGGAGGCAGACTACAAACGCTCCGCCGGCTTCCGGGCCGATCTCTGATGGTTACCATGGCCGCGAGGTGGCATTCTTCCGGGCGTCCGTCGCACGAGGGGCGCCGGGGCCGGGAACAGGAGTGAGCATGGCTGTCGTGGTCAAGAATGTCGCACGCACCGAGCTCGGGCTGGTCGACGCCTTCGCCGAGCTCGGCGTCGCCACGGTGCACGAGGCTCAGGGACGCACCGGTTTGCTCGCCTCCCGCCTGCGCCCCATCTATCGGCCGATCAAGGTCGCTGGCTGCGCGCTGACCGTCGAGGTCGCGCCCGGCGACAACTGGATGATCCACGTGGCGGCGGAGCAGGCCGTGCCCGGTGACGTCCTCGTCGTGACCCCGACCAGCCCCTGCGAGGACGGCTATTTCGGCGAGCTGCTCGCGACGAGCCTCGTCGCTCACGGCGTCCGCGGCCTCGTCATCGACGGCGGCGTGCGCGACGTCGCGGACCTGACCGAGATGCGCTTCCCCGTCTGGTCCAAGACCGTCTCCGCCCAGGGGACCGTGAAAGAGACGGTGGCGAACGTCCAGGTGCCGATCGTCTGCGCTGGCGCGTACGTGCGGCCGGGCGACGTGATCCTGGCGGACGACGACGGGGTGGTGGTGATCCGTCGGGAGGAGGCCGAGTCGGTCCTCGAGCGCTCCCGGGCACGGGAGGCGAACGAAGCGGAGAAGCGGGCGCGCCTCGCCGAGGGCGAGCTCGGGCTCGACCTGTACTCGATGCGGGAGAAGCTCGCCCAGCGGGGCCTCGTCTACGTCGACTCGCGAGAGGGCAGCTGACCAGCGGAGCGGTCCGTCACTCGGCGCCGCCGCACGTGACCGAGAGAGCACAGGGCACGGGGAGAGAGGGTGAAGGTGCGAGGAGAGCGGGCGCAGGGGGAGAACGTGCGGGGGGAGAGGGAAATGACGACGACAACGAGGACAGCGCGGTGATCATCGACTGCCACGGGCACTACACGACCGCGCCGGAGGAGCACGACCTCTGGCGCCAGGCGCAGAAGGCGGCATTCGACGCCGGCGCCTCGCCTCCTCCTTACCCCGCCATCTCCGACGAACAGATCCGCGAGTCGCTCGAGGCCAACCAGCTCCGCCTGGTCGCCGAGCGCGGGACCGACCTCACCATCTTCTCCCCGAGAGCTTCGGCCATGGGGCACCACGTCGGCGACGAGAAGGTGAGCCTCGCCTGGGCGAGGGCGTGCAACGACCTGATCGGACGGGTCGCCGATCTCTACCCCGAGAGCTACGTCGGCGTCTGCCAGCTCCCCCAGTCGCCCGGGGTCCCCATCGCCAACTCGATCGCGGAGCTCGAGCGGTGCGTCACCGAGCTCGGTTTCGTCGGATGCAACCTGAACCCGGACCCGAGCGGGGGCAACTGGACCTCTCCGCCGCTCACCGACAAAGCCTGGTACCCGTTCTACGAGAAGATGGTGGAGCTCGACGTCCCGGCGATGATCCACGTCTCGGCGAGCTGCAACCCGAACTTCCACGCCACCGGGGCGCACTACCTGAACGCCGACACCACCGCCTTCATGCAGTTCATCCAGGGCGACCTGTTCACCGACTTCCCGGAACTCCGGTTCGTCATCCCCCACGGCGGCGGGGCCGTCCCCTACCACTGGGGCCGGTACCGGGGCCTCGCCGACATGCTGAAGCGGCCGCCGCTCGACGAGCACGTGATGCGCAACGTCTTCTTCGACACCTGCGTGTACCACCAGCCGGGGATCGACCTGCTGTTCCGGGTGGTCGACCACGAGAACATCCTCTTCGGCTCGGAGATGATCGGGGCCGTCCGAGGCGTCGACCCCGAGACCGGCCACCACTTCGACGACACCCGGCGCTACCTCGACGCCCTCGACCTCGCCGCCGACGACAGCGCGCGGGTCTTCTCCGGCAACGCGCGCCGGGTGTACCCGCGCCTCGACGCGATCCTGAAGGCGCAGGGGCGCTGAGATGGGCACCTTCGAGATGGACGCCGACTGGCTCTGCTTCGACCCCAGCCCCTCGAAGCCCACCTATCGCCTGCCACCCGGAGCGGTCGACGCCCACTGCCACGTCTTCGGCCCCGGCGACGAGTTCCCGTACGCGCCGGAACGCAAGTACACGCCCTGCGACGCCAGCAAGGACCAGCTCTTCGCGCTCCGCGACCTGCTCGGGTTCGAGCGGAACGTGATCGTCCAGGCGACCTGCCACGGTGCCGACAACGCCGCGATGGTGGACGCCCTCGTCGCCTCGAAGGGGCGCGCCCGGGGGGTCGCGACGGTCGGGCCGCACGTGGGCGACGACGAGCTCGCCGAGCTGCACGAGGCCGGGGTGCGAGGGGTCCGGTTCAACTTCGTCCGCCGCCTGGTCGACCCGAAGCCCGACGACTACTACCGGTCGATCGCCGAGCGGATCGCGGCGCTCGGCTGGCACGTCGTGGTCTACTTCGAGGCACAGGACCTCGCCGAGCGATGGGACTTCTTCACCTCGCTGCCGACCATCGTGGTCGTCGACCACATGGGCCGACCCGACGTCGGAAAGCCGGTGGACGGACCGGAGTTCGGCCTCTTCCTGAAGCTGATGGCCGAGCACCCCCAGTTCTGGTCGAAGGTGAGCGGCGCGGAGCGCCTCAGCCTCTCGGGCCCGCCCGGCTACGACGACGTGGTGCCGTTCCACCGCCGCGTGGTCGAGACGTTCCCCGACCGGGTGCTCTTCGGGACCGACTGGCCGCACCCGAACCTGAAGGGCCACATGCCCGACGACGGCAAGCTCGTGGACTACGTGCAACGGATCGCGACGACCGAGGAGCTCCGCCAGAAGCTGCTGGTGGACAACCCCACGCGTCTTTATTGGGGAGACGACACATGACCGACCTGTCCGAGTTCGACGACATCCCGGGGACGACCCTGTTCACCGCCCAACGTTCCCGGAAGGGCTACTGGCTCAATCAGTTCTGCATGAGCCTCATGAAGGCCGAGAACCGCGAGCGGTTCAAGGGCGACGAGCGCGCGTACCTCGACGAGTGGCCGATGACCGAGGCCCAGAAACAGGCCGTGCTCGCTCGGGACTACAACGCGTGCATCGCCGAGGGAGGCAACATCTACTTCCTCGCGAAGATCTTCGCGACGGACGGCAAGAGCTACCAGTACGCGGCGGGCACGATGACCGGGATGACCCAGGAGGAGTACGCCGAGATGATGCTCGCCGGCGGCCGTTCGATCGAGGGCGTCCGCTCGATCAAGGAGGGCCGCTGAGATGGCGAGGATCAGCGCCGGCGTGACGAGCAGCCACGTGCCCGCGATCGCCGCGGCATGGGACCAGGGACGGGCGGACGACGACTACTGGCGGCCGATCTTCGCCGGCTTCGAGTGGTCGAAGAGGTGGATCGCCGAGAACATGCCCGACGTCGTGGTCCTGGTCTACAACGACCACGCCTCGGCGTTCTCCCTCGAGCTCATCCCGACCTTCGCGATCGGCTGCGCAGACCGCTTCGAGATCGCGGACGAGGGCTACGGACCGCGCCCTGTGCCGGCCGTCGAGGGCCATGCCGACCTCGCCTGGCACATCGCCCAGTCGACCATCCTCGACGAGTTCGACATGACCATCATCAACAAGCTTGACGTCGACCACGGCCTGACCGTGCCCCTCACCCTGATGTTCGGCCAGCCGGAGGCGTGGCCGACCAAGATCATCCCGGTGCCGGTCAACGTCGTGCAGTACCCGCCCCCGACCGGCAACCGGTGCTTCCTGCTCGGCCAGGCGATCCGCCGCGCCGTCGAGAGCTACCCCGAGGACCTGAACGTGCACGTCTGGGGGACCGGGGGAATGAGCCACCAGCTTCAGGGGCCAAGGGCCGGCCTGATCAACAGGGAGTTCGACACCGCCTTCCTCGACCGGCTCACGACCGACCCCGAGGCGCTCCGCAAGATGGCCCATATCGAGTACGTGAGGGAAGCGGGGTCCGAGGCGATCGAGCTCGTCATGTGGCTCGTGATGCGGGGAGCGCTCGGCGAGCACGCGAAGGAGCTCTACCGCTTCTACCACGTGCCGACCTCGAACACCGCGCTCGGGCACATCGTGCTCGAGCCCACGAGCTAGGAGTCCTCATGCGCATCGCTCTCGCCGGGGCAGGAGCCTTCGGGATCAAGCACCTCGACGGCCTGGCCAAGATCGACGGCGTCGAGGTGACCTCCCTCGTCGGCCGCAGACTCGAGCCGACGAGGGAGGTCGCGCAGCGTTACGGGATCGACCACGTCTCGACCGACCTCGCCGATTCACTGGAGCGAGCGGACGTCGACGCGGTGATCCTCTGCACGCCGACCCAGCTGCACGCCGCCCAGGCGATCGCCGCGCTGCGAGCCGGCAAGCACGTCCAGGTGGAGATCCCCGTCGCCGACAGCTGGTCGGACGCCGCCGAGATCGATCGGGTCCAACGCGAGACGGGTCTCGTCTGCATGGCGGGCCACACCCGGCGCTTCAACCCCTCCCACCAGTGGGTGCACCAGCGGATCCAGGCCGGCGAGCTCGCGATCCAGCAGATGGACGTGCAGACCTACTTCTTCCGCCGGACCAACATGAACGCCCTGGGCCAGCCTCGCAGCTGGACCGATCACCTGCTGTGGCACCACGCCGCGCACACGGTGGACCTGTTCGGGTACCAGACGGGCGAAGAGGTGATCGTCGCCAACGCCGTCCAAGGCCCCGTCCATCCCGAGCTCGGGATCGCCATGGACATGTCGATCCAGCTCCGGACCACGGGAGCCAAGATCTGCACGCTCTCGCTCAGCTTCAACAACGAGGGCCCGCTGGGCTCCTTCTTCCGCTACATCTGCGACAACGGCACCTTCATCGCCCGCTACGACGACCTCGTCGACGGCTACGAGCACCCCGTCGACGTCTCCAAGGTGGACGTGTCGATGAACGGGATCGAGCTGCAGGACCGCGAGTTCGTCGCCGCCATCGCAGAGGGACGGGAGCCCAACGCGAGCATCGCCCAGGTGCTCGGCTGCTACCGGGTGCTCGGTGAGCTCGAACACCAGCTGGGAACGGGGGCGGGCACGTGCTGAGCATCGGGATCAACCTCGGCTTCGGCAACCTCCACGAGAGCCTCTCGGACCAAGAGATGTACGCGGGGGACGTCGGCGTCGGGGTCCTGGCAGACCAGCTCGGCTACGACACGGTCTGGGTCGTCGAGCACCACTTCGACGACTACGCGCTGTGCCCGGACAACTTCGTCGTGCTCGCCCACCTCGCGGCGCGCACCTCTCGATGCATGCTCGGGACCGCCGCGGTGATCGTCCCGTGGAACGACCCGCTGCGAGTCGCCGAGAAGGCGCTCATGCTCGACACCCTGTCGGACGGCCGGCTCCTGTTGGGCCTCGGACGGGGGCTCTCGCGCAAGGAGTACGAGCCCTTCCGCATCCCCATGGACGAGAGCAGGGACCGGTTCGACGAAGCCGCGGCGATGATCTTCGACGCAGTCGAGACCGGCGTGATCGAGGGCGACGGGCCCTACTACCCGCAACCTCGGGCCGAGCTCCGGCCCCGCCCGAGGGGGAGCTTCGCCAAGAGGCGCTTCTGCGTGGCGGGGTCGTCGGACTCGCTCGCCGCCGCAGCGCGGCTCGAGGCCCAGATGATGTCGTTCATCGTGCGGCCGGCGGCGGACCTCATGCCGGAGTTCACCCGCTACCGGGAGCTCTACGAGGCCGAGCACGGCGAGGTGGCGCCGCCGATCTCGCTTGGAGTCGCCATGTACTGCCACGAGGACGACGCGCTGGCCGAGGCTCGCCACGACGAGTACGGGGGGCGCCTCTTCATGTCGAACGTCGACCACTACGAGATGGCAGGAGAGCACTTCGCGACGACGAAGGGCTACGAGCGCTACGCCGAGAGCGCGCAGGTCCTTCGTGCGGCCGGCCTGGAGAAGGCCGCGCAGAGCTACGCAGCGACGACGTTGTGGGGGAGCCCCGAACGGATCCTCGGCCAGATCGAGGCGATCCGCGACGTGGTCGGCGACTTCGAGCTCTCTCTCCAGTGCGCCTACGGGGGCATGCCCTACGACCAGGCGCGGGCGAGCCTCGAGCTGTTCGCCCGCGAGGTCATGCCGAAGGCGCGGGGCATGAGGGTCGAGCGCGTCGGCGTCGGCTCCTGAGCGAATCTTGGCTGCTCGAGACGGCCGCGCCGGGCAAGGCCGAGCTGGCCGGGTGCGAACGGCCGGGAACGAGGCAGAATGGCAACCACAGTGATCGACCGACGCACCGAGCAGGCGGGGCTCCGCTCCGGGCCGTCCCCAGCCGAGCTGCTGGAGCTCTACGAGCGGATGCTCCTCGTCCGCCGCGTCGAAGAGCGGCTGCGTGACGACAGCGCGGCGGGCAAGCTGCCTGGCGCGGTGCATCTCTACATCGGGGAGGAGGCCGTCGCCGTCGGCGTGTGCGCCCACCTCGGCGACCGTGACTACGTCACCTCGACCCACCGCGGGCACGGCCACTTCCTCGCCAAGGGCGGCGACGTCCGCGCCATGATGGCCGAGATCTGGGCGAAGGAGGAAGGGATCTGCCGCGGCATGGGCGGCTCGATGCACGTCGCCGACGTCTCGAAGGGCATCCTCGGCGCGAACGGGATCGTCGGAGCTGGACTTGCGATCGCGGCGGGAGCCGCGTTCGGGACCAAGCTGGACGGCGACGGCAAGGTCACGGCCTGCTTCTTCGGAGACGGCGCCTCGAACCAGGGCGTCCTCATGGAGACGCTCAACCTCTCGACCCTCTGGGAGCTGCCGCTCGTCTTCGTCTGCGAGAACAACACGTTCTCCGAGTTCACTCCCTCACGGGAGGTGACCGCGGGACGCATCGCCGATCGGGCACGCGCGTTCGGCATGCCCACCGCCGAAGTCGACGGCAACGACGTGACGGCCGTCTGGCAGGCCGCCGCCGGCGCGGTCGCCCGGGCACGTTCGGGCGGCGGTCCGTCGTTCATCGAAGCGCACACCTACCGTATCCAGGGCCACTTCGAGGCCGAGGCGTTCGTCCTCTCGGGCGGCCGCTATCGCGAGGACGCAGAGATCGCTGCGTGGACGCAGGAGGACAAGGATCCGGTCCTGCGCTGCCGGGCCACCCTGCTCGCGTCAGGAGCCGCCGACGTGCTCCACGCGATCGAGGCGCGCGTCCTCGCCCAAGTCGACGACGCCGTTCGCTTCGCCGAGGCGGGGACGCCTGCAGACCCCGCCCTCGCGGAGAGCCTCATGTTCGTGCGAGACGAGGGGTAGGCGATGGTGGAGCGGCGACGCCTGATCCAGGCGGTCAACGACGCACTGTTCGAGGAGATGGAGAGGGACCCGAAGGTGGTCGTCTACGGAGAGGACGTCGAGCTCTCGATCACGGGCGACATGCGGGGCCTCCACGAGCACTTCGGCCACGACCGGATCCGCAACACGCCGATCTGCGAGGCGACGCTCACCGGAATGGCGGTCGGCCTCGCCTCGGCCGGCTACCACGTGGTGGTCCACATGATGTTCTCGAACTTCTTCTACACCGGCATGGACGCCATCGGGAACCAGATGGCGAAGCTGCGCCTGATGACGGGCGGCCAGGTGGAGCTGCCCATCACCATCATCGCCGGCTACGGCGGCGGGTCAGCCAACGCCGCGCAGCACTCCGACTCGGCATATCCGGTCCTCATGAACCTGGGCGGATTGAACGTGCTCACGCCGTCCACGCCTGCGGACGCCAAGGGCCTCTTGAAGACGGCGATCCGGGGAAGGAACCCCAGCTTCTTCCTCGAAGCGTCGGGCCGGGGAGGGGAGGTGGGCGACGTGCCCGACGGCGAGCATCTCGTCCCGTTCGGCAGAGCGGCGGTGCGGCGCGAGGGCGGGGACGCGACGGTGCTGGCGATCGGCCGGATGGTGAAACCGGCCCTCGCCGCCGCGGATGCCCTCGCCGAACAGGGCGTGGGCGTCGAGGTGATCGACCCACGGACCCTCGTGCCCTTCGACGAGGCGTCCTTGCTCGCCTCCGTGGAGAAGACGGGGCACCTGGTGGTCGTCGACGAGGCGCGTGAGTGCTGCGGCGCGGCGAGTCAGATCGCAGCGATCGTGGCCGAGAAGGCCTTTCACGCGCTCGCCGGCCCGATCCGCCGGATCACCACGCCCAACGTCGCCATGCCGTACGCGCCGAACGCCGAGCGACACGTCATACCCGGCGAGGAGCGCATCGTCGCCGCGGTGCTCTCCCTCGTCGGCCGAGCCCACAGGGCAACGGCCTGACCGCCACGCGATGCGCGTGCACGTGAAGTTGCCGAAGATCGGCATGACGATGGAGGAGGCGACGGTCGTACGGTTCTTCAAGCAGCCGGGCGAGCACTTCCGTCGCGGCGAGCCCATCTACGAGATCGAGACCGAGAAGATCAGCCAGGAGGTCGGGGCCACCGACGACGGCGTGATGGTGGAGCATGCGGTCGCCGAGGGCGACAACGTGGCCGTCGGCGGGTACGTGTGCGTCGTCGACGTTGGAGGGGCACCGTGACCTCGCTCGCGCTCCCGGAGCTCTTCCACGTGGGATGGGTGGTGCGCGACTGCCAGGCCGCCCAGGAAGAGCTGGGAGCCCGCCTGGGCGCAGGGCCCTTTCTCAGCGCCGGTGAGACGTCGCGCTTCGAGCACGCCATCGTCCACGGCAAGCCGGCGCCCTTCTCGCTGAAGATCGCCTTCGGCGCGCTGGGCGGCGTCCTCCTCGAGCTGCTGGAACCGCTCGACGACCGCTCGCCTCACGCTGAGTTCCTGGCCGCGCACGGCGAGGGCCTCCACCATCTCGCCTTCCTCGTGGACGACTTCGACGAGCAGGTGGCTGCGGCAATGCACGCGTCCCCTCCGATGGACCTGCTCATCGACGGCACGGGGCCTGGCAACCAGGTGCGCTGGGTCTACCTCGACGGCGGTTCCGATCCCGCGCGGGGCACGGTGATCGAGCTCCTCGAACGCTCGGAGCTGTCGCTCTCGGCCTTCGCGCCGTTCCTCGAGCTCATCGGGCGCTCCCGACCAGCACCTGGGTAGCCGTGGACAGGTCAGCCGACCCGCACAACGCCGGCTGACCGGTACGCAACGAGTGCCTGACCCAGCTCCTCACAGCGGCCGGGGTGAAGTGGTCGCCGATCTCGAGCTCATCACGATCTCGCTCATCGCCGGGAGCCTGCCGCCTCCCCGACCGCTCGGCGCGGTGGTCGCACCCATGAGCTCGATCACCGTCGAGACGCCGGCGTTGGCGGCGCCGGCGACGACCACCACGACGTCGTCGGGCGAGCCCAGGACGAAATGGACGTCCTGTCCGTCCCGCCGCTCGAACGTGGGCTCCTCCCCTTGCATCGCATCCGGATGCTCGCTCGGCACCAGCCAGTGCATGTCCCGGGAGATCCCGGTCTTGCCCGCTCGCTCGAGCGCCTCCCGCGTGCACACGGCATTGGCCGCCACGAACTCTCGGACGTCCTTCTTGTCCCAGCCGTGCGACGCCAGCAGCTGGGCGTGCTCGGGGCTCACGACCAGGAGGCAGGCCGACTTCTCCGAGTAGAGCACGCCCGTGCGCGCGACGGTGTTCGCGACATCGCTCAGCACGTGCTCCGGCCGGATCGCCGACCGTGCCTCGATGTGCATGCAGGAGCGCATCATCATGAACGCCACGGTGCTCGCCTCGGGGCCGTACCCCGCCTCGACGGACATCGGCTCCCAGGGGCTCTCCTCCTCGTTCTCGGCGATGCAGCACGTGTACTTCGCCGGGTTCGCGTGGGTGGACTGGTCGAGGACGTGGGGCTTCAGCCCCAGGACGTTCATCGCGATCAGTCGCAGCGCACGCCCGATGGTCGCGTTCGGCCGGAAGCCCGGGCCGAAGATATTGCCCTTGCAATTGAAGCCCAGTCGCAGCCGGACAGGCCCGTTGACCACGGTGATGGGAACGGTGCCGGTCGTGCTCTGCCAGAGGCCGCTCGAGAACCGGGTGGCGCCGCGCGCGCCGGTGTCCGCCCGCAACGCGTCCAGCATGGCGAGCACCACCGGGAAGTACTCCGGGAGGCACCCCGCCATGATCGAGTTGATGGCCGCGAGCCGGAGGGTGCACTCCCTGTTCAGGTGCGGCATGGCGGCGACCACCTCGTCGGGAGAGCGGTCCACCTGCGCCAGGAACTCGGCCAGGTAGGACTCGGTCGGCGGGACCACCGGCAACCCGTCGGTCCAGCCGCGCTCGTAGTAGTGCTCGATCGCCCCGTGCACCTGGCGGTGATCGATCAGCATGCCGCCCGGCGCAGCCTCACCTGCGTCACCGGCCGCGTCCGCCGCGTCGGCCGCGTCGTCGCCAGCGTCGTCGACCGCGTCGGCCGTCACTCGCTCACCTCCAAGATGGCCAGGACCTCGCCGAGGACGTCGGCGGCGAGGTGCGCCAGCTGCGGGAGCTCGAGGCTCGCGATCGGATGGGGCACGGTGACGAAGCGGTACCCCTCGAAGCCGTGCAGGCGCGCCATCGCCTCGGCGGTCGTCCGGAACTTGTCGGTGCAGACGGACACCGCCGGCACCCCTCGCCGTTCGAGCAGGATCCCGTCGGCCAAACTGGCCGCGCTACAAGACCCTCAATCGCCCACCCCGGCCAGCGCGTAATCGCACCGCTCGGCGATCTGCCCCAGCAGCACGTCGTCGGCCGGCACCGCGAAGGTCGCCTTGGAGAACATCAGGACCTCGGCGACGCCGAAGCGCTGCTGCAACAGCTCGGCAATCTGCTCGAGCAGCACGGCACTGTTCGGCTTCGTGTTGTTGAGCAGGCCCATCGTCTTCCCCCGCAGCTGATGGCTGCGGGGAGCGAGCCGGGCGTCATCGCTCCCGGTCCCAACGCCCGTCGGATCGAGCATCTCCTCCAAGAGCGGCGCCACTCGAGACCCCTTTCACCACGCGGCGCGCACGATCCGCGGGCGCGCGACAGACGGTCCGACGGTACCACGGGGCCCGAACCGGGTTACGGAGGCCGTCACGAGCGGCCGTCACGAGCGGCCGAGGAAGACGCCGTTCCTCTCGAGGCGCGCCTGCAGCGTCGGGACGTCGACCGTTCTCGTGGTACCGCCGCCGGCCAGCATCATGTCCGCCGCCGTTCCTGCCGTCTCTCCCATCACGAAGCACGGACCGCTCACCCGCGCCGAAGACTGGCCCTCGTGGGTCATCGAGGCGCAGCGCCCGACCACGAACAGGTTGTCGACCCCTCCCGGGAGCAGCATCCTGTAGGGGAGCTGGTTGAAGCCGCGCGGGTCCTCGCCCCGCTGCCACCGGAACTCGACGCTTCCGGCGACGTGCGCCTCCACGGGCCAACCGTTGACCCCGATCGTGTCCTCGAAGTCCGCGCAGTCGAGGACGTCGTCCTCGGTCAGCTGGTAGTCGCCGACGATCCTGCGGGTCTCACGGATCCCGATCTGCGGGGCGATGTCGACCACGTACGCGTCGGAGAACCCCGGGACCTTCTGCTTGATGAAGGAGAACGCCTCGAAGACCTGCTCGCGGCCCTGGAGCTCGCCGTGGGTCACCTGGAGGACGTCGGTGCCGTCGACGGCGCTGCCGTCGGGGTTCGAAAGCTGGGTCAAGTTGGCCCGCCACTCGAGGGGATTCCGCTGCGGGCGGACGATCGGCCGCTTACGGGGAAAGTGGTGCGTGCCCGCCGCCTCCGCCTCGTCCATCAGCCGCTCCGCGGTGCGCCAGGGCTTGTCGCCGGCGGCGATCACGTCGACCCCGTTGATCCGGAACATGAGCGACGGATAGAGCATCCCCTGCAACCCCGGCGACTTCTCGAACGGCGCCCCGGCCCAGGCGGCGACGTCCCCGTCGCCGGAGGCGTCCACGAAGACCCGGCCGCGGACCGCGTGCCGGCCGGACTTCGACTCGACCAGGACTGCGTCGATCGTGGTGTCGTCGCGCTTCACGACGCCCACGGCGAACGCGTGGAAGACGATCCTCGCCCCCGATCCGGTCACCAGCCTGTCGGCAGCGAGCTTGTAGGCGGAGATGTCGTACGCCTGCGCCAGGATCCCGTCCTTGATCGTGAGGTGGGCAGGTGCCAGCCCGTCGAGCAACGCGAGGTGCTCGTAAAGGTCGTCGGCAAGGCCGTGCACGACGCGGCGGTCCTCGCCGTGGACGCGGGCGTGCAGGCCGCAGAAGGTGCTCAGCCCGCCGGCGGTCCCGGCGCCGCCGAGGAAGCCGTAACGCTCCAAGAGGACCACCGAGCGCCCGGTTCGCGCCGCCGCGGTCGCCGCCATGAGCCCGGCCGGCCCACCGCCGACCACGACCACGTCGAACTCCCCGAGCACCGGCGTGCACCGGCTCGGCTCGTCGATGGTGGCCACCGCACTCTCCTCTCCGTCACACCGTGTCGTCCCACGCGGCGGCCCCCCACGCGGCGCCGTCCCGCCCGGCGGCGTAACCGGCCCTTGCAGCCGGGCGGCGTGCCGATGGCACCGGCAGCAGAGCGAGCCCGCGCCCGTCGCACCGGGCCCGTCGCA
Organism: Actinomycetes bacterium; assembly: GCA_021803085.1. Classification (GTDB taxonomy): domain Bacteria; phylum Actinomycetota; class Acidimicrobiia; order Acidimicrobiales; family RAAP-2; genus JAJYVT01. Next base: position 85,926 of record JAJZMD010000146.1, read on the forward strand.
CCGCGTGCGCGCGCTCGACAGAGGATAGCGTCTCTCTTCGCCGGGGTCCGGAGGAGGAGGGAGGTGGGAGATGCCGACGCAGGGGCGCACGCTGCAAGACGTGGTCGACAGCGTGACGAACGTGGCGGAACACCTCTACAACAACGAGACCGGCGCCCGTGTGTACCCGGTGGTGCGACCGGAGTACACGAACTGGCGCGACGAGCAGACGTCGTGGCGCGAGAGCGTCTGCCTGCGCGATCAGTCCTACCACATGGCCGACCTCTACGTGTCCGGCCCGGACGCGTTCCGACTGCTGAACGACCTCGCGATCAACAGCTTCAGGGGATTCGAGCCCGAGAGCGCGAAGCAGCTCGTGGTCTGCAGCCCGCAGGGACACGTGATCGGAGACGGAATCCTCTTCTACCTGGCTGACTCCCGCTTCCAGCTGGTCGGGCGCCCTTCGGCCAACAACTGGGTCGAGTTCCAGGCGTTGGCGGGCGGCTACGACGTCGAGGTGGAGCGGGACGAATGGTCGGTGCACGACCCCGGCAGACGGAGGAAGGTGTTCCGCTTCCAGCTCCGAGGGCCTCGTACGCAGCCACTTCTCGAGAGACTGACGAAAGGCGGGCTCCAGCCTGTCCGGTTCTTCCGCATCGGCCGGATGACGATCACCGGCCACGAGGTCAGCGTTCTCGGCTGGCCGGGCGTGGAAGGCGTCGAGATCTTCGGCCCGTTCGAGCTCGGTGACGAGGTGAAGGCCGCGATCGCGTCGGCCGGAGAGGAATTCGGCATCCGCCTCGTGGGATCCCGAACCTACGCGATCAACGGCCTCGAACAGGGGTGGATCCCGTCCCCGCTCCCAGCCGTGTACACGGACCCGGCGCTCCGCAGCTATCGCGAGTGGCTCCCCGCTCGCTCGTACGAGGCGACGGGGTCGCTCGGCGGGAGCTTCTTCTCGGAGAGCATCGAGGACTACTACCTCACGCCGTGGGATCTGGGATACGGCCGCATCTTGAAGTTCGACCACGACTTCGTCGGGCGGAGCGCCCTGGAGGGGATGGAAGGCAGCCCGCACCGTCGCAAGGTGACGCTGGCGTGGAACGGCGACGACGTGGCCGGCGTCTTCGCGTCGCTCTTCGCCGGCGGATCCGCCAAGAAGTACATCGACCTGCCGCTCGCGCAGTACGCGACGTGGATGTACGACAAGGTCCTCGGCGAGCAAGGGGACGCGATCGGCATCTCGACGTTCTGCGGGTACAGCTGGAACGAGCGGTCCATGTTGTCGCTGGCGATGCTGGACGAGGCGCACGCCCGGCCCGGGACGGAGGTCGCGCTCGTCTGGGGCGAGGGGTCGGGCGGGTCCCGCAAGCCGTCGGTGGAGGCGCACGTCCAGACGGAGATCCGTGCCACGGTCGGTCCGGCCCCGTACTCGGAGGCGGTCCGCAGAGACCGGGAGGCGATCGCGACCCGATGATCCGGTCGCGCCCTCCGAGGCCGGTCGCTCCACTCAGACGGTCGTGAACCTGTACAACGCCGAGCCGTCGGGCCCGTGATCGAACACCACACGGACACGTGCTCCGATCACGAGGGAGTCCGGGTCGCAGCCGACGACGTTCGTGAGGATGCGCGGTCCTTCGTCGAGCTCGACGTACGCGACCACGTACGGCTCGCATCCTCGGTACTCGCCCGCCCCCCGGTGCACGACGGAGAACGAGTACACCGCCCCCTCGCCAGAGGCCGGCTCGAGCGTGACGCCGGACCCGCAGGAAGGGCAGAAGCCTCTCGGGTACCACACCACCGCGCTGCAGCTCCGGCACCGCTCGAGCAGGAGCTCGTCCGCCGCGATCCCCCTCCAGAAGGTGTCGGCCTCCCCGAGGTGCGGCACCTCGGGAATCGGGAGCGCCGTCATGCGTCCCCCCTCCGAAGGACCAGCGTCGCGCTCGCCATCCTCGTCCCGATGTTCCCCCCGGTCCCGTTGACCAAGGCGTGCTCGCAGTCCGGGACCTGCACCGCCGGGAATGCCTCGGACCTCAGCTGCCGGACCGCTTCGACGATCTTCGTGATCCCGCCGCGATTCCCGGGGTGGTTATTGCACATGCCGCCGCCGTCGGTGTTGAAGGGCAGCCGCCCGTGCGGGGCGACCAGCGCACCGTCCATCACGAACCTCCCACCTTCGCCCTTCTCGCAGAACCCGAGATCCTCGATCGTCTCGATGACCGTGATCGTGAATGAGTCGTAGAGCGAGACGTAGTCGATGTCACGAGGGGTCACCCCCGCGGCCGCGAACGCTGCGGGACCCGACACGGCCGCCGCGGTGCTCGTCAACGAAAGCCTCCCGAGGTCCGAGTGGCGTACCGCCTCGCCGGCTCCGAGCACCCTGACACAGGGACGGGACAGCTGGCGCGCCAGCGCTCCGCTCACCACGACGCACGCTCCGCCTCCGTCGGTCACCACGCAGCAGTCCAGCCTGTGAAGCGGGCTGCTGACCATGGGAGACTCCAGCACCTCCTCGACGGAGACGACGTCTCTCAAGAACGCGTTCGGGTTGTGCTGGGCGTGCAACGACGCCGCGACCTTCACCTCGGCGAGCTGCGCGCTCGTCGTCCCGAACTCGTACATGTGGCGCTGGGCCGACAACGCGTACCCCGTGACCGCTCCCGACATGCCCCAGACGTCCTCGAAGCTGCCCTCGACCGAACCTCGCTCGAAGGACGTGGGGGCACTGCGCGGCCGTCCCGCCGACGTGACCAGCGCTGCCTGGCACTTCCCCGCCGCGATGGCCGCGGCGGCGTGCGCGACCTGGACGATCGGCGCCGACCCCCCGGTCTCGGTGGAGTCCAGGTACGTGCACTCGAGGCCCAGGTACTCGGCCATCGAGAGGACGCCGAAGGCGACAGGACGGAAGTTCTGGCTCCCGTCGCACAGGTAGCCGTCGATGTCCGACCGGTCCAATCCCGCGTCCGCGAGCGCGCCGAACGCCACTTCGGCATGGATTCTCGGGGTGCTCAGCTCCGGGATCACTCGCCTGGGGTGCTCGAAGACCCCTGCGATGTAGGCATCCCTGTCCGCTCCGGTCATGGCACCCGGCTCTCTCGTGCGAGCAGCACCGTCCCGTCCTCCGACAGCTTCGTGATCTCGTCCTGCGCGAGGCCGATCTCGCGCAGCACGTCGTACGTCGCTCCCCCGAGCATCAAGTCCGACGACGAGCCGACGTCCCGCACGTCCGGAGCGCCCACCGTCTCCCACCACCTCCCGGGACCGTGCCAGCTGACTCCCGCATGATCGATCGCGACCGGCTGGAGCACTCGCCGCGCGAGGAGCGACGCGTCGTTCGAAAGGTCTTCCATCCTGCGAGCGGCGGCGGCCGGCACCCCCGCACCGTTCAGCGCCGAGACCGCATCGACCGTCGACGTCCTCCCGAGCGCAGCGCTCAGAGCGGCGGCGGCGTCCGCTTCCTCCGGCGAGTCGCCGGCGTCTTCGAGGACCCCCGCGCCGACGAGGGACCCGACGTCCTGGGGGTACCGTCCGTCGACGAAGACCCATCCGTCCGCGGTCCGGTAGTAGCGGTTCAGCGGTGAGTGCCCCTCGTAGTCCCGACCGCCCTCGCACCGGGGTCGGAGCGACGCCGCAGCTCCGCTCACGAGCTCCTCGCTCTGCAGGAGGGTCGCCGCGCCCGAGAGCGTCACCTCCACCCGCTGCCCGCGGCCGGTGCGCTCGCGCGCGAACAGCGACGCGCAGGCGCCGAACGCACCGAGCAGGCTGGCGACCACGTCATTGACCGGAACGGCCAGCAGCACCGGGCTGGCTGTGTCGTGGCCGCCACCCTGCGCCCGCATGATGCCGCTCAGTGCCTGGACGATCGGGTCGAACCCCGGCTTCTCGCGCAACGGGCCGACCGCTCCGAACGCCGAGATCGACACGAGGCTGAGCGAGGGGTGCCGCTCCCGCAAGGCGTCCCAGCCCAGCCCGAGCCGTGCGCTCACCTGCGGCCGGAAGTTCTCGATGACCACGTCCGAGCGGTCCAGGATCGTAGAGAGGATCTCCTTCGCCCGCTCGCCGCGGAGGTCCAGGACCACGCTGCGCTGACCTCTGTTGTAGGCGGGGAAGCCCGCGCGGCCGGGACCGCCGTGGACCACTCGCAAGTCGTCCCCGTCGGGAGGACGTTCGATCTTCACCACGTCGCATCCCAGGTCCCCGAGGAGGGTGCCCGTAAAGGGGCCGGCGATCACCGTCCCCAGGTCGACGGCGCGGAGTCCCTCCAACGGGAGGAGCCCTCTCCTGGCGCCGTCCCTCGCCCCTCCTGCCGGCCGCCGGCGAGGCTCTCTCCACCCGATCCGCCTTCCATGCTCCGGCAGCTCCGGAGCGCTCGCCTCGACGTGACCCGGCGTGTCGGACAGCGCGATCGGGATCCCGGGCATCTTTGCACCCGCAGCTGCGTACGGCTCGCTCTCGGTCATGAGGCCGAGCTCGCGCACCTGCGGGTGGGCGGGCCAGTCGTCCCGAGACAGCACCGGCCCCACCGGGACGTCCGCCGCCTCGAGCGCCCCCAGCCATTCCTGGCGCGTCCGGGTCGCGAACGTCCTGCCGATCTCCTCGTCGAGCCAGGCGAAGTTCTCCGCAAGCCTGACCCTTCCCGGCTCGCCGCCCAACCGCCGATCCGCGAGGAGCCTGCCCAGGCCGAGGGCGCCCAGCGCCCGCGCCACGAAGGCGTCGTTGTACGCGCCCAGGAACAGCCACCGCCCGTCTCCGCACTGGTAGCAGCGGTAGTTCGGCAACGCGCCGTGCGGCCCGCCGAGCCGCTCGATCCGCGGGCCGCCTCTCTCGGTCAGGAACGCCCCCGGGGACGCCAGGACGGCCGCGTGGGCGCCTCCGATCCCGAACGCCCCTTCCGGCCGCCAACCCCTCGCCCTTCCGACCATCGCGGCCACCGCCACGGTCGCGGCCCAGAGGCCCTGCACGTACAGCGGGATCGGATAGACGCAATCGACCGGCGCCTCTTCGTAGGAGCCCTGGTTCCACGCATGGCCCAAGGCCGCGTACAGCAAGGACGCGCTCTCCTTCTCCGCCGCCCAGGGAGTGTCGCCCAGCAGGTACGGCGCGAGCACGATCCATACGGCACCTGGGTCCGGCTCCATGCCCCTCTCGGAGAGCATCTCGAAGCTGACGCCAGGAGGAGTCGTGCCGACCAGGACGAGGTCCGCCTCCACCAGGAGCTCCCCGAGCCACGCCCAGTCCCGTTGCGATCCCGCGTCGAACCCGATCGCCCGCTTGCCACGGTTCCAGACGTGGAACCCCGCCCGCGAACGGGTGGGATCTCCTGTCAGCGGCTCCACCTTCAGCACGTCTGCACCGTGGTCGGCGAGCATCATCCCGGCGAGCGGGCCGGCCACGCCGATGCTGAGGTCGACCACCCGCACCCCTTCGAGCGCGCGTCCAGCGCCCCCGGCCACGGCTCCCGTCGCCTGACGCTACGAGCCCGCAGCGGTGGGTCTGGGCAAGATGGGCGTCTTCCGCCGCTTGAAGATCCGCTTGCGGGTGACCGTCGGGAACGCCACTGCGACCACCAGCGCCGCGCCGTAGAAGATCTGCTGGATGTAGGCCTGCGCGCCGAGAAGCTCGAGGCCGGCCGTGCCCGTGGCAAGGAAGTAGACCGCGATGAGCGAGCCGAGGGCGTTCATCCGCCCCGGACGGATGGCGGTCGCACCGAGGAAGACCGCAGCGTACGCCGGGAGGATGTAGGCGCTCCCCGCTGTCGGGGCGACCGAGCCGTACGTCCCCGCGTACGCGATGCCGGCGAAGCCGGCAATCGCGGCGCCGATGACGAAGGCCCATGCCCTCTGGCGGTTCACGTGGAAGCCGCTCAGGCGAGCGACGTCTCTGGCTTGACCGATGACGAGCGCCTTCTGGCCGACGGGCGTGAAGCTCAGCACGTACCACACGGCCACGAAGATCGCGAGCGCGTAGTAGAACTCGAGCGGAATCGACAAGAAGGTGTTGGTGTAGACCCAGTTCGACAGCCCCGTCGAGACGACTCCGACGGTGGCGTTCGTGCTGATGATGAACGTGACGCCTTCGACGATCGTCATCGTGCCCAGGGTGATGATGAACGGGTTGTTGTCGTAGTAGACGACGAAGAGGGTGTTGACCAGGCCGACGACGATCGCAGCGCCCACACCTGCCAGGCACGCGTAGACGATCGGCACGGAATGGTTCACGTTCAAGACAGCGATCGTCATCGCCGAGAGACCCAGGGATGCGCCGAGGGACAGGTCGACGAAGTCACCCATGATCGTCGGGAGCAGCACGGCGATCGTGAGGATGAACAGCACGGCTTGGGAGCCGAGGATGTTCGAGAGGTTCGCGACGGTGTCGAAGGTCGAAGGAACCGACGCGCTGAACGCGACGACGATCGCGATGAACGCGATGATGAGCGCGAAGCGGTCGAGCCCGTGGCTGATCCGGGCTCGGCTCCGGGAGGCCTTCTCGCCGAGCTCTTGCTCCCCGTGCTCCGGCGCGCCGGGAGCAGCCCCTGCCTCTCGGACGAGCGGCGTGGCCACCTATCCCACCTCCTCGAGCTGCCGGAGCACGGCGGCGCTGATCGAGTCCTCGGTCATCTCCTCCCCTTGCAGCTCGCCGGATTCGCGACCTCGCGACACGATCACGACACGATGGCACACCTCCTCGAGCTCGGCGAAGTCGGTGGTGACCCACACGACAGCCATCGCAGCGGCGTCGGCGGCACGTCGCACGATCCGGTAGATGTCCTGGCGCGCACCGACGTCGACGCCCTGGGTCGGCTCGTGCGCGATCAGCAACCTGGGTCCAGCGAGGAGCCACTTCGCGAGCAGCAGCTTCTGCTGGTTGCCACCCGAGAGCGCACTCGCTCGCACGTCGACGCGTGGCGGCTTGATCCCGAAGTCGACGACCCCCTTCTTGGCGATCTCGACGAGCTCGTCGCGGCGGAACACCCCACGTCTGAAGGAGTCGTCTTGCACGAGCATCACCATGTTCTCCCAGACGGTGAGCTCGAGGCCGAGCCCGAACTGCTTGCGGTCCGCCGGGATCAACGCGAGGTGCGCGCGGACCGCCTGGCTGGGCGAGAGGTGCGGGATCGAGAGGACCTCGCCGCCGATCTCGAGCGTGCCGGCTGTCGCCGCCTCGGAGCCGAACAGCAGGTACGGGACGTCTTCGGCCCCGGAGCCGATGAGGCCCGCGAGGCCGACGATCTCGCCGGGAGCGAGCGCGAAGGAGAGATCGCGGAGGCGCCCGCCGGTCAGACCTTCGATCCTGATCGCGCGCTCGCTGCGAGGCGGTCCCGGCGCGGCCGCGACCGCCGGCGCGGCCCGCTCCGCCACCCCGGCCCGCTCCGCCACCCCGGCCACCGGTCGGCTCGCCGCCCCGCCGACGGTCCGCGCGTCCTCGGGCTCTTCGGTCCCTTCCGTTCGTGAGCTCGCCCTGCGGGGCGTCGCGGAGCCGACGATCAGGTCGACGAGGTCGTCCTCGTCGAAGTCGCCACGGAGCACCTCGGCGACCTTGCGCCCGTCGCGGAGCACCACGGTCCGGTCCGCGATCTCCCGGACCGCGGCGAGGTCGTGCGAGACGAACAGGACGCTGCCGCCCAGGTTCACGAGCGTCCTGATCAGGTCGAAGAGGAAGCGGACGTCCTCTTCGGGGAGGAAGACGGTGGGCTCGTCCAGGACCATGATCGACGAGTGGCCCCCGCTGGTCTGCTGGAACCGACGGAGATCGTGGGCCGATCGGACGATCGCGAGGCGGGCCTGGTGGACCGGCGCGAGATCGCGGACACGGGCGTCGAGCGCGAGCGAGACCTCGTAGAGCCCGAGGACGCGCGCTGCCTCCTTCCGCTCCCGCCGCCACCAGATCGGCGACCAGGCACCGAGCCCGTGGCGGACACGAGAGCTGAGGTTCAGGTTCTCGAGCACCGTCATGCCGCCGTTCAGTCCGAGGTCCTGGTAGACGAAGCTCAGACCGATCTCGCCCGCCATGCCGGGGGGAACCGGCAGCGGGAGGTCGACGCCGTCGATGGACAGCTCGCCGCCCGGCTCGGGCTCGTGGTACCCCGAGAGGATCTTCACGAGCGTGGACTTCCCGGACCCGTTCTGGCCCACCAGCGCCACGACCTCACCCCGGTTGATCGTGAGGTCGACCCCGTCGAGCGCCCTCGTGCGGTCGAAGGACTTGGAGATCTGCTTGGCCACGAGCGCCGGCGTCTCTGCACGCCCGGGCACGTCCCGCCCGTGCCGCTCCGGAGAGGACACGCCGTCTCGGCCGTCGAACTGCTCGCTCATGCCACTCGTCGCGCCGGGGCTTCGTGCCCACCCTGCGGGTCCGGAGGAAGGCGCCGGGCGCCCTCCTCCGGACCTTTCGGGGTCAGCTCTTCGGCGTCAACGCACCTGTGAGGGTGGCGGCCTTCAGCAAGGCTGCGCCCTTGAGTGGCTTCAGGCCGAGCATCTTGCGGAACTGGTTGACGAAGACGGTGCCGAAGCCGCCGGACCTGAGGACTGTCGCCACGTTCTGCGGCGTGAGCAGCCGGCGGGGACCTGTGAACTTCGCGACCGGCAGCGCCGGCAGCCCGAGGAGCACTCGAGCCGTCTGGATCACGTCCTCGTACCCGCACCAGACCACGCCTTCTTCGATCTGGCCCGCGACGACGGTGTGGCCGACGCCCTTCGACTGGTCCACGAGGTAGGCGGTGCCGCCGCCGTACCCCATGTACGTCTTCACGGACGTTGTGCGGTGCACGCCCTTGACGCCCGCGAGCACGCCTGTCAGCTCGCCGGTGAACTGGTCGAAGATGACCGTCGCCTTCGGAGCGCGGAGCAGCGCGGACTCGACCGCGCTCGACAGCGTCGTGAACCAGGTTGTCACCTCGGCTGTGATGACTGTGTACGTGCAGCGCGGGCAGAGCTTCTTCAGCTCTGTGAGCAGCGCGGCCAAGGCGGGTGGTGAGGTGCCGACGGCCTTCGACTCGATGATGATGGACTGGAACGGCTTCCCGTGGTGCTCGTAGACGGCCTGCTCCACCCCGTTCCTCGCGACGAGGCCCAGTGTTGTGTTGAGGGAACCGTCGAGATGAGCCACCTTGTCCGCCTTCAGCGTGCTTCCCCAGCCGACGACCTTCAGCCCTGCCTTCTCCGCCCTGGCGATCTCCGGCACGATCTCTGTCGCGCTGAAGTCGCACTCGTAGAGGATGGCCTTGTAACCCTGGGCGATCGCGTCGTTGGCCGCCGTCGTGAGTGTCGTCACGGAGCCCTTGGTGGAGAAGACGGTCGGCTTCATCCCGGCGGCCGAGAACAGGCTCGCCGCCGCCTTGCCCATCTCTGTGCACGCCTGGAGCTCGCTGTCTCCGGGCACGACCATGACCTTCTCGCCCTTCAGATGTGCGGCGTTGGCGAGCACGCCGCCGTAGTAGGGGATGCCCTTGAACGGCGGCAGCGACTCGAGCGCCTTCACCTGCTGCCCGAGCGCCTTGAGTGTCACCCCCGGCGTCGCGCGGGTGGAAGCCCCCACCATCGGGGCGAGTCCCGCCGCCAGCATCATCGCCGCGCCGACCGCGATGCCCGAGAGCAACTTCGGCCGCAGGACGACTCCTTTTCTCATGTCACTTCCCCCCTTTTGTCCGACCGTGTGGTCGCACGTGCCACGTCGCCGCTGCAGTTGAGTGCTGCGCCGTCGCCGGGCACTATAGATCCGGAACGCAGCCGCGCGCCGACGGACCCGAACCGTACACGAGCCGCGGCGTTGACGGGCCGCGAGCTGCTCGTTACCCTCGGGAGCGCCCGGTCTGCGTCTCAGGACGGGCACGCGTCGGCGCCCGTGCCCGGCGGCGCCCAAGGAGGCGGACGGCCATGGAATTCTTGCTGATGGACCCGACGGGCCAGCCCTCGAGCACCGAGGTCGCCCTGGCGCCGCGCCCTGCGGACCTGCGCCACAGGCGCCTCGGGCTCATCGACAACACGAAGGCCAACGCGGCCGAGCTGCTCGAGGCGGTTGCGGCGATCCTTCTCGACGAGCTCGAGCCCGTCGAGATCGTCCGGCGGCGGGTGCCGGCGACCCTGCCCGCCCCCGACGAGCTGCTCGACGAGATCGCGAGCGAATGCGACCTCGTGATCGAAGCGGTGGGTGATTGAGGGTCGTGCTCTGCGGCCAGTGTGGCCGACCTCATCTTGTTGGAGAAGCGCGGCGTCCCCGGTGCGGCGATCTGCACGGAGGCGCTGAGGGCGAGCGCTGACGCGATGGCGGCGATCCAGGGCGCTCCCGGCTACCGCTACGCGATCGTGCCCCATCCCGTCGGGAGCCTCGACGCCGAAGGCATCGAGGCGCACGCCAAGGTCGCGGCGCCCCAGGTGCTCGAGATCCTGCGCGGCGTCCCCAGGGCCGACGAGAGGGGCGGGCCGTGACGGGTGCCGTCGGTGCCGGCGCCGGCGCGCCCGCCGGCGCCGGAGGCAAGGTCGACGTCGCCCCGCTCATAGAAGCGATCGAGGCCTGCTACGAGAACGGGTGGACCGACGGCCTGCCGGTCGTCCCCCCGGCCCCCGCCCTCGTCGAGGCGTTCCTCGAGACGACCCGCCGCAGCCCGGACGAGGTGATCTGGCGGATGCCCCAGGTCTACCGGTCCTGCACGGTGCAGCTCGCGGCGATCAACGCCGTCATGGCCGGCTGCCGCCCGGAGTACTTTCCCGTCGTGCTGGCCGCCTTGGAGGCGACGGTCGACGAGGGCTGGCCGGGGACGGGGGGCTGGCAGTCGACGACGGGCGGCGGACCGATCCACATCGTGAACGGCCCGGTCCGAAGCGCCCTCGGGTTCAACTCGACGGGCAACGTCTTCGGGCCCGGCTTCCGGCCGAACGCGACCGTGGGGCGGGCGATCCGGCTCATCATCATGAACGTCTACGGGATCCGTCCTCACGAGCTCGACCAGTCCACCCAGGGGACGCCGAGCAAGTACACCTGCTGCATCGCCGAGAACGAGGAGGAGAGCCCCTGGGCCCCGCTCCACGTGGACCTCGGGTTCTCGCCCGAGGAGAGCGCCGTCTCGGCGATGCACATCCGCAGCTGCGAGTTCGTCGACAACCGTCTCAGCGCGAGAGCCGAGCACCTCCTCGGCGACATCGCCGACACGATCGGGAGGACCGGAACGGTGATCCGGCCCTCCAAGCGCTGCCTCGTCGTCCTCGGCCCCGAGCATGCGCAGGCGATCGCCGCCGGCGGCTTCTCGAAGGCCGACGTGAAGGCCTACCTGGTCGAGCACGCCGGCAGGAGGGCCTCCGACCTGCGGCCAGCGGGCAAGGACGGCGTCAGGGTCCACCGAAGCGACGGCGACGCCGCGGCGCACGGATCCAGGCACGAGCGGTCCCGCCCCGCCACCGAAGAGGAGGCTGCCGAGGCCGGCGACGCCTGGGTGCCCATGGTGGACTCCCCCGACGACCTGGTCGTCGTCGTCGCGGGCGCCCGAAATGCAGGCATCTCGGCCGTCTGCCACACGCTCGGATTCCCGAAGAACGTTCCCGGGAGGGCCCCCGTCGAGGTCCCGAGCCAGTCCGCCGCTGCCCGTCAGCCGGGCGCCACGTCGACGACGGCGCGTCCCACGATCTCTCCGCGGTCCAACGCCTCGTAGGCGGCGCCGGCCTCGTCCAGCCCGAACCGGCGCGACACCATCGCCTGCGGCCTGAGGACGCCACGTTCGACGAGACGGAGCAGAGCCGGCATGTCGGTGCGGGGCCGGCCCCCGTAGGAGCCCAGGATCCGGAGCTTGCGGCGGGGCAGCCGGGACAGGTCGACCTGGCCGGTCGTGCCGGCGGGCGCGATGCCGATGACCACCACCGCGCCGCCGTCGTCGGCCATGCCGCACGCGGCGGCGAAGGTCTCCGGGCTGCCGAGCGCCTCGAACGCGACCGCCACCCCCCGCCCTTTCGTGATGGCGCGGACCGCGTCGACCGGGTCGGCGGCGCGGGCGTCGACCGTGTGCGTCGCGCCGAGCGCCTCCGCGGCCTTCAGCTTCTCTGCGCTCACGTCCACGGCGATGATCCGCGCGGCGCCGTAGACGAGCGCCAGCTGGATGATCGCGGACCCGACCCCTCCGACGGCCACCACTGCGACGTCGTCACCGGGCCGTACGGCGCCGACGCGGTGCACGGCGCCGTACGCGGTCAGCATGCTGCACCCCAAGATCGCGACGTCACCCAAGGGCAGCCCCTCGGGCACACCGAAGACGTCGGTCGCCGGCACGACGCAGCGCTCGGCCAGACCGCCCATGGAGTACATGGCCACCGGCGTGCCGTCGGTGCGCCGGTACCGCGTGCGCCCGTCGTACAGCGTCCCGCGCAACCGGTTGAAGTTGAAGAACGTCTCGCACAGATCCTCGGCGCCCCGGACGCAGTGACGGCACCAGCCGCAGGGCATGATGAAGCTGGCCACCACGCGGTCGCCGACTGCGACGGTCTCCACCCCCGGCCCCACGGCCGAGACAGTGCCCGACACCTCGTGCCCGAGCACCGCCGGCGTCGGGAAGGCGACTTCCCCCTTCATCACGTGCAGATCCGTGTGGCACACCCCGCACACCGTGGTCGAGACCAGCACCTCACCGGGGCCGGGGGCCGGCTCTGCGAGCTCCTCGATCCGGAGAGGGCGACCGGGGGCCTCCAGCACGGCTGCACGCATCGGTGTCTCCCTTCCTCTTCCTTCTCGTTCCTTCTCGTTCCTTCCCGTCCGCCGTCGAGACGACCCGTGCGAAGGCCGCCGACGACCCCGAGCCCGGTGCGGCGCCCGGCTCGGGTCCTCCTCACCACTATCATTGCCGCCGACACGTCCAGCGCACCGGCCCACGGGCTTTGGTCGTTCCTCGCCGCCACGGCACGTCAGGGGACGGGTCCGCGGGCCCCTCGAGGCTCCGACCGGGTTCCCGACCGCTCGCCGCACGCGAGGCCGTCACGAGGAGAGCGCAACATGGGGATCCAGGTCCGGCGCACGCAGCGGCACGAAGGGCGGCTCCGCGTTGTCCAGCGGTGACGACGTCGTCCGCCGCGCCGGTGCGCACCGGCACGGCGCGGCGGCCCACGACCATCGCCTCCCGGCACTGCCCGAGCAGGTGGACATCTTCGACACGACCTTGCGCGACGGCAGCCAGCAAGAAGGGCTCTCGCTCACGGTGGACGACAAGCTGCGGGTCGCCGAGCAGCTCGACCACCTGGGCGTCGCCTACATCGAAGGTGGATGGCCGGGCGCGAACCCGAAGGACGACGAGTTCTTCGTCCGTGCACGCACCGAGCTGCACCTGTCGACGGCGACGCTCGTCGCCTTCGGCTCGACGAGACGGGCGGGCGTGCGCGCCCAGGACGACCAGGTGCTCGGCCGGCTGGTGGCCGCAGGGGCGCCCGTGGCGTGCATCGTGGCCAAGAGCTGGGACCGCCACGTGGAAGAGGCGCTGCGAACCACCTTGGACGAGGCGATCGCCATGGTCGGCGACTCGGTCCGCCACCTTCGTGACCACGGGCTGTCGGTGTTCGTGGACGCCGAGCACTTCTTCGACGGGTGGCGCCATGACCGGGACTTCGCCCTGCGCGTGCTCGCATCGGCCGAGGAGGCGGGCGCAGAGGCGCTCGTGCTGTGCGACACGAACGGCGGGTCCCTGCCCGACCAGGTAGGGGAGGCCGTGGCCGACGTGCGCCGCGCCACCAGCGCGAAGCTCGGCATCCACTGCCACAACGACGCGGGGTGCGCCGTCGCCAACTCGCTCGTCGCAGTCGAGGCCGGCGTCACCCAGGTGCAGGGCTGCGTCAACGGCTACGGGGAGCGCGCGGGCAACGCCGACCTCTCCGCCGCCATCCCGAACCTGAGCCTGAAGCTCGGGATCCGGGTGCTTCCAGAGGGGCGGCTCGAGCGCCTCGCTCCGGTCTCCCACCACATCGCCGAGCTCGTGAACATCGTGCCCTCCGCGCAGCAGCCGTACGTGGGCGCGTCCGTGTTCGCGCACAAGGGAGGGCTGCACGCGAGCGCCGTCGCGAGACGGCGCGACCTCTACGAGCACATCGACCCCGAGCTGGTGGGGAACGGCACGCGGGTGGTCGTCTCGGAGATGGCGGGGCGCGCGACCCTCGCCATGAAGGCGGACGAGCTCGGGCTCGACCTCGACGGTGAGGTCCTCAGCCGAGTGCTCGACGAGCTCAAGCGCCTCGAGCACGAGGGCTACCACTTCGAGGTGGCGGACGGTTCTCTCGAGCTCCTGCTGCGCCGGGCCGGCGGTTGGACCCCGGACTTCTTCAAGGTCGAGTCCTACCGCGTCATCAGCGACCACCGTGACGCGGCTTCCGGCGAGGTCCTCACCACCGAGGCGACCGTCAAGGTCCACGTCGGCGAGGACCGCATCGTGGCGACGGCCGAAGGGAACGGTCCGGTCAACGCGCTCGACGCCGCGCTGCGCCAAGCAATCGGACCCCGCTTCCCGGCGCTCCACCGGGTCCGGCTGACCGACTACCGGGTGCGGGTGCTCGACACGGGGAAGGGCACCGGCGCGGTCACCCGCGTCCTCGTCGACACCGCCGACGACGAGCGCACCTGGACCACCATCGGCGTGTCCGAGAACATCATCGAGGCGAGCTGGCAGGCGCTCTACGACGCCGTCGTGTACGCCCTGGTCCACGCGGACCTGGTCCGATGAGCCGTCCGCCGGCCCTCCGGGTCGTCGGCCGAGGCGACGGGCGCCGGCCGTGCAGGCACGGCCTCACCCGAGCTTGGTGAGCGCCCGTCGAAGGTTCCTGACCGCCTGCTGGGTCCGCTTCTCGTTCTCGATCAGGGCGAACCGCACGTGGCCGTCGCCGCCGGGACCGAACCCCGCGCCCGGAGAGGTCGCGACCTCCGCCTCGCGCAAGAGGAGCTTGGCGAATTCGAGCGAGCCCATCTCGCGGTAGGGCTCGGGGATCGGCGCCCAGACGAACATCGTCCCCTTCGGGGGCGTCACGTCCCAACCGATGCTGGAGAGCCCGGCGCACAGTGCATCGCGCCGACGCTCGTACGTGTGGCGAAGCTCCTCTGGGTAGTCGGGCGCTTCGCGCATGGCGACGATGGCGGCGATCTGGATCGGCTGGAACGTCCCGTAGTCGAGGTAACCCTTCAACTTGGTCAGGGCCTGGACGATCTCGGCGTTGCCGACGAGGAAGCCGACCCGCCATCCCGCCATGGAGAACGATTTGGTCAAGGTGTAGAGCTCGACCGCGACTTCCTTCGCACCGGGCACCTGCAGGACCGAGGGCGGACGGTAACCGTCGAAGCCGAGGTCGGCATAGGCGAAGTCGTGCACCAGCACGACCTCGTGCGTCCTCGCGAAGGCGACCAGGCGCTCCATGAACGCAAGATCGACACATGCGGTCGTCGGATTGTGCGGGAACGACACCACGATCACCCGCGGCTTGGGCCACGTCGCCTCCCAGGTCTCGACGAGGGCTGTGAAGAAGCCCTCGCCGGGGCCGTCGTGGCCACCTGCGCCGGCGTTGCCCGGTCCGGCCATGGGGACCTGTCGAACGTCTGCCCCGGCGAAGAGCGGCGCATAGATGTGGATCGGGTACGACGGGGACGGGACCAGAGCCGAGTCACCGGGCGACACGAGGACCCACATCACGTGCGACATGCCCTCCTTGGCCCCGATCGTCGTCACGACCTCCTGGTCGGGGTCGAGCTCCACCGCCCAGTTGCGCTGGTAGAGCTCGCAGACGGCCTGGCGGAGGTGCGGGATGCCTCGAGAGGCGGAGTAGCGGTGGTTCCGCGGGTTGCGCACCGCCTCCGCGAGCTTCTCCACCGCGACGGTCGGCGAGGGCAGGTCCGGGTTGCCGAAGCCGAAGTCCACGATGTCGGCACCCCGTCGGCGCGCGTCCTCCTTCATGCCGTTCATCGTCGAGAACACGTACGGCGGCAGGCCGTTGATCCGTCGGAGCTCCATACGAAACGCTATCCCGTTGCGTACGATGGCCGTGCCCACCAGCCCCGAGGAGCCTCTTCGTCGTGCACCTGCTCGGCCTGCTCAACTTCACACACCTCGTCTCGACCGCCGGCTACGGCGCCATCTTCTTGCTCTGCGTGGCCCAGTCGTGCTGCGTGCCGACGTCGTCGGAGCTCACC
>JAJZMD010000219.1 GCA_021803085.1 Actinomycetes bacterium
CGCGCAGACGATCGCGCTGCTCGCGTCGGCAAGCTACCTCGACAAGGGCGAGCCGGTCGTCCTGCTCGGCGACAGCGGTCGTGGTTGACACTGCGTGCCCCTTTCAGCTGGTCGTCTCAAACAGTCCAGGGCTCGCCGCGTTGACCTCGATACGCAGGCCTTTCCTGCGTCCCCGGTTCACGTGCACCGCCCGCAGCTCACCCCGTTGGACCTTGTGCAACACCGTCTGGCGGGCGACGCCGAGGATGTTGGCTGCCCGGTCGAGGGACACCCAGCCGTCGGGCACCTCGGGAACGATCCGCTGTCGGAGCTCGTCGGTGATCCGCAGGTGCCAAGGACCGCCGGCGGTCAGCTGCTCCCCGGTGACGAAGCCGTCTCGCATCCAGCGATAGAGCGTCGCCCGGGAGACGCCGAGCTCCTTCTCCGCTGCGGTGATGGACAGCACTGCTGAATCCTCGTCCGCGGCTGTGACGGCCGGCGGCCGATAGGCGGGAATGCCGCGTGACACGCGCAGCGAGGCGACCCTGCTCTTGGTGAAGCCGAGGCCCGTCGCCGTGCGCCGGCCCTGACGACCCAAGATGGCTGCGATGGCGGCGTCGTCATGGCGCGTGGCCAGTCGGCGCACGAGGTCGACCGTGTCCTCGTCGGTCGTCTTGAAGTGACCGCCGGTCTTGTTCAGCTCGAACGCGAAGCTCGTCGTGGCCCCGCCCTCCCACACGATCACGACGTCAGCATCGCGGCGCTCGGGGTGGACCGTCACGACCACCTCGCGCACCACGGCTCGCAGCAGCTGCTTGCGTTCTCGCCACGTCGTGGTCGGCGCGTCGAAGATGGCCCGCACGTCGGCACCGGCACGGGTGAGCCACGCCGTTTCCTCGTCGCTCAACTTCGTCGGACGCCGCAGCCGCTGGGCGGCGAGATCGGCCTCGGCCCGGCGCTGGGCGACGAGAGCCTCTTCCAAGGCGTGCTCCAACGTACGGGCCACGAGGCGGTTCTCTGGCTCGACGGCGTCGAACTGGCGCCGGGCTCGATCGGCGCCGTGGCGGGCCCGCTCGACGGCCAGCTCGAAGACGGCCAGGCGCTGACGGTGCTCGTCGTCGGCCGTCGCCAGCGCCCGCGCCGTGGCGACGAGGCTGGCCGGCTCCAGGACTGAGAACACCTCGTCGAGGATCCGACGCTCGAGCTTCTTGCCCCCGAGGCTCTGGCAGGACCGTTCGGTCCCATAGAGCTGGCGGCTGCGCCCACACACATAGCGCGGGCAGTCGCCCTTGGTTCCCGAATAGCCGACCTGCATCATCCGTCCGCAGCGCCCGCAGCGGATCCGCCCCTGCAACAAGGCGGTGCCCTCTCTGACCGCTCCGCCGCCGTGGCCCCGGGGCGCCCGCCAGTTGGCTCGCAGTTCGTCTTGGATGCGTTCATAACGCTCCCAGGTGACATAGCCACGGTGGTGGTCGGGGATCAGCACCTCCCACTCGTTGAACCGGCCTGGGTTTCGCGGAGACTGTTCCGCTTCGACCTCCCGACCGACATGGTGGGAGACGAGCATCGTAGTAACGGGGTTCCTGGGCGTGCTGGGTGGTGTGGAAGCCAGGGCAGATGGAGGTGGTTCGCCGACAGGTGGTCCTTCTGGTCAAGTACGAACGTGTGTTCGTCGCCAGGGCGCCGGCGAAATTTTCGTCGGATGGGGCGGCGGCACCTGGCACCGGCGCGCAGGGGCGGCGCCGTGCGCCAAGCGCCTCGGCGCGAAGTCCCCGTGAGTGCACCTCGTGCCAGCTCACGCCGCGTGCTTGTGTGATGCGGCGTAGGTCAGCTCGACTTCGGCAGGCGTGCGGTAGCAGAGCGCGGCGTGGATGCGGCGCTCGTTGAACCACTCGACCCACGCCGAGATCGCCGCCTCGAGATCTGCGAGCCCCCTCCAGGAGCCGCCGTGTCGCTCGAGGACCGCCGGGTTGTACAAGAGCTCGGTCTTGAAGAGCCCGTTCGTCGTCTCCGCGAGAGCGTTGTCGTAGCTTGTCCCGACGCTGCCGATGGACGGCACCGCGCCGATGTCTGCGAGACGCTCGCTGTAGGCAACCGAGGTGTACTGGCTTCCCGCGTCGCTGTGGCAGAGGAGGCCTGAGAGCGAGACGTTTCGGCGCGACCACGCCGCCATGTTCAACGCGTCGATCACGAGCGCCTTGGTCATCGAGCGCGCCGCCTTCCAGCCGACGATCCGCCGGGAGAAGCAGTCGACGACGAAGGCGACGTAGACGACGCCCGAGGCCGTCAGCGCATAGGTGAAGTCGCACACCCACTTTGAGTTCGGGCACGAGGCGCTGAAGTCGCGACCCAAGAGGTCCGGCGCTCGGGCTGCCGTGTCGTCACGCTTGGTCGTGACGTGCCTCCTGTGCCTCCTGGCGCCAGCCATGTTGCCCAGGCGCATGAGGCGGGCCACCTGGTCCCGCCCGACGCACAGGCCGTCTCTGAGGGCCGCCTGCCAGAGCTTCCTGCGCCCGTAGACCGAGTTATGCCGACATCGGCATAACTCGGTTTCTGCCGATCTCCCAGTTATGCCGCGCGTGACGCGTCGACCCTGGTCACCCGGCCGATTGAGGTGATCCACGCGGCATAACGGGAGCGCCTGGCCCATCCTTTCTTCTCCGACTACGGAGAGGAGCGGTGATGGCAGCGAGGCTGGCAGTGCATGTCGTGGGTCCCTTGCGGCCCTATCGGGATGGGTTTGCGGAGGCCATGCGATCGGAGGGTTACGCGGAAGGCCCGGTGGAGCTGCACTCCCATCTGCTGGCGCATCTCAGCAGGTGGTTGCTCGAGCGGAACCTCGATGCCTCCGATCTCACGCCGGTGATCCTCGAAGAGTTCTTCGTCGAACGCCGAACGCGCCGCCGGTGGCTCGTAACGACGCGAGCGGCCAGGCCGCTGATCTCCTACCTACGAGCAGCGGGTGCCGCACCCGAAGAGCCCGAACGCCGCCGGACGACGGCGGCAGACGAGCTGACCACGGCCTTCGAGCGCTGGCTCGTCGACGCCCGGGGGCTATCGCCGGTGTCGGTGGAGCTCTATGACCGCTGGGCCCGCCATCTCACCGCATCCTGGTGGCCAGATGGCGTGGTCGCCCCTGAAGACCTCGATCCCCAGGCCATCGTCGCGCTCGTCCGTCGTGAAGTGGAGCGGCTCACGCTGCCCTCGGCTCGCAACCTGCTCAGCGCCCTGCGCTCCTATCTTCGGTTCCTGTATGCGACCGGCCGGACGAGCCGGCCGCTCGTGACAGCGGTTCCTGCGGTGGCGGTGTGGCACGACCAGTGCCTTCCGAGAGCAGTGGCGAGGTCGACCGCCGAGAGCCTGCTCGAATGTTGTGACGAGACCACGCCGATCGATCGCCGCGACAAGGCGGTGCTGCTCCTCCTCGTGCGTCTCGGCCTCCGGGCGGGAGAGGTGGCCCGCCTCGTGCTCGACTCGATCGACTGGCGCGCCGGTGCGGTCGTCATCGAGGGGAAGGCACGCCGACCCGAGCAGCTCCCGCTTCCCGTCGACGTTGGCGAGGCGATCGCCCTCTACCTCAGCGATGGGCGGCCTCGGGTCGCCGGGCGGGCGATGTTCCTCCAGGCGGTCGCGCCCTACGGAGCCCTCTCGCGCTACGGGGTGCGCTCCATCGTCTACCGCGCCTGTGATCGGGCTGGCGTGCCCCGCTTCGGTCCACACCGCCTCCGGCACACGCTCGGGACCGAGACGCTGCGGTCAGGGGCCTCTCTGCCCGAGGTGGCCCAGCTACTGCGACACCGCAGCCTCGATGCTACGGAGATCTACGCGAAGGTGGACGAGGTCGCGCTCCGCGAGCTCGCCATGGCATGGCCCGGTCGTGCCCGATGAGCGCGCTGTCCACGCAGGTCGCCGAGTACCTCGCGCTCCGGCGCTCTCTCGGTTTCAAGCTCGTGGGCGAGGAGCGGATCCTTTCGAGCTTCGTCGCGTTCGCCGACGAGGAGGGGCTTTCGACCGTGACGGTCGACGGCTCGCTTCGCTGGGCAACCGCCCCGGGTGGGACGAGCCACTCCTGGCACGCCCAGCGCCTCGGGGCCGTGCGGGGCTTCGCCAAGTATCTGCGGGCTCTCGATGTCCCCTGCGAGGTGCCGTCCCCAGAGCTGCTGGGATCCGGGACGCGCCGGGCAAGGCCCTACCTCTACACCGAGGACGAGATCGCCGCGCTGCTGCATGCGGCACGTGCGCTCGTGCCTGCGCTCCGTGGTGCGACCTACGAAGCGGTGATCGGCCTGCTTGCGGTCACCGGCATGCGCGGGGGCGAGGCGATCCGGCTCGACCGCGACGACGTCGATCTCGATGTCGGGGTCGTCACCGTCGTGTCGTCGAAGTTCGGCCGCACGCGCCTCCTGCCGCTACACCCGAGCGCCGTCGAGGCCCTCGGCAGCTACGCGAACCGACGTGACCAGCTCTGCCCGAGCCCGCTTGACCGTTCGAGTTTCTTCCTTTCCGCCGCGGGCAGGCGGCTCGCCCACCGGACTTTCGAGGGGACCTTCGCTCGCCTCGTACGCGACGCCGGCGTCGGTGATCCGCTGATCTCGGGTCGTGGCGGGCCGCGGCCCCATGACCTGCGACATCGGTTCGCGGTCGAGACGCTCGTGCGCTGGCACCGATCCGGTGCCGACGTCGGAGCGTGGTTGCCGTCGTTGTCGGCCTATCTCGGCCATGTGAGCCCGACGTCTACGTACTGGTATCTCTCGGCTACGCCTGAGCTGTTCGAACTGGCGAGCTCTCGGGTCGAGGAGCGGTCACGATGAGCGCGCTCGCGCCGACGCTCCAGGCGTTCTTTGTCACCCGTCTCGGCGCGCAGCGCCGAGCAAGCCCGCGCACGATCATCACCTATCGGGACGCCTTCCGCCTGCTGTTCGTCTATGCACGGACCGTTGTCGACAAGGAGCCCTCCGAGCTCGACTTCGCGGACCTCGACGCGAACCTCGTCTCGGGCTTTCTCGACCACCTCGAGCGCGATCGCCACAACGCCGTCCGCACCCGCAACGCCCGCCTCGCTGCGCTCCGTTCCTTCTACCGCTTCGCCTCCTACCGGCATCCCGAGCACGCCGAGCTCATCGCCCAGGTGCTCGCTATCCCTGAGAAGCGTTCGGACGCAAGAGCGATGACCTTCCTCGACCGGCGCGAGGTCGAGGCGCTGCTCGGGGCTCCGGACCAGTCCACCTGGGCCGGGCGAAGAGATCACGCCCTCCTCATTGTGGCCATCGAGACTGGTCTGCGGCTCTCGGAGTTGACGGGGCTGTGCTGCGCAGACGTCCACCTCGGGACCGGTGCGTACGTCACGTGCCGCGGCAAGGGCAGGAAGGAGCGGTCCACCCCGCTACGGCGGGAGGGAGGCGCCGCCCTGCGGGCGTGGCTGGACGAACGCAAGGGCGAGCCACTCGATCCCCTGTTCCCGTCCCTTCGCGGCAACATCCTCAGCGCCGACGCCGTGCAGCGCCTCGTCGCCAAGCACGTCCGGCGCGCTCAGACAACATGTCCGACGCTCGCCGACAAGCACGTGACTCCGCACACGCTCAGGCACACTTGTGCGATGTCCTTGCTCGAAGCGGGCAACGACATCGCGGTGATCGGTCTCTTCCTGGGTCACGAAAAGCTCGAATCGACCCAGATCTATCTCCATGGCGACATGTCGATGAAAGAGCGCGCCCTCGGCCGCACTGCAGCGTCTCGAGGCGGCCGGCATCGTCGCTACCAACCGCCCGACGCACTGCTTGCCTTCCTCGAAGCTCTCTGAATTATGCCGCGTGGATCACCTCAATCGGCCGGGTGACCAGGGTCGACGCGTCACGCGCGGCATAACTGGGAGATCGGCAGAAACCGAGT
>JAJZMD010000170.1 GCA_021803085.1 Actinomycetes bacterium
CCGACGCTCTTCGCCCACTGGCACCTCCTCGCCTCACCGACACGCCGGACTGTGGGAGCCGTATGACGGGAGACTGTCACGTACGGTTCTGCGAGAGCGGGAGGGGGAGGTTCCCTCCCGCTACTCACCACGTCGGACAAGGGCTCCATACGAGTACTACGGGACGAAGATGACGCTTGTCATCTTGGGCGTCTTCTACGCGACGATGGCGCTGGCCGGCTACGCCGTCGAGCTCCTCTTCGGCGCCGCCGGGCTCGTGCCCACTACCCGCAACGCCACGGTCCTCCACCCGAGCATCACCTGGGACTTCACGACGATCCTCAACCTCGTCTTCTTCGTCCTCGTCGGAGCCCTCGTGTGGCGGTTCTTCAGGACCGGCGGCCGCCAGATGCTCGGGATGATGGGCGGCGCTCCGAGCGGCGCGGGCGCGTCGCCTCCCGCAGACGAGCATAACAACCACCACCACCACTGAGATCCCTCCCGCACGGTCGACGGCCGTCGCCGACTGCTGCCGCTGCCCAGCTGGCGGGCACGGCGTCGCCTCCCTTGCCGGCGGCGGTGCCCCCGCTTCGAGGTCTGCTCATGGGTTGGCGATGAGGGTGTGGGCGCCCACCCCGGCGGCCACGGCGCGGGTGATGGCATAGGCGAGGGCAATACCGGCCCCGGGACCGACGGCCCAGCCGCGCAGGATGCCGAGGAGGGTGGCGGCGTGGACGGTGTGCCGTCCTCGGGCGGCGGCGGCGCCGGTCATGGCGCCGACGAGGGCCTGGTTCATCGACGTGAAGAACCCGAAGCCGACCGCGGCGAGCACCACCGCGGCCTGCACGAGCTGGGCGGCGGTGGCCATCGGGCGGTCGACGGTCACGATCTCGAAGGCGACCCGGCGCAGCAGTGGGCGGCCCCAGGTGAGCACCCCGGCGGCGAGCCCGGCGCCGCCGACGGCACCGGCGACGAGCGGGTTGAAGGTGTGAGCGCCGACGAGGGATCCGGTGGCGTTGGCGACATCGTTGGAGCCCATGGTGAACGAGGCCAGGGCGCCGACGGTGACCAGTGCGCCAGCGAGCCACCCGCTGGTGGCAGGCCTCGGCGGGTCGTCCAGCGCTGTCGGTGCCGGACCCCCGGGGCCAGCGACGAGAGTGGCGGCGGTGGCCTGGGCTTCGACACGGACCTCAGGCACCCGGTCAAGGGCTTTGGTGAGGACATAGCCGGAGCCCGCCGCGACCGGCGGCGCGGCGACCCAGATCACCGCGAGGGTGGCGATCGTGGACCAGTGGATCCCGATCCCCGCGGCAAGCCCTGCTCCGACGACGCTGAACACCAGGATCTGGATGGTGGAGGTCGGGATCCGCAACGCGTTGAACGCGCTGGTCAACCCGAACGCGACCCCGATGACGATGACCAGGCCCGTCACCGAGAGGCCACCACCGACGAGGAAGTCACGGCCGACGGTGTGCTCCACGCCATGACTGGCGAAGGTGGCGCCGATGAGGGTGAGCGGAGCCATGATCAACAACGCCCAAGGGGTCGACACGGCCCCCAGGGCGCGTGGCATGCCCATGCAGGCGCCCGTGTAGTGGGCGCCCATGCTGAAGGCGAATGCCACCGCCAGCACGACCAGGAGCGCCGTCATCGCTGCGAGCATCCCGCCGACAGCTTCGACCGCTGCGCCGCCGGCAACAGCTCGTGGGCGAGCTCGACCAACGCCGCCCGAGCGTCGGCCAGGGTGCGCCGCCCCTCATCGGTGACGGCGTAGTAGCGCAGCACCCGGCCGCGCTCCACCTGTTCGTGGGACACCAGCAGCCCGGCGTCCTCCAAGTCGTGCAGGAGCGGGTACAGGGTCCCCGGCGAGATCCGGTAGCCGTGGCGGCCGAGCTCATCGGACAGCCACACCCCGCTGACGTGCCCCTCGGCTGCGTGGTGCAGCACATGCAGACGGACCGCTCCCCGCTGGAAATCACGCACCACGTCCACATCGACCTCCGACATCGACAACCGATGTCGGTTACCGTACCAAGTGTGCGGCGTCGTGCCGGCTTGGTAGAAGGCGAAGGTGTAAATCGCTGCCAACACGATGCCACCGGCGGCGTTCGAGGGGGGGAGCCGCCACCAGAGCATCCAGCTCGTCCCGGCCAAGAAGGCGGCGTAGGTCCGAAAGATCGAGACGAAGCGGCCGAAGAAGACCACCTTGGTGCCGTGGCGGTCGAAGACGTAGCGCCCGACCTTGAGCTTGCGTTCGTGGAGGCGCACCTTCTTCCCGTGGCGCTTGGCCAGGCGGTAGCCGCCCTTGTCCCCGATCCAGAAGCCCACATTGTCGCCAGCGTTGGCGGCCGCCGAAGCCACGGCGAAGATGATCCAGGGGTTGAGGTGGTAGGTCTGCCCCGCGCAGGATCTCTCGTCGGTCGCGAGGAGACCCGCGCGTCCTCACCAGTGCCGGAGTGCCGCGTAGTTTCGCGGTCGTGCCGCCGCCAGGGCTGAGCGAGCTCATCGAGTCGATCACCGTCGACGCCCACGGCTCCGAGGAGCAGCTCACGGCGTTCCTCACCGCTTTCTCCGAGGAGGTGCAGGTGCCTTGCTCGGCCACGGTGCTGGACCTTCCCGTCGAGGTCCTCCGCTTCGACGCCGAGGGCGACGAGCGCCGCGGGCTCGTCGCGCGCTGCGGTCACGAGGGCAGGCGCGCCGGCGTGGTGTCGCTCACCGACGTGCGCTTCGAGCCCGGAAGCGTCGCGGCGTGGCTGCACGCCGCGTACCGGAGCTGGCTCGGGCTCGACCCGTTCTCCGCCCGGCGCCTGGCCGGCCGGAGCTGGCCCGAGCGATGAGGCCCGCGGGACCCGGCGGCGCGAGAGCTGTCGGGGCAGGGCGGACCGCCGAGGGGAACGGTGAAGGGGTAACCGAGCCGTCGGGCGCGGGGGTGGTCGCCGAGGTCGAGCGCCTGCGGGCGGAGCTGGCGGCGGCGCGAGCGCAGGTCGCGCAGCTGCAGGAGGAGAACCGCCGTCTCCGCGCCGGCCTGGCCGAGCCGGCTGCGTCGGAGCTGAGCGGGACGGGGGTGCATCGCTCCGCGCGTGCCCCGCGGCTGTTCCCCGCCGGCGAGGCGGCTGTGGGCGAGGTGGATGCCAGCTCCTCGCCGGAGGACAAGGTCCGTCTCTTCCGGGCGCTGTTCGCTGGCCGGTCCGACGTCTTCGCCGAGCGCTGGGAGAACCGGTCCACGAAGCGGTCCGGGTGGTCGCCGGTGACCCTCGACGGGCGCAGGTCTCAAGGCCCTCGCCAGTACGCCCCGCTCGACGACGCGGTTCTCAGCGCGCACCTCTCGGGGCGCGTCACGGCGGGGGTCTACCCGCTGATCGACGGCGACCGCTGCTGGTTCCTCGCCTGCGACTTCGACAAGGGCAGCTGGGCGCTCGACGCGTTGGCTTTCCTCGAGGTCTGCAACGACGCCGGCGTGCCCGCCTGCCTGGAGCGGTCACGCTCGGGCAACGGCGCGCACGTCTGGGTGTTCTTCGATGAGCCGGTCGAGGCTGCCGTCGCCCGCCGGCTCGGGACCGGGCTGTTGCGAGAGACGATGGCGGTTCGCGCCGAGGTCGACCTCACGAGCTACGACCGGCTCTTCCCCTCCCAGGACTTCGTGCCCCAGAAGGGCTTCGGGAACCTGATCGCCCTCCCGCTCCAGGGCAGCTCGCGCAAGATCGGCAACACGGCCTTCCTCGACCCGGCGTCGATGGAGCCCTGGCCCGACCAGTGGGCCTTCCTTTCGTCGGTCCGCCGCCTCTCTGCTGTCGATGCGAGGAGCATCGGCAACGCCATCCGGGTCGCTGCCGGCCCGGGTACGGCCGGGCCGGCCCACATGGTCCGATCGAGGCGTCCCGGGCCGCCGGCCCCGCCGGTGGTCACTGCCACCCTTGAGGCGATGCTGGCGGTCGACCGGATCGGCCTCCCGCCGGCGCTGGTCGCGTCCCTCAAGCACCTCGCCTCGCTGCACAATCCCGAGTTCCACCAGCGTGAGCAGCTGCGGCTCTCGACGTGGAACACCCCGAGGATGGTCCGCTGCTACGACGAGGACCTCGACCGCCTCTACCTCCCCCGCGGCCTGCTCGACGACGCCACGAGGGTCGTCGAGGCGGCCGGCAGCCGCCTCGAGGTCGACGACCGGCGCCTGACGGCGCCCACCCGAGCGTTCACCTTCACCGGCCAGCTCAGCGCCGCCCAGACCGAGGCCGTCGAGGCGCTCGCCGGCCACGACCTTGGGATCCTCGTGGCGCCCACGGGCGCGGGCAAGACCGTGATGGCCTGCGCCCTCATCGCCCGCCTTGCCACGCCGACCCTGGTTCTGGTGCACACCAGGCCCCTCGCCGAGCAATGGCGCCGACGCCTCGGCGACCTGCTCGGCCTGAAGCGGCGCGAGATCGGCCAGCTCGGCGCCGGACGGACCCGCCGCAGCGGGATCGTCGACCTCGTCACCCTCCAGACTCTGGCCCGGCGCGACGACGCTGCCGAGGTCTTCTGTGGCTACGGCCTCGTCGTCGTCGACGAATGCCACCACCTGCCGGCGGTGACCTTCGAGCGCTGCGTCCGCGCCGCCACCAACCGCCGTTGGGTCGGCTTGACTGCTACCCCCCGCCGCCGTGACGGCCTCGAAGGCATCCTCCACATGCAGCTCGGACCCACCCGCCACACGATGAGCGACGACGCCGCGACGGTGCTCACCCGCCGCGACCTCGTCGTCCACGACACCCTCACCGACCCCGACGCCCCGGAGGACGCCGGCTTCCAGGCCGTCCTCGGCCTGGTCGCCGCCGACGCCGAGCGCATCCGCCAGATCTGCGTCGACGTCGCCGACGCCCACCGTCGCGGACGCAACGTCCTCGTCTTCACCGACCGCACCGAGCATCTCGAAGCCCTCCGAGCCGAGCTCAGCGGCCGCCACGGCCTCGACCCGGCCGTGCTCAAGGGCGGCACCGGGAAGAAGCGCCACGCGGCGGTCCTCGACGGGCTGCGCAGCGGCGGTGCCCCGATCCTCCTCCTCGCCACCGGCGCCTACCTCGGTGAAGGCTTCGACCTTCCCATCCTCGACACCTTGTTCCTGGCCTTCCCGATCTCGGGGCGCAGCCGGGTCGTCCAGTACGTCGGGCGCGTCACCCGCGCCCTGCCGGACAAGACCAGTGTCGAGGTCCACGACTACCACGACACCCTCCACCCGCTGCTGCGCCGCATGCACCAGCGCCGCCTCGCCGCCTTGAAGAGCATCGGGTTCGTCCCGACCGCGCCGGCGTGACCCGCCTCGTCGGGCACCCCGCGCGCCCGCCCCGGCGAGAGCCCGATCACCGCCAGTGGACTATAATTCTGGTCGATGAGCACGTTGCCGCTGTCGGAGGTCAAGGCCCGCCTGTCCGAGATCGCCGAAGAGGTGGCGGCCACCCACGAGCGGGTTCGGATCACCAAGAACGGGCGCGAGTACGTGGTGCTCGTCGCCGCCGACGACCTCGAGTCGATCGAGGCCACCCTCGAGCTGCTTGCCGACCCCGACGCCCAGGACCGCCTGCGGGCAGCCGAAGCGGATGTCGCCGCGGGAGAGGTGCTCGACGAGGGAGCGGTGCGAGACCTCGTCGCCCGACGCCAGCGCCCGTAGTCGCCGGTGAGCTTCCGGGTCGTCGTGGCCAAGAGCGCGGCGCGGCGCCTTGCCGAGCGCCTGCCCGAGTCGGCCGCCGCGGCATGCATCGAGTTCGTCTTCGGGCCGTTGGCGGAGGATCCTCGCCGAGTGGGAGCGCCGCTGCGCAAGCCCTTTGAGGGGCAGTGGCGGGCCCGTCGGGGCGAGTACCGCGTCCGCTACCGGATCGACGACGAGGCCCGCACCGTCTACGT
>JAJZMD010000093.1 GCA_021803085.1 Actinomycetes bacterium
TCCTCGAAGAAGGGCTCGTATCTCGACGGAAGGTAGAAGACCACGACGGCGAAGCGATCTCGGACGATGGCAAGCTTGCGCAGCCCCTCGGCGAGCACCCGGGCGAGGTGCTCCCGAGGGTTCGCGGCGGCCGCAAGGTCGCCATCGAGGTTCGCGGGTAGCGGGATCTGGGCCGGCTCTTCCGCCGGCTTGAGCTTGGCCCTAAATACCGGCTCGAACCCAGGCCAGTCGGGCAGGTACTCGCGGCGCTCGTGCGGCTTGTGGGAGCGGACGAGATCGTTCAGCTGTTCACGTAAGCGAGGTAGGTCGTCTTGGGAGGCGAGCAGGGCGATACGGATGATGAAGGGCGCGGTGGCGAACGCCCGCGCCGAGAAGGGACCGTGGTTGCTCAGGCCGACGAGCGGATTGACCGCGACCTGCGAGCGATCGGTGGGGTCGAATGCGAGGTCCGGTTCTGCCAGCTCGCTGTAGCCATGGAGCTCGGCGCTCACAGCCCATGCTCCCCGACTCGGCCAGCGATGCGCAGCGGTCGACTGAAGGCCGTGTGCCCGTCGATCTCGAAGATCGGATCGATCCCTTCTGCTGGTCCGAGATTCCACGTCTTCACCTGGCGCGGACCGAGGCCGGCGGACAGAAGGCGCACCCAGGCGTCCAGGATCGTGTTGGTCGCGCTGTTGTACCGGGTAGCCCGTTTCTGCTGGACAAAGCTCCCAGCCGCCACCTGCTCGGCTCGCTGGGCTGAGCGGTCCTTGGGGGGTGACACCCAGACCTCTGGCACCACGAGCAACCACCACGTCCCATCTCGCCGCTCGATGGTCAGCCCGGCTGCTTCGGCCCACGACAGCGACGTCTTTGGGATCGTCCCCGAGAGCGTGCCGCCGCATGCCGACTTGAGACGAGCAAGCGTGGACGCCTTCGGGTCGGCCACCCTTACCTGGTGGCCGCGCCGGGCCAGGACATGGCGGAGGCCTTCGGTCCTGCCGAGCCCGAGGGTAAGAGCATCGAGGGCCAAACCAAGGTCGGCGGGATCAGTGAACGCGGCGTCCCAGTCCACGGTTTCGGTCCGATCGCTCAAGCTCACCCGGAGGGGGCGCAGCGCGTGGGAGAGCTGCTGCTCGTGACCGACCGCGACGAGTTGGCCGCCCGAGCGGCGGGCCACGAGTCCACGGACCCGATTGGTACGGACCGCCTGTTGGACGTCGGCGAGCTCGCATGGCGACTGCTCGTCTAGACACCGCACCTGGCGCGGTAGGTCCACGAGAGGAAGCGCGTTGAAGCGCAGGATCGGGAAAGGACGAGTCGGACCGGTCGGGATCGGTGCAGGTACCAGCGGGGCCGGTGGGCGCCGTACCTTGAGGCAGGTGCGGAGATTGTCGGCAAGGCGAACACCGCGTTCGATGGCGCTCGTCAGCTCGATGAAGTTGTCGACCGGGACGGCGAACGCGCTGCGCCCGACGGCCCGTGCCTTGGCGAGAAGGTCGAGCACCTCCGGTGCGGGCGGATCGGTCGGCCGGTGGCACCAATAGATACCGGTGGGGAATGAGCCCTTATCGTCGAGCGCCTCGGTCAGGACGTCCATGACCGAGGCGTCGCGCCCGCTGTAGCCGGCAACGATCAGTCCACATCGTCCGCACGCGCTACGGAGCACGTGCCGCATCTCGGCGTCTTGCGACGCGAGCTCATCGACGGAGTTCTTCAGTCGGACCGATCTGAAGTCACCGTGGAGCTTGGCGACCAGCGGAAACGAACCCTTCTGCAGTGCCCGCGAGGCAACGTCGGGTTCACCGAGGCCAGCCACCACTAACGACGGACGTGGAGTGATCCCGGCCAGCTCGAAGAGCGAGTGCGCGCCCGCCTCGACAAGGTCATCGAAGTTGGTGGTGAAGACAACCTGCAGCCGACCAGCGGCCATCAGGGCGGCGAGCACGTAATGGCCATAGTTCGGACCACGGCCCTGGCACAGGTCCGCGATGAAGTCGGCGCGCAACTCTGCCGACGGATAGGCCGCCTCGAAGGCGACCGAGTACTCCTCGGGGTCACCGAGCGGTGGTAGACCGTTGCGTCCGTCGAAGTAGCCCTCGATGGATGCTCGGGTGCGAGACTCCGCTGGGTCGATGTCCTGCACATCGAGTTGATGCGCTGAGCAGTACAACTCGTGCTTGAAGCGCAGGATCAAGGCACCCGCAGTTGGGATGTCCGACATCGCCGATGCCCCTGCGCCGAGCAACCAGGCGAACTGAGCGCCTTGGATGTCGACAGCTCGGGCCAGTTGGGAAGCGTCACCAGAGAACTCGCTGGGCGACCCAGCGAGACCGGATGGCGACGCTGATACGTCCCTCATGATTCACCTCATAGAGGAGCACAAACAAGATGGGAGGAAGCCAGGCTACCAAGGCGCTTGAGGCCGACGGTGGATCGTCGCGGCCTCGCGGACCGACGGCCGATCTGCGTCCGACGGACTCCGCCACAAGCTGAGCTCCGCGGCGAACCGCCCCCGATGGACTATCAACGCATGTTCGATGAACTCCGCAGGGGTGGCACCAGCGACCGTCGTCCCGTCACACCCCCGCCCGCGTCGGGAACCTCTTCTTCGACGAGCGGGCATCCCGCACAGGAGCCATGAAACCGGACTGCGGCTTGCTTTGCCAGATGAACGGAGGTCTCATCGCGCGCGTGCCCGACAGCAGGAGGTGGGCGGCATGTGGCGAGTGGCGATCTACGGCCGGGAGGCGCCAGGTAGGGCCGGTCGGGCCGGGCTGGATCGGCAGGTGAACAACCTGGCGGCGCAGATTGCTCGCCAGCCGGGCTGGCAGCACGTCGCCACCTACGGGGACCAAGGCTTCGGCGTGGGTAGGCCGGGGCTGTCCCGGCTGGTTGCCGAGGCGCCCGGCCGGGTCGACCTGGTGGCAGTCGACGGGTACGGGCGGCTTTCCCCGAACCGTCGAGAGCAGAGCGCGCTGGCGGCCCAGTTGGGCGGCGCGGGGGTGCGGGTCGTGGTGCTGGGAGCCTCGCCCGGCCGGCGGTTGGCCCGGATGGTGGCGAACCTGGCATTGGCTGACATGATCGGCGACGCCGCTCGCTGAGCTCCGGCTCTCGCGGGTCGATATCGCCTATTTGGTGGCGAGCACGGCGGCGACCGCGCCCAGGGTCATGAACGGCGCCATCGGAAGGCTCGCCCGGCGCCGCCCGAAAGCACGGGCGACGACGAGAGCGCCAGCGGCGGCGATGAACGCGATGAGCGTGCCGTCGACCATCGCGGACCAGCCGAGCCACCCGAGGTAGGCGCCGAGGACACCGGCCCACTTCACGTCGCCGAGACCCATGCCGGCGGGAAACGCGAGACCGAGCGCGAGGTAGAACCCGCCGAGGACCGCGGCGGCGATACCGGCTCGGGCGAGCGGCCACCACGGCCCCGTCGGCAGGCAAGCCGCCACGAGGAGGGCTGCGGTGATCGGGTACGCGGGAAGCACGACCCGGTTGGGGACGCGTCTGGCGGCGAGGTCAGTGGCGCTCACGACGGCGCCGGTCAGAGCGAGGTAGCTGTACGCCGCGAGCGGCGGCGACCACCCGAAGCGCCACACGACGACGGCCTCGATGACCATGCCGGCAAAGGCGGTGCCGGCGATGCGACCAGGCCTGTCGAGGCCGGGGAACGCGCCGGCTCGGGTCACGACGACAGCCGGACGGAGCGGGAGGGCTGAGGCGCGGTGGGGCTGGTGAGGCTGCGGTAGAGGTTGGCGGTGGTCTCGTCCATGTCGACATCGAGGTCGGCGAGGCGGCGCCGGAGCAGCTGCCAGGTGGCGGTGACGGCGTCGGGGCGGCCGTGGGTTGCGTGGAGGGCCATGAGGCGGCGGTAGGGCTCTTCGGCGTAGCGGTCCAGGTCGATGGCCCGCTCCAGGACTTCGACGGCGAGTTCGGGGCGGCCGGCACGGTCGTCGAGCTCGGCCAGCCGGAGGTGGGCGTCGAGGGCTCGGCGGTGGAGGTCTTGGCGGACCGGCTCGACCCAGGAGTAGCCGACACCGGAGAGCAGGTCGCCTCGGTAGGTCTCGACCGCCCGGCGTAGCGCCGCCCTGGCGGTCTCGTCGTCGCCCGCTCGTGCCGCGTCGGCGAGCGCGGCTTGGAAGGCCCACAGGTCGCAGGCGATCTCGCTCGGGTTGGGGCGGTAGTGCTCCCCGGTCTTCTCCAGCACTTCCAGGCTGGTGTCGCCGGTGCTGCGCAGCCTGGTGCGCAGATCGCCGAAGGGACGCCAGAACTGGCGGCGGACCTGGTCGGGGCTGGTGTCGGGCCACAGCGCCTCGACCGCCTCGTCGCTGGTGGCGCCCTCGGGGCGCAGCAGGTACCAGGTGAGCAGCGCCCTGGCCCGGCCCCGCAGCCCGGACGTGATCGATTCGCCGTGGACGGCGAGGCGGAACGGGCCGAGCATCTCGACGACGATCGGCCGTACGGCGTCGGCCTCGTCGTCGGAGGGCACGGGCCAGACGCCAGGGTCTTCGGGGACCGGATCGGGGTCGCCGCTGGCGGGGTGCAGCGGGGTGACCGAGCCCTTAGCGTCGGCCACGTCGTCGTCCTCGTCGGGGTTTTGGTTGGCGTCGACGACGGCGGCGAGGAGCTCGGCGGCCTCGTCGGCTCGCAGCCGGTAGAGGGCCGCACCGTCGAGGAAGCGCGACTGGCCGCCACCGTCGACCACGGTCACCGTCCCGTTGGCGTCGAGGGCCATGCGGGTGGCGGCGAGCGGCGAGTCGTCGAGGAAGAGCGCGGCGATGCCGAGGCGGGGCGCGTCGGCGAGCAGCGCCGCCCATCGGCCGTGCGACTCGGCCGGCACCCGGTCGAGGAGCACGACCAGGAGCGGGAGCGGGTTCTCGGGGTTGTCGTGGCGGAAACGGGTGGCGTCGGGTGCGTCGGCTGCCGCCATGCGCCGGGTGCGGGCGATCCGCTCGGCTTCGACCACCCGGGCGACGTGGTCGGTTCCTTCGGCGCGCCGCAGGGACCGGTCGGGGCCGATACCGGGCAGCAGCCGGTTGGCCAGGTCGTCGGTGAGGAGGATCTCGGTGGCGCCGGGGACGGCCCGGACCAGCAGGCCGGCGAGGAGGGCGCGGGCGACGTCGTCGACCGCCGGTCCGCTGAGCGCGGTCCCGGACAGGTCGGTGACCTCGACGGTGACCGCGGCGCCCTCGCGGGTCCCGATCTCGAGCCGGCCGGGGTCCAGGCGTCGCTCGTCGACGTCGACGGGGAACACCGGGACCGTCTCTTGGTCGGGCGCGGTGGTGTCCTCGTCGTCGGGTCGTGCGGCCCGGGCCAGGTGGTGCAGGGTCGGCCGGAGCGGGACCGAGGTGAGGTCCCGGCCGGGCTCGGGGGGACGGTAGCGGTAGGCGTGGCGCCTACGGAGGCGCCCGAGGGCGACGGTGGCGAGGACTCCGGCGGCGAACGAGCCGGCCACGACTGACCCGGAAGGGAGGCGGACCGGTTCGCCGCCACGAGTCGTGTGGTAGGCGGATCCGTTGGTGGCGTGCGGCTCGGCGGGGCGGCGGGCGGGCACGGTGGACGACGGGCTGGTGGTGCTCGGCGCAGGGGTGTGGGCCGGCGGCGGGTCGGGCGGTGCCGGAGGGCTCGGCGCTGTTGGCGGGGTCGTGGTCGATGGCGCGACCGGAGCGACGAGAGCAGGGGTCGCGGCGGCGGGCAGGAGGAGGGTCCAGCCGGGGTCGATCCAGTGCGGGTCGCTGAGCGTGGCCCCGCCGGGCTGGGGTCGGCCGACGTTGAGCTGGTAGATCTCGGACCAGCGCAGGGGGTCGCCCAGCTCTCGCTCAGCGATGCCCCAGAGGGTGTCGCCCCGCTGGACCACGTAGGTGGTC
>JAJZMD010000010.1 GCA_021803085.1 Actinomycetes bacterium
CGCGGGTTCTCCCTCGCCAGGCGCACGATCAGCTCGACGGTCTCGCTCCGAAGAGGCGGCCGCCCTGGCCGGCGGTGTGGGTAGGTCCGGTGTCGCCGGACGAGGGCCCGGTGCCATCGCAGGATCGTGTCGGGGGTGACGAGGAACGACGCCCACTTTTCGCGAGGCACCAGCTTGGCCATGGTGGCGATGATCGCCCGGTTCGACCAGGTGAAGCGGGGCCTGGCGACCTGCCGGCGAAGGCCGCAAGCTGATGGCGGAGCACCAGGATCTCTGCGTCCCTGGCGTCGTCTAGCCGGAGGATCCCGAACAGCTCGACGGCGCGGCGGACAAGGCGATAGATGCAACTGAGAGCCACAGTCCGGCAGGATCGGCACCCCCGATTGTGGCTGGCCAAGCCGAGGATCCGGTTGTTGGACGATTCAAGGTTCTGGTATGATGTGACCACGAGGTGACCACAATGCCGAACTTGAAAAACGTGGGGGTCCGGGAGTTCCGGGACCACGCGACCATGTACCTGTCAGGCTCCGACCCGGTAGCCGTGAGCAAGCACGGCCAGGTGATCGGGTTCTACATCCCCGTCGAAGCCGATCGGGAGCAGGCACGGCGTGCCCTCGAGCAGCTCGGTCGTTCGGTCGAAGAGATTCTTGCCGAGACGGGGATGACCGAGGAGGAGCTGTCGGAGCTCTTCGACCTGCGCCGGCCGCTGCCAGGATGATCGTCGTCGTCGACGCCAACGTGCTCGTAGCTGAGCTGTTGCGTCGCCGCGGCCGGGAGCTCCTCGCACGACCAGACCTACAGTGCCTGGTCGCAGAAGACCAGTGGGACGAAGCGCAGCACGAGCTCGACAAGCGCGTCGCTGCCATCGTCGGTCAAGGCCCAATACCCATAAGTTAAGCTCCGATGACTCGGACGGCCTCCACCGGGGTCCGGGTGGGCTGGGGCCAGTTCTTGTGGTCGGGGCGCTTCACCGGGTAGCTGCTCATCTTGCGCTTCACGACCCGTGGCGCTGAGCGCAGGCGCCGCTCGCGAAGGAGTTGGTCGCCGAGCTC
This sequence comes from Actinomycetes bacterium, assembly GCA_021803085.1. Lineage (GTDB taxonomy): Bacteria > Actinomycetota > Acidimicrobiia > Acidimicrobiales > RAAP-2 > JAJYVT01. The sequence continues at coordinate 1,053 of JAJZMD010000010.1, forward strand.
GGCGACGGCAGCGCGGAGGCCGGCGGCGAGGGCGTGGCTCGCCACGCCGAGGCCTTGGCGAACGCTGCGGCGCGCCGCGTGCAACGCGCCCTTGAAGCTCACTCGGTCGGGGTCGACGCCGTTGTGCTCGGCGGTCTCGGCCATGAGCGCGCGGATCGCGTAGTGCGTGCAGAGGTAGCCGTACACCTCCTGGCGGACGCCTGCTGGGGTTTTGGAGCGCAGCACTACGCGCGGGCCGCGCTGGTGGGTCTTCAGCTCGCCCAGGGTCGACTCGAACTCCCACCTCTCGGGGTAGAGCGCGGCGAGCTCGCGCGCCGGGGCGAGGCTCGGGTCGGTGATGGTGGTGATGAGGCGGTAGTCAGTGTCCGCGCTCTTCGGCCGGCCAGGGTCGTCGAGCTCGTACTCGACGACACGTACCAGGACGGGGTTCTTCGTCGCCCTGCGGTCGTTTTTGGCGTGGACGTGGCTTAGGTACGAGCCGTCGTCGAGGCGCTGCTCGACTGCTAAGGAGTGGTTGGACTTGGTCCGCCAGCACAGCTCGGCGCCTCGGCCACGTACCGCGTTCCAGAGCTCGAAGCCGAAGAAGTTCCGATCTGCAAAGACAAGCATCCCCTCGCCGATGCGCCCGAGCAGCTCGCGGGCAAGGGTCGTCTCGCCATTGCTGTAGGCACCGATCGCGGCGCCGACAAGGGCGTGGGTCCCGGTCTCGGCGAGCCCGACGATGCGAAGCTGGGGGAAGGCGCCGACGCCCTGTCCGCGACCCGAGCCGGGCCGCCCGAACGCCTTGTCGTTCTCGGGCGTGTCCGCAAGGTCCAGGCAGCTGCCGTCGATGGACATGAGCCGCCAGGTGCGGAAGAAGGCGCCCGGGGTGACAGGCGTGGCAAAGGGCAGGCAGGCCCGCTCGAAGAGCTCCACCAGGGGCTTGTCGCCGAGGCGGGCGCGTGCCTGGGAGATCGCCGGCTGGCTCGGCACCTCCCATCGTTGCTGCCAACCTGACTCCCAGGCCAGGCCCTCGACGAGGTTGCGCATCACCTCCTCGTAGCCAGAGGAGGAGAACAGCGCCATTGCAAGCACGTAGTAGACGACGAGGCGAGCCGGCAGTAGGCGCGAGCGCTGCTGCCCCTTGCCCGTGTCGCGGACCACGGCGTCGACCAGCTCTGGGGGGAAGGTCCTCGTCAGCACCCCGATCGCCACGTGGTCAGAGAGGCGCTGGTCGTTCTCGGGCTTGACCCATCCTGCTCGCGGCATGTCCCCAAACTACCACGGTGTGACTCTAACTTATGGATATTGGGTCAAGGCCGGCTGACGAGCGACCAGGGCCAGCAGCTGCTGAGGATCGTGCACGACTTCGTGGAGGGAGATGTGATCGAAGTCGTGCCGCGCAGGTTCTACGAGCATATGGAGAACGCCGCCCGCCGGCGTGTGCCACGCGATCCCGGCGACTGGGCACCGGTCGCGCTGGCCCTCGCCCTCGACGTCGCGATCCTGACTGCCGACAACGACTTTCTTGGCTGTGGCTGTCCGACCTGGACGGTCGAGACCCTCCTGGCGGAGCTGGGCCCACCCTGATCTCCGGAGAGGCGAACGACCTCGACGATTATCGCCACATGCTCCAAACCTGAGCAGGCACTGCCCTGGGGCAGTGCCCTATGCAGAGCCCATGACCAGCACATTCGCAGGATCCGAGGCTTGAAGCCGCGCGAGTACGTGATGTCACCTCCACTCACCTCCACTCGATCTTTGTTCGACGTCGTCGCTGGTCGGGCCAACGCGCCCAGGCCAGTGTCGAGGGGAATCGAACTGACTCCAGACCCGCTCGATGGCGGGACTACCGACCGAGCCCGAGGTCGGGACCTCGATCGCGACGGACGCCGTGAATGCGCTCCCGCTCTCGGGCATAGGAAAGCGCACGGTCCTTCCAGGTACCGACGGCCACGTGGAGCGCCTCGTACCGCGTGTCGTCGAGCGGGAACGCCGCCCTCGGCAGGCGATCGATCCTGCCCAACATCTCGGCGAACACCTTCACGTCGAAGCCGCGATCCTTCTCGGCCGCGAGATCGAGCAGCCGGTCGAGTCCGTAGCGATCAGCCACAGCCATGAGGTCGACGAAGTCGCGGGCTTCGGCACGTCGGAAAAGGGCGAGCAACTTGTCGACGGCGAGCTCTTCGCCGGATAGCAGAGGAAAGCCGGGGCCTTCCTCGACGGGAAACAGGCGTGCGTCGCTTCCGAGATCAACCTCGGTTCGGTCCTCGCCGTCCGCCACAAGCAGCCGGGCGAAGCCGGAGTGGTCGATCTCCCGCCTGACGCGTAGGCCGTCATCGAGAAGGGCTCGTTCGACAGCCGGGACGAGCCGGTCGACAGCGACGGCACTCGGGCCGAAGAAGTCGAGATCCCGAGTTCGACGGTCGACATCACCCCGGACGATGAGCGCAGCGCCACCGGCCAGGGCGAAGCCCTCAGCCTCGGCCAGCCCGGCGACGATCCGCGCGACGCGTTCTTGCAGTGGGTTCAGCACTCAAGGTCGATCCCGTCCATGGCGGAACCACTCCGACCACGCGGCGCGGACGTACGGCGGGAGGACGAGCTCATCGAACACCCTCGCGAGCTCTTCGACATCGACGTAGTAGCGGACGTCATCCTCAGTCCCCTCGCGCAGCACCTGCTCGTAGACGCGGAGGCGATCGGCGCGCCGGCTCAGGTCGTAGGCCAGAGACGGCTCGCTCCAGGAGATATGGAGGGGTAGCTCGACGACGCCGGACGCCTTGAGAAGGGTCGCGTCGTCAATGTCGTCAGGGATCGCGACGGGACGCGATGCTGGCCCCAGCCAAGGGTTCCGCGTCCTGGCCATGCTCGAATCATACGGTCGGTGTCCATGACCCTGGGACGCCGTCGCCCCGATCAGAAGCGCAGTTCGACTCAGCTATGCCGCCTCAAGCCCGATCCAGGTCACCTACGAGCTGGCTGAGTTGCTCACGCAACAGGCCATGGTTCGAATACGGGAAACGCACCTCCACCGCAAGCTTTGGATTCGCGCGCCACTCCGCCATGGCGCGAGCCGCTGACGTGCAGTTTCGCGATCGGCCCTCGCGTTACCCTGTGGGTGTCGAGAACTCCGTCCGCCCAGTTCAAGCGGCGATCTGGTGCTCGTGGATGAGGCCGCCCAGACGATCGGTTCTTCGTAGCCTGGCGAGATCTGAGTCGGTGTTGTGCTCTGGAGTCGAGTCCAGTGCGGATGGCGCAGCTTGGCTGAGGGAGCGGGGGGCGGTGGACGTTGTAGTGCTCGACCTACTCGGCGAGGACGGCTTCGAGGTGGCGGCAGCCGAGGATGAGCATCCGGTCGAGGCACTCGCGCCGGATGGTGCCGATCACGCGCTCGCAGATGGCGTTCGCCCGGGGCGCCCGGACGGGGCTCTTTAGGATCTTGATGCCGTCGGCGACGACGACGGCGTCGAGAGAACCGGTGAACTTGGTGTCGCGGTCGCGGATGAGGAACTTCAGCGCGCTCGCTTGTTCGGCGAGGTTCATCGAGAGGTGGCGGGCCTGCTGGGCCACCCACTCGGTGACCGGCTTGGCGGTGACGCCGGCGATCCGCACGAGGCGCGTGTCGTGGGGGATGAACACGAGCACGTAGAGCCTGCGGAGAAAGACGGTGTCGACATGGGAGAAGTTGCACGCCACCAACCCCTTCGCCTGGGCGGCAAGGAACTCCGCCCAGGTCGGTCCTGACCTGCGCGGTGACGGCTCGATACCGTGGCGTTTCAGGATCGCCCAGACGCTCGAGGCGGCGATGACAATGCCCATGATGACAAGTTCGCCGTGGATGCGCCGGTAGCCCCAAGTCGGGTTCCCTTTCGCCAACCGCAGGACGAGCGCGGTGGTGCCCTTCGCGATCGCCGGTCGACCGGGCTGGTGCTGCGGGCAGGTCCAGCGCTTCGTGACGAGGTTCCGGTGCCAGCGCAGCAGGGTTTCTGGTTGGACGAAGAATCGTCCGAGATGTCGGCGGGGAAGGAGTCGTGCGAGTGCCACCAGCACCGCTCGATCCGCCGGATCCAACGCCGGGCGGCGGACCTGGCGCCGCAGGACCGCCACTTCCTGGCGCAGCATGACAACCTCGACGGCGGGATCGGTGTCACTGCGGCAGATCAGTCGGATGAGCTGAAGGACACGGCAGAACGCCCGGTAGAGGAACGAAAGGGTCACTGCCGGATGTTCGCCGTGTCTGAGTTCGGGCGTCAAAGCCCAGTTCGCGGCCCACGGATGGCTTTCTCGGCACCGCTACGATAGTTTTCCGACCCCGAGTCTTTCTCGACTCGGACCTCCACGGCGAAGGGGGACCCTGCGTCTTGCGTCCGACGTGCGCGGCATCGCGCTGCTCCTCGAATCCGGCGCCGACCCCGGTTCCAGCACCGAGGTCCGTCACGCGGGAGCGGTGGGCGCTCCTTCATCACATCAATCACCTCGGATGGGACAGAAGGACCCGATGCTCCGCCTATCCCCGCGCCCTTCGCGATGGGCCGTGGGTGATTGGGGTATTCGGGGTCACGTACCGCCGATGGGGAGCCGGCGGATTCGGATGCCGGCGCCGGCGAGCACGGCGATCGCCCCCGTGTCGAGGTCTTCTTCGACGGCGGCCAGGTTGGTGAGGAGGATCATGGCCTGTTCGTGGGGCCGGCGTCGGGTGCGGCGACGGAACAAGACGACTGAGGGCACGACGACCTCTCGGGCTGCAAGCAGGCCGCCGAAGTCGGTGTCGGCAGAG
>JAJZMD010000151.1 GCA_021803085.1 Actinomycetes bacterium
GGACATCGAGCTCATCGCCGCAGCCGTGCACGACGTGGGCGGGCTTCTCTACTACGACGGCGCCAACCTGAACGCGATCCTCGGCGTCGTGCGGCCGGGCGACATGGGGTTCGACGTCGTCCACATGAACTTGCACAAGACCTTCGCCACGCCCCACGGCGGCGGCGGGCCCGGCGCCGGGCCGGTCGCCGTCGGCGAGAAGCTGGTGGACTTCCTCCCCGGCCCGCGCCCCGTGCGCCTCGGCCCGGGCGCCGGCGGCTACGGCTGGACGACGCCGCCGCGCTCGATCGGGCGGGTCCACTCCTGGCACGGCAACGCGCTGGTGCTCGCCCGCGCGCTCAGCTACATCCTCGTGCACGGCGGTGACGGCCTGCGCCGTGTCGCCGAGCGCGCGGTGCTGAACGCGAACTGGCTGCGGGTCCGGCTGTCGCCCACCTACGACGTGCCGTTCGACCGGCCGTGCATGCACGAGGTCGTGCTCTCCGCGTCGACCCTGAGGCACCGCCACGGCCTGCGGGCGCTCGACGTCGCCAAGCGGCTGCTCGAAGAGGGGTTCCACTCGCCGACCGTCTACTTCCCCCTGGTGGTCGAGGAGGCGCTCATGGTGGAGCCGACCGAGACCGAGAGCCCGCAGACCCTCTCGGCGCTCGCAGAGGCCTTCGAGCGGATCGCCGCCGAGGCGGAGGAGGGCGGGGCCGACGCCGCGCACGCCGCGCCGCGCACGACGCCGGTCCGCCGCGTCGACGAGGCCCGTGCGGCGCGGTCCCTCGTGCCGACGTTCGACGCGCGCGGGGCAGAGAGGCGGTAGCCGCGCTCGGCGCGAATGCCGCGGGTCAGCTCGCGCGCCGGTACGCGCGGACTGCGAGGGGGACGAAGACCGCCACGATGCCGATCAGCCACGCGGCGCTCTGCCACGCGTGCAGGGCGAGCGGGCCGCCCAGCGCGAGGGAGCGCATCTCGTCGATCACCAGCGTCACCGGCTGGTTCTTCGCGAACGCCTGCAGCCAGCCAGGCATGCTCTGCACGGGGACGAAGGCGGAGCTCACGAACGTGAGCGGGAAGAGCCAGACGAGACCGAAGGAGCTCACGGCCTCTTCGTCCTTGACGGCGAGCCCCACGTAGGCGCTGACGGTGCAGATCGTGACCCCGAGAGCCACGCCGAGCACCATCATGACCAGGGCGGGGACCGCGCCGTTGTGGAACCTGAAGCCAACCGCGTAGCCGACGCCGAGGATGACGAGGAGCGTCACGACCAGACGCACGGTGTCCGCGGTCAGGCGTCCGAGGAGCACCGCGGAGCGGGCCATGGGCATCGCACGGAAGCGGTCGATGACCCCTTTCTGCAGCTGGCGGGCGAGCGAGATGGCGGTGGCGAAGGAGGCAAAGGCCGCGGACTGGGCGATGATCCCGGGCATGAGGTAGTCGACGTACCCGCCCGGCACCGTGACGAGGATCGATCCGCCGAAGACGTAGCGGAACAAGAGGACGAACATCACCGGCTGGATCACCGTGAAGAAGATGAACGCGGGGTTCCGCATCCAGATGAGGAACTCCCTGCGGTTCAGCGCCGCCGTGTCGGCCGCCGCCAGCCTCAGGCGATGCGCCTTGGGCTGGCTAGGCATGTCGAGCGCGACGAGAGAGGAGAGGCTCTTCGTGGTGGTCATCGTTCCCTCCGAATCCGTGCGCGTCGGCCTCTGCCGCGACGCTTGGGCGCGTCGCCGTCCTGCTCGGCACCGTGACCGGTGAGCGACAGGAAGACGTCGTCGAGCGACGGTCGCCGGATTCCGAGGTCCTCGGGGTGGATGCCCAGGGCGTCGAGCCGCCGGACGGTCTCGACCAGCGCCTTGGACCCGTCTGCACCCACTCGCAGGCTGATGCGCGCCGTCTCCTCGTCGTAGAGCGGCTCTGCGCTGCTCAGCCCGCTCACCGCCTCGAGCGCCTCCGCACGGCGGTCGCGCTGGACGACGGAGAATTGGAGGACGTCCCCGCCGATCCGGTTCTTCAGCTCTTGCGACGTGCCTGATGCGATCACCGTGCCCCGGTCCACGACCACGATCTCGTTCGCCAGCGCGTCTGCCTCCTCGAGGTACTGGGTGGTGAGCAGCAGGGTGGTGCCGCTCGCGACCATCTCGCGGATGACGTCCCACACGGCAAGCCGGCTGCGGGGGTCGAGCCCGGTGGTCGGCTCGTCGAGGAAGACCACCTGGGGGTGCGAGACCAGGCTCAGCGCGAGGTCGAGCCTGCGCTGCATGCCGCCGGAGTATCCCTTCGTGGGCCGGTCGGCCGCCCCGACGAGGTCGAAGCGCTCGAGCAGCTCGCCAGCGCGGCGCCGGCGGCTCGCGCGGTCGAGGTGGTAGAGGCGGCCCATGATGTCGAGGTTCTCGCGACCGGTGAGCTCCTCTTGGATCGCGGTCGACTGGCCCGCGAGCCCGATGATCTCGCGCACCGCGGCGGGCGAGCGCGCGACGTCCCGCCCTTCGACGAGCGCGCGCCCGCGATCCGGGCGGAGCAGCGTGGTCAGGATCTTCACTGCCGTCGTCTTCCCGGCACCGTTGGGCCCGAGGACCCCGAGCACCGTGCCGCGCTCGACGGCGAGATCGACGCCGCGCAGGGCACGGACGTCGCCGAAGGACTTGTGGACGTCCTCCACGTAGATCGCAGGGCCGTCCCAGGCCGTGCTCCCTACGCTCGACTGCGGTCCAGAGCCCACGATCGATCCTCCTCGGCTGACGCGGCCGACGGCGCGACGGCGCAGGAGCCATCGTGCCCGAGACCGGATGCGGACAAGTGCAGCGCGCCGCGACTGGACGCAACCGCCAATGCGTCAAGAATATCTTGACAACGGCCGGGTGTCAAGCAACACTTGACGCGTGAGCAACGTTCCGGACGAGAGCCTGCGGGCGGTGCCGTCGCTCCTCAGTCAGACGTGGGTGGCGGCGACGACCGACCCCGATCCTCTCGTCGCGCTCGGTGCGACCCGGGCGCTCGTCGCGCTGCTGGCGACCTGGGAGGCGAAGCTCGCCGCGGAGGCGCTGTCGGCGGGTGCGACCTGGGAGGCGATCGGCACGTCGGTGGGTGTCAGCCGGCAGGCAGCCTGGGAGCGGCTCCATCGTGACGTGGACGACTTCCGGCACCAGGTGAGGTTCGCGGCGCGGACGCTGAAAGAGCGCCAGCGCCAGGAGTGGAAGGAGTTCCGCGACGACGTGAAGCGCAGGGCGCTGGGCGATCGCAGGGGTCGCGGCTGAGGCAGGGCAGCTGCGACCTGCGGTAGAGTCCCGGCGTCAGATGAGTCCCTGGCGGGCCTTGGGCCCGAACTGCCCGGTCGGGTAACCGGCTGAGCTGATGGCCTCTACGCGATCGGGAAGAGCGTGGAGGAATGGTGACCGTCGGACTCGTCGTCGTGCCCAAGGCCGTCCAGGCCCTGCAGGTGCTGACGATCGTGCTCGGCGCGCCGCTCGTGAGCGGCGTCATCGCCCATGCCGAGGCACGCCTGCAGGGACGCCGCGGCCCGAGGATCCTCCAGCCGTACTACGACATCGTGAAGCTCTTCGGCAAGGAGACGCTGGTCACCGACCAGTCGAGCTGGGTGTTCCTCGCTGCGCCGGTCGTCGCCTTCGGCTGCTATCTCATCGTGCCGCTGCTCATCCCGGTCCTCACGACCTACGGCCTCCCGCTCGGCTACATGGGCGACATCCTGGGCGGCGGCTTCGTGCTCGCGCTCGCCGGCTTCTGCGTCGCGCTCGCAGCCGCGGAGTCCGGCGCGCCGTACGCGCAGCTCGGCAGCAGCAGGGCGATGACGTTCGGCGCCCTCGTCGAGCCCACGATCCTCTTCGTGGTCTTCGCCGTCGGCCTGATCACCAGCACCGACCTGCCCTACGCGCTCGCCGCCACGGTCCGGTCCTCCTCGGAGATCCTCCGGCCGGGCCACGTGCTGGCCGCGGTCGCCTTCTTCCTGGTGGTGCTCGTGGACACCGGACGGATCCCGGTGGAGACGCACACGGGGACGCTCGAGCTCGGGATGATCGACGAGGCGCGCACCCTCGAGCACTCGGGTCCGGCCCTCGCGCTCTTGAAGTGGGGTTCTGCGATGAAGCAGCTGATCCTCTACACCATCCTCATCAACGTCTTCGTCGCCCCCTTCGGCCTCTCGTCCACCGGGGCCCCGCTCTCCGTCGTCGGCGCCGTCGGCGCGCTCTGCGGCAAGGCGATGCTGCTCGGCCTCGTCTTCGCGGTGATCGACAATCTCTTCTCGAAGCTGCGGCTCTTCAAGATCACCGAGTTCCTGGCCGCGGCCTTCGGCATCGCGGTGCTCGCCGTCGTCGTCTTCTACGTCAGCCCCGCCTGATGACCGGGCACGTGCCTTCCGCCACCGCGGGGACCGAGGACGTCGTCGCGGTCGTGGTCCTCCTGACCGAGCTCGCCATGCTCCGTGCCCCGCTGCTCCGGTCGCAGGTCCGGCTGTACGCCTTCCAGTCGCTCGCGGTGAGCGTGCTCGCAGTGGTGGTGGCCGCGACGAGGCACGAGGCCGACGTCTACGCGCTCGCGGGGCTGTCGTTCGCCTTGAAGGTGGTGATCGTCCCATCGGTCATGACGCGGCTGCTCCGGGACGTCGAGGTGGACCTCGCCGGCAGCGCGAAGCTCGGGGTGGCGAGCTCCACCCTCGTCGCGCTCGGCGTCTCGGTCTTCGGCTTCTTCGCGGTCGGGTCGTTGCACGTGCACTCTGCGCTCCTGCCCGAGACGACGCTGGCCGTGGCGTCCGCCGTGGTGCTCGTGGCGTTCGTCCTGGTCGTGCTGCGCTCCGACGTCGTCTCCCAGGCGATGGGCTTCTTCTCGCTCGAGAACGGGGTGTCGATCGCGAGCCTGGTGGTCGCCGCGGGGCTCCCGCTCGTCGTCGAGACGACGTTCCTGTTCGACCTTCTCGTCGCCGTGGTGGCGTTCGGGATCATCATGCGCGTGCACCACGGCCGCTCCAAGACGTTGTCCACGGACGAGCTCGACAGGTTGCGGGGCTAGGGGAAAAGAGGTGGGTGCCGTTCTCGTGGTGCTGGTGGTGCTCCCGTTCCTCGTCGGGGCACTTTCCTACGCGGTGCCGGTCGCTGTCTCGAAGCTGCTCGCGCCCGTCTCGGGCGCCGTGACGTTCGCGCTTTCGATCGCGCTCGTCCCTTCGGTCGTGTCGCAGGGGCACGTCACCGCCGGCAGCGAGCTGAGGGTGGACGCGCTGTCCGTCGTCTTTCTCCTCGCGACGTCGTTCCTCTACTTCGCGACGGCGATCTTCTCGGCCGGCTACCTCCAGCTGGGCCGGGATGCCGCGGGAACGAGGTACGGTCGCCGGTTCTACGCGGGGTTGAACGTCTTCTGCTGGGCGATGCTTGCCGCTCCGCTGGTGAGCGACCTCGCGCTGGTCTGGGTGGCGATCGAGGTGACGACCGTGGTCTCGGCCCTTCTCGTCGCGATCGACGACACCCAGAGCGCCACGGAGGCGGCTTGGAAGTACATCCTCATCGCCTCGATGGGCCTGGGCATCGCCCTGCTGGCGACGATCCTCTTGTACTACGCGGGGACCTCCGTCTTCGGCGCCGGCTACGAGCTCTCCTACGTGAAGATGATCGCGGGGGCGCACCGCTTCCCCGCGTCCGTGATGCGGCTCACGTTCGTGCTCGCGGTCCTCGGGTACGGCACGAAGATGGGTCTGGTGCCGGTGCACACGTGGCTACCGGACGCGCACTCGGAGGCGCCGTCCCCCATCTCCGCGCTGCTCTCGGGCGCCCTCCTTGCGACCAGCTTCTATGCGATCCTGCGCTACTTCCAGATCACCGCCGCCGCGACGGGTTCCACCTTCCCGCGCAACGTGCTCTTGGTGTTCGGCCTCGCTTCGCTGGCGCTCGGCGCGTTGTACCTGCTCCGCCAGCGCGACATGAAGCGCATGCTCGCGTACTCGAGCGTGGAGCACATGGGCATCCTCGCGATCGGGATGAGCTTCGGGGTCACGCTCGCGTTCGTGGGCGTGCTCCTGCACGTCCTCGCGCATGCTGCCGCGAAGGGAACGGCGTTCTTCGGCGCCGGCTCGGTCGTGGCGAAATTCGGCACGAAGGACATGGCGGCGCTCCGGGGCGGCGTGGGCGCCCTGCCCTGGAGCGGCTCGATGCTGGTCGCCGCGGTCCTCGCACTCTCGGCGCTGCCACCGTTCGGGCTGTTCAGGAGCGAGTTCCTCATCGTGTCGGGCGGCCTGTCCGATCCGCGCTACGGGGTGGCGGCGGTCTTGGTCGCGCTGGCGATGGTGTCGTTCCTCGGCCTGTCGTGGTCGACCACCCAGACGATGCTCACCGCCGGGCCGGCAGACCTCGCGCCAGGTCCGCGAGCCGCGTCCGGACCGGCCGCCACCGGTGTCGTCCCGACCGTCGCCAAGGGCGAGATGAGCCCGTGGATCGTGGTGGCGATGGCGCTCGGGATCGTGGCGCTGCTCGTGCTCGGCGTGCATCTTCCCGCCGACCTGAGCCGGCTCCTCGACCACGCGGCACACGAGCTCGGGTCCCCCCGATGACGGCCGAGATGGCCGACGCCGAAGGGAGCAAGGGCGCGGCAAGCTCCGCGGTCGTGACGTTCCCCGCCACGCGCCGCCGGGTCCGCGACGGCGCGCGGTTCTGCGGGCTCTTCGCTCTCCGCCGGCCTGCGGGGGGCGCGCAGCTGCTCTCGGTCGTCTCCGCGGACGGCGCGCTCGTGGTCGAAGAGGTGCCGGTCGCAGCGGGGGAGAGGCGGTACTCCTCGCTCGCGCACGAGATCCCCGCATCGGGGTGGTACGAGCGCAGGATCCGCGATCTCTTCGGCATCGAGCCGGTGGGGCACCCCCGCCCCGACCCGCTCGTGTTCCCCGTCCCCCCTGGGGCCTACGCGCCGCTCGGCCCGGCCGGGGAGCCGGAGGCCGCCATGTCGCCGGACCTCACCCCGCTCGCCCCCCACGTCCACGGCGAAGGGGTCTTCGCCATCCCCTACGGGCCGGTCCGCTCCGGCGTGTTCGAGGCGGTCGAGTACCTCCTCGAGACGTCCGGCGAGGACATCCCGCACCTGCGCACGCGCATCTTCTACAAGCACCGCGGGGTGGAGTCGAGGTTCGCCGGCATGTCCGCAGACGACGGTGTGCTGCTGGCCGAGCGCGTCGAGGGGGTGGCGTCCGTCGCGCACGCCCTGGCGTTCAGCGCGGCGGTCGAGCAGTTGGGCGAGGTGGCCGTGCCGCTGCAGGCCGAGCTCGTCCGGGTCGTGCACGCAGAGCTGGAGCGGGTCGCGAACCACCTGGACACGATGGTCCGCCACACCGAGGCCGCGGGCCAGGCGGTCGCCTACGCCGTCTTCTCGCACCACAAGGAGCGGGTGCAACGGCTCAGGGCGCGCCTGTGCGGCAGCCGCTTCGGGCGCGGCGTCGTGGTCCCTGGGGGCATCGGGCAGTCGCTCCGCCTGCGCCCTGCCGAGGTGCTCGCTGCGATCGCACCGCTCCAGCGGCGGATCGAAGAGGACGTGCGCCGGCTGATGGGCACCCCCTCGTTCGTCGACCGGCTCCGGGGCACCGGCGTGCTGAGCCGTGACGACGCGCGTCGCTTCGCGGTGGTCGGACCGGTCGGGCGCGCCTCGGGCGAGGCCGAGGACGTACGGACGAGCCGGCCCTACGGCGCCTACGCACGGCTCGGTCATCGAGTGGTCGCCCACCGCACCGGCGGCGACGCGCTCGCGCGCCAGCTGGTGCGCATCGACGAGATCGCGGGCTCGTTCCACCTCGTGCGGCAGGCGGCGGACATGCTCGGCGAGCTCGGCGAGCCCGCGAGCTGGAGAGCGACGGTGCCGCCGGTGAGCGGGAGGGCGATCGGGTGGGCGGAAGCGCCGCAGGGCGAGGTGCTCTCCGTCGTCGAAGCCGACGGCGGCCGGCTTGCGCAGGTCACCCAGCGGACCGCTTCGTTCCACAATCTCGCCGCCTATCCGGCGGCGTTCCCGAAGGACATCTTCACGGACGTCGCGTTCATCGAGGCGAGCTTCGGCCTCTCGATCGCAGGAGCCGCCTGCTGATGCCCTGGATCCCTCGCGGCGTCCGCGACGGCATCGTCACGAGCCGGTACCCGCGGCAGCCGGACGGCTTCGGCCCGTTCTTCTTCGGGCACGTTCACGTCGCTCCCGCGCTCGGCGACGGCCCCGAAGCGCTCGCCGACGCGGTCCGTGCGTGCCCGACCGGAGCCATCACGCTCGACGGTGATGCCGTCCGGCTCGACCGCGGCCGGTGCGTCCTGTGCGGACGCTGCGTCGTGCTGGCGCCGGGAACGTTCCGCGCCGACCCCGGGTTCGAGACGGCCGCTTTCGAGCGGCGTGAGCTCGTGGTGCCCCCAGGAGAGGGCGACGACGCCGAGGTGGCAGCGGCGCGGGCGCGGCTCGCCCGGCGCGTGCGCGGGCTGCGCCGCTCCGTCCACGTGCGCCACGTGGACGCCGGGTCCGACGGCAGCGAGGAATGGGAGGTGGCCGCGCTCACCAACCCCGTCTACGACGTCCAACGCCTGGGCGTGTTCTTCACCGCGAGCCCCAAGCACGCCGACGTCCTCCTCGTGACGGGCGCGGGCTCGGCCGGCATGGAGCGCCCGCTGCGCGAGACCTACGACCTGATGCCCGAGCCCAAGGTGGTGGTGGCGGTGGGCGTGGACGCCGCGAGCGGCGGGATGGTCGGGGAGCGGTACGCCGCGCGCGGAGGGGTGGCACAGCTCGTGCCCGTCGACGTCTTCGTCCCCGGCTCCCCGCCGAGCCCGTTCGGCATCCTCCACGGCATCCTGGCGGCCGTGGGGATCCTCGGCTCGCGCCCGCACGACGGCGCGGAGGACCCGGCCGGCAGGTCCCGCACGTGACCGGGCCGCTCATCGCAGTGGCGCTCGGGTGCATGCTCGCCGGGGCGGTCGTCGACCTCGGCCTCGGGACGAGCTCTGCGGCCGTGCGCTCGGTGCCGTACCTGCTCGGGGCCGCAGGCAGCGCGTGCCTCCTCGCAGCCGGCGTCCACGCGACGCTCTCGTCGCCGGTCACGATCGACATCACGTCGCTCTTCGGCGTCGGCCGCAGCGCCTTGCGCGTGGACGCGCTCTCCGGGTCGTTCCTGACGCTCTTGTTCGGGATCTCGGTGGCGGTGTCCTTGTGCTTCGCCTCGTGGGCGTGGTCGGACGTCGGCAGGGCTCACCGCCGCGCCGTGGCGACGGGCTACCTCACGCTCTTGGCGTCGGTGGCGGTGATCGTGTGCGCCGCGGACGCGTTCGTGTTCCTCTTCGCGTGGGAGGCGCTCACGGTCTCCTTCTACCTCCTCACCTCGGCCCAGCGGGGAGATGCCGAGCGCGCGGGCGCGGCGTGGGCGACGGCGGGGATCGGCAAGCTGAGCGGGGCCAGCCTGCTCTTGGGGTTCCTCCTGCTCGCCGGGCGTACCCACAGCTTCGCCATCGCCAGCTGGTCCGCCGTCGGTCCCGGCGCGCTCCACGACGCGGCCTGGGTGCTCGTGGTGGTGGGGTTCTGCGCCAAGCTCGGCGTGGTCCCGTTCCAGGTGTGGATCCCCGTCGGCTACCCCGCCGCCCCGGGACCTGCGCGTGCGGCGATGGCCGGCGTCGCCGCCAACGTCGGCGTCTACGGGCTCTGGCGGTTCCTCGCCGTGCTCGGCCGGCCCCCGGTCTGGCTCGTGATCGTCGTCCTGCTGGCGGGAGGGGTCACGGCGTTCCTCGGCATCCTGTTCGCCGGCGTCCAGTCCCGGCTGAGCCGCGTGGTGGCGTACTCGAGCGTGGAGCACGCGGGCATCATCCTCACCGCCTACGGCGTGGCGCTGACCGGCGCGGCCGCAGGCTCGCGCACGCTCGAGGTGGTGGGGTTGGTCGCCGCGTCGCTCCAGGTTGTCGCCCACGCGGTTGCGAAGTCCGCCGCGTTCTGCTCACTGGGGTTCGTCGAGGCGGGAGCGGGCACCGACGATCTCGACGCGCTGCGCGGGGTCGGGCGCCGGCTTCGATGGAGCGGGGCGGCCTTCGGCGCGGCCGCCCTGGCGCTCGCGGGGTTGCCCCCCACCGTCGGCTTCGTCTCGGAGTGGTTCGTCCTCGAAGCGCTCATGCAGCAGTTCCGGTTGGGGGGCCTGGCGCTTCGACTCGGTCTCGCCGGTGCCGGCGCGCTCGTCGCGCTGACGACGGGTCTCGCGGCCCTCGCGTTCATCCGGGTGCTCGGCCTCACCTTCCTCGGGCGCCCGGCGCCCGGGGGCACGACGGCGGGGGACGCCGGTCCGCTCGGACGGATCGGCCTCGTGGCCCTCGTGCTCGGGTGCCTCGGGCTTGCCGCGGCGAGCCCGTGGGAGGTCCGGTTCCTCGCCGAGGGTCTGTCGCCGCTCGTGCCACGCCGCGCGACCCTGCGCGCGCTCAAGTCCCCTTGGGTACTCCAGCCCGTGTACCACGGCTTCTCGATCCTCTCCCCGTCGTGGCTGTGGATCGCGCTGCCGGTCGCCTGCGCGGGCGTCCTCGGGCTGGCGGCGCTCGCCTCGCGCGGCCGCTTCCTTCGGATCCGGCGGGTGCCGGCCTGGCACTCGGCCACCGCAGGGGTTGCCGGCCCGTCGTCGTACACCGCGTTCGGGTTCGCGAACCCGCTCCGCCACGTCCTCGCCAACGTGCTCGGCGCGGAGCGCACGCGTCGGCTCCGGCCACCCGTCTCGAGCGACGGCCGATCCGGCGCGGACGGGTCCGCCTCGCCACGCGCCGCGGCACCAGGCGTCGCCCACGTCGAGTCCACGACCCGCGTGGTCGAACCGGTGGAGACGTACCTCTACCAATCCGTGTGGAGGGTGGTCTCGAAGCTGGTGGATGCCGCTCGGCGGCTGCAGTCGGGGTCGTTGAACGCCTACGTCGCGTACATGCTCGGGGCGCTCGTGGTGGCGCTCGTGGTCGTCGCGGTGCTGGGATGAGCGCGCCGCGCGGCCGCGCGTTCCGGCGCGTCCTCGCGGGCTGCGACGGGTCTACGGAGGCGCAGAACGCTTTTCGCACGGTCGCCGCCCTCGGGTGGGAGGTCGACGGCGACTTCGGTGTGCTCCGCCATCGCCGAGCATGCCGCCGAGCAAGTCGATGTCGCTCGTGGGAGTTGCATCTCCGCGGGCTATGGACCTCTTCGACCGTCAGGAGCTCGGCTCGTGGGCTGCGTCCAGCACCCGGTAGAACGCCTCGGCGGCTTCCTGGCCGGCAGGCAGCACCCCCGATGTCGTCGACCGTGATGAGATCCGCGCGACAGGCCGACCGTAGAATCCGCCCGTGCACGAGGGCCGCGGCAGCTCGACGGAGCCAGCTTGCGGCCGGGGCGACGTGCCCGGGCACGTGGCGGTGATCATGGACGGGAACGGTCGCTGGGCCGAGTCGAAGGGGCTCCCTCGCACCGAAGGCCACCGGCAGGGCGAGGCGACGCTCGCAGACGTCGTGCGCGCCGCCGACGACCTCGGCATCGCCTGGTTCACCGCGTACGGCTTCTCCACCGAGAACTGGACCCGTCCCAAGCTGGAAGTGGACTTCATCCTCGGACTCCACAAGAACATCTTCCGCAGACGCCTCGAGATGCACCGGAACAACGTGCGGATCCGCTGCATCGGGCGTCCGGTGTCCGGCACGTCGCGGCTTCCGAAGCGGATCCTTCGGGAGATGGACGAGTCGATCGAGCTGACGAAGAGCAACACGGGGCTGAACTTCACGCTCGCGTTCGACTACGGCTCGCGCGAGGAGCTCGTGTACGCGACGCGCAGGCTCCTCGACCTGCACCGGCGGGGGAGGGCCGAGATCGTCGAGCACACGTTCGCGCAGTGCCTCTACGAGCCGGCGATGCCGCCGGTGGACCTGCTCGTGCGCACCTCGGGGGAGCAGCGGCTCTCGAATTTCCTCCTGTGGCAGTCGGTCGGCGCTCCCTTCTACGTCACGCCCACCTACTGGCCGGATTTCGACAGGGCCGAGCTCGAGGCTGCCGTCGAGTGGTGGCGCACAGGCCGCCACGGCCACCTGCCAGGCGAGCGGGAGCCCGAGGGGAGGACATGACGGGGGATTTGAGTTGCGGTACAATGATGGTTGCATCGGCGGTGCCATGGGGATGTCGTCGTGGTGTGCGTCCGGCGGTGACGCAGCGGGATGGGGGAGGTCGATGAGCACGACGGGAGGCGGGAAGAGCTCCGCTCCAGGCGGGCCTGCACCCGCGATCGGTCTCGCCTTGCGCGAGCGCGTCGAGGAGATCTGCCAGCGGGTCGTGTCCCAATGGCGCGAGCTGGACGATTCTTCGAACCACTCCGCGAAGGACGAGGCGGACGTCCGTCGGACGGCTCGCGCGGGGACCTTGGCGGTGGCGGACTATCTGGTCACCGGGGAGGTCGTCACCCCTGACCGCTCCGAGGCCTGGGTCTGGACGGGCGAGGCCCCGATCATTGGGCGGATCACCCTCTCGGACTTGACGAGGCTGTACGTCCGCTGGCGGACAGCCTGCGAGGACGTCCTGAGGGAGGAGGCGCGGGCACGCGACTCGACCACCGCGCTTTTGGACCAGTGCCTGAAGGTGCTCCAGCTCGGGTTCGACGTGAGCATCGTGCGCATGGCGAGGCGCTTCGAGATGACCAGGAGGGGCCTCGAGGAGCGACTGGCGGAGCAGCAGGCGCGCCTCGAGCACCAGGCGCTCCACGACCCGCTGACCGGCCTCGCCAACCGGGTGCTCCTGATCGACCGGATCGAGCACGCCCTGGAGTCCGCCGCCCGCCGTCCGTCCGGCGTCGCCGTGCTGTTCATGGACCTCGACTTCTTCAAGTCGGTGAACGACGTCTCGGGTCATTCTGCAGGCGACCAGCTGCTCTTGGGTGTCGCCCGGCGCCTGCAGGGGGCCGTCCGCCCGAACGACACCATGGGCCGTCTCGGCGGCGACGAGTTCGTCGTCCTCTGCGAGGACCTCGGCGACCCGGTGCCCGAGGGCGTGGCGGTCGCGCACCGGATCTCCAAGCTCTTCGACGAGCCGTTCGTGGTCCGCGACCGCGAGATCCAGGTCGCCGCGAGCATCGGCGTCGCGCCCGCGATCCCGGGCGACACCGCCGAGGGGCTCCTCGGGCGCGCGGACCACGCCATGTACCGTGCGAAGGAGCTGGGGCGAGGCCGCGTCGAGGTCTATGACCCGTCGTTCGACCACCAGAGCACCCGCCACGCGCAGATGGCGGACGCGCTGCGCGCCGCGGTCGCAGAGGGGCGGCTCGACGTCGTCTACCAGCCGCTGTTCGAGCTGATCTCGCGCCGGGTGATCGCCAGAGAAGCACTCGTCCGCTGGCGCCACCCCGAGCTCGGCGACGTCTCGCCGAGAGAGATGATCCCGATCGCGGAGTCGACGGGCCTCATCACAGCCATCGGACGGTTCGTGCTGTCGAGGGCGTGCAGGGACTGCGCGGCCTGGAGGAGCCGCGGGGAGCCCGACGTCGGCGTCAGCGTGAACGTGTCCGGCCTGCAGCTCGCGGGCGCCAGGTACCTGGGCGAGGTGGAGGACGCGCTGAAGGAGAGCGGCTTGCCGCCCGACGCGCTCACGCTCGAGGTCACCGAGACGCTCCTCATGTCGGACCGCGCGGACGCTCGGGACGGGCTCGAGCGCGTGCGCGGGCTCGGGGTGCGCGTGGCGATCGACGACTTCGGCACGGGGTACTCGTCGATGGCCTGGCTCACCCGTCTTCCGGTGGACGTGGTGAAGGTCGACGCGAGCCTGGTGGCCGGGCTTGGGCTCGCCGGACGCGACGCGGCGATCGTCGACTCGATGATCCACCTCGCCCACACGCTCGACCTCCACGTCGTCGCAGAAGGGGTGGAGACCGAGGCGCAGCTCATGCAGCTCGCACGGCTCGGGTGCGACGCTGCGCAGGGCTTCCTGCTCGAGGCGCCCGCACCCGTGGCCGCCCGTCCGTAGCGGGCCGACCGGCCGGCGGGACGACCGCGCCGTGTCGGAGCTGTGCTGGGACCCACCCCGAACTTGACATAATGTCTCTTATCGGCGGTATGGACGCGCGCTCCCGACGGGCGTCGGCTACGGGCAGGGCCGCGACCGCGTGCGGCGCGCCGTTGGATAGGTTCGGGGGGATGGGCAGTGAACGTGTGGGGTCGTCGTGCGCGCGGTGGTTGCTGGCGGGCGCGGGCGCAGCTGCGATCACGCTGGGGAGCGTCGCATGGGGTGGAGCCGGCGCCGGGGCGGCGGGCCGCACTGCTGCGGGGAGGCTCCAGGGGACGGTGGTGCTCGCCGCGCGCCACGCGCGGCACGGCCCGAGGCTGCCGGTCGTCGGCAACGCCTTCGACCTGAGCCGAGAGCCGGTGATCCACGCCATGAAGACGAAGCCCCCGACCAAGCTCGAGGTGAGGAACCTCGTCGTGGGGACCGGAGCCTCGGTGAGAGGCTCGAGCACGGTCAGGGTGATGTACGTGGGCGCGAACTACAGGACCGGGAAGGTCTTCACACAGGTGACCTGGACCGACAGGCGACCCACGACATTCCCGCTGAGCGGAGTGGTCCGCGGCTTCGCCGAGGGGCTCGTCGGGATGAAGGTGGGGGGCAGGCGGGAGATCGTGATCCCGCCGAAGCTCGGCTACGGCAACACAAGCTCGGGGCCGATCAAGGCCGGCGAGACGCTGGTGTTCGTAGTGGATCTGAAGGGCGTGAAGGGCTAGCACCCGCGAGCCTGCCGTCGGTCCCGGCTCGTCGCGCGCGCCGTCGAGAGCCCCGGAGAGCTCCCCGAGGGCGCGCAGGTGCCCGAGGTGGACCTGGTCCCCTCGAGCGCGGGCTGCCACTCCCCCCGTTCCCGCGCACGGCGGTGCCTCGCACCGCTCGCGCCCGAAGAGATAGCGTGACCGCCGCATGCCCCGACGCATCGAGATCGAGCTGACGAGCCGCAACGGCGAGGGTGCGTTCACGTGGCGCGCTGCGGGTGCGAAGCAGCCGAGAGGCACGGTCTCGACGGACCTCTTGCCGGGTGGCGTCGGCGTGGGGGACGTCGTGCGGGCGGAGGTGGCGTCGGGGCTCGACGGCCTGGAGATCGTCGCGGTTCTCCGGCCCCAGGAGAAGGATGACGACCGCCCGTCGAACCGCATCGAGCTCCTCGACGCCCCGCGGCGCGGGCCGGACGTCTCGGTCAGCTATGCATCGGGGCGGTCTCGCCGGGACGGCACAGAGGCTGGAAGTCACCGCGGTCGGGAAACGACCGGACGCGGGCCGCGGGCGCGCCGCGGCCCGGGCGACGCACCCACCGAGCTGCGACCGAGCCGGGGGCGACGTGAACGCGCCGACCGGCAGGCCGCTCCATTGCGACCGCGTGGACCCGACCGCGGCGCGCGCGGGGAGCCGAACGGGGCACCGCGCGAAGGCCCCGCCCGCGGCGCTCCGGATGAGCAACGGCCGGCGCGTCCCGAGCACGCTGCGCGCCGGGAGCCCGCGCTCGTTCGCAGGGAGAGGCGGCCGACCATCTCGACGGCGCACCGCAACGCGGTGCTCGCGACCCTCGGTCCGCAGGAGCTGCCGATCGCCGAGCAGCTCCTGCGCGGCGGGATCCCCGCGGTGCGCCAGGCGCTCGCCGAGCAGTACGGGGCGCACCCGGCTGACGCGGCTGCGCAGGCGAACCGCGACGCCGTGCTCGCCGTGGCCGAGACCCTCCTCCCCCGGGTGAGCCTCGCGAGCTGGAAGGACCGCGCCGTGTCGGCTCAGACCGCAGGCAAGGAGCTCCGGCTTCGCGAGCTGCGAGCAGTCGTGACGTCGGCGCGTACGGTGACGCTCGACGACGAAGCGCGCACGATGTCTCGGACGCTCCAAGAGATGTTGGAGCAGCGGGTGCGCTCGCTGCGCGAGGAGTGGATCAGCAGGATGGAGAGAGCGCTCGAGGCTGGGCGCGTCGCAGATGCCGTGCGCGTCTCGTCGCGTGCGCCCGAGCCCGCCTCACGGCTCCCCGCGGAGCTCGCCGTCCGGCTCGCCGACGCGGCGAGCCAGGTCATGACTGCGCAGATGGCAGTGCCCGAGTGGATCGCGCTGCTCGGCGCCGTCGTGGAGTCGCCGGTGCGGCGGAACGTGAGACCGCAGGGGATCCCAGAGGACGACCAGGCGAAGGACGCCGCGCGTCACGCGGCCGGCTCGGTGCCGGAGCTCGCGAGGCTTCTCGGTCTTCGCATCCCCCCGCCGCCGCCGCGCCGTCCGGTGAGCCGGGGGCCCGGTGTCATGGCAGCCGGCGGTGCAAGACCAGCAGACGCGCGCTGAGCCCCTGAGACTCGAACAGCTGCTTCACCCCGCGGTCGCCGGGTAGCGCAATCGCGTCGACGGCGGCACAGCCCTCCGCGACGAACCGGCGGACGAGGGACTCGGCCAAGCTGCTGCCAACCCCGACACCCCGCGCGCCGGGCTCGACGTAGCAGCAGTCGATCGTGCCCACGCGTGCCTCGCCGCGTGCCGTCACGCGCCCCGCGCCGATCCCGACGACGATCCCGTCGATGGTTCCCACGAGGAGCACCCCGTGCGGCCCGGTCCAGCGGTCGGCGAGCCACTGCTCGTCCACGGGCTCGGGGGGCGGCGGCAGCGTGCACGCAGCCAGGAGATCCGGCCCCCCACGAAGCTCGACCACGCGGTCCCGGGCATCTTCGAGCAGCCGCGCGCACTGCGGGAGATCGCTCGGCAACGCGCGGCGAGCGGCCTCCATGGCGGCGGTTCCTCAGGTCGCGCGGGCGTCGCCGCCGAGCAGCTGCTCCGCACGGTGCAGGATCGTGCGCCGGCTCCGGGTCGCGCGCTCGTGGCGGACGACGGCACGCAGCTCGTCGGCGCCGAGCCCGTCGAGGCGCCGGACGACCTGGGAGGCGGCGAGGGTGTCGTAGTCGGGGATCGCGCGGTCGACGTCGGGGTCACGCGGGACCGCCGCCGGCTCGCTCCTCTGCTTCCCTCCCGGCTCGCTTCCGGGCTTCCGACGCCGCTCCCCCGGCACCGCTGCGGTGCTCGGGGGACCCTCGCCGCCGAGCGACTCGAGCTCCGTTCTCACCCGGCGCAACCCGAGCTCGACGACGAGGCGCCCGATCAGCTTCGCGTTGCGCAGCTCCTGGTCGACCCGCGCCCTACCCTTTGCGATCGTCTGGGGCACGTCCTCGAGCGCGACCACGAACGCGCCCGCGGGGAGGTGCACGAGCACGTCGAGGGCGCGCTCGGCCAACGACCGGGCGCCGTCGGTACCCGGGAGCTCGGGCGGATCGGGATCAGACGCAGTCACGGCAGAGCATCTTGTCGTCGTCCGCGAGCTGGCTCGGGTGCTTCACGAGGAAGCAGGATCGGCAGACGAACTCGTCGGGCTGCTTCGGCAGCACCCGCTCCCCCATCTCCGTCCGGTCCTCGACGTCGGTCCCGTCCTCGTCGTCGTCGGGCTCGTCGTCCACGACGACGAGCCGCTCCTTCAATATGACGTCGAGGCTGGCCTCCACGTCTTCCTCGTCGATCTCGTCTTCGTCTTCGTCCTCGGAGTCCTCGGCGGGACGCTCCGCGGTGTCGACCGATCCTTCGACGTCGTCGACGTCGTCTTCTTCTTCGACGTCGTCGCCCTCCTCCAGGTCGAGGTCCTCGTCGAGGTCGTCCGCATCGCCGTCGTCGATGTCGAGGTCGTCCGCATCGCCGTCGTCGATGTCGAGCTCGTCGAGCTCGTCGAGGTCGTCAGGGATGGTGACGTCGTCCAAGTCGTCTGGCATGGCCGCCTTTCGCTGCAAATGTGCCGCGGGAGCATAGACGTTCGCCTCGCGAGATCGAGCGACGGCGGGCAGCGGGCCACGAAAGGCGTGATCGGGCCCAACAGGCGGCCGGGTCCGGGAGTCTTTGGCGCCGTCCCCCCTCCGACGGGGTCGTGCCCCCGGGGGCGGGACGTTCTCTACTCGACTCCCAGGACCTCGCTCCGCCTCTCACAGCATCCCCCCCGCCGCGGCCCCGGCACCGAGCCGGGCCGCCCCGTCGGGGCGACTGGGACTGGGCAGTACCCTAGACAGTTCGCGGCGCGCGCTCAAGCGGCGTTCTGGCCGAGCGCCCCAGGGGCACGACCCCGAGCAGCGGTCCTCGACCCCCGCACTCCGCAGGCGCTGCCGGCGCAGGTCCTGGCGGTGGTGCCGGACTCTCCGACGTCCGCTCGGGCGCTCGCCGGAGACCCGGAGAGGCTCAACCCTCGCCTGCGGCGCGAGCGCGTCTGCGTTCTTCGGCGCGCCGCTCGGCGTCGAGCCGCTCGAGCACGACGGGCGTGTGGTCGACGTGCACCATCGCTGCCGCGATCTCGCGATGGCCCGCTTCGTGCGCGACGAGGTGGTGCATCTCCTGCGCGACGCGGCGGTACACGGGATGGCCTTGGGAGCCCGATCGCAGCTCGATGAGATGCATCGCCTCTCGTGCGTTCATCTGCATCACGTAGCGGAGCCTGAACGCGAGCGCGACCGCGTACTGCGCCTGTTCGGGGAACGGCTCTGCGAGTGCATCGCGCAACGACGCGGAGCGCTCGATCACCTCTGCGAACGCGGGGGCCTCCCCCGCGTCGACCACGAGCTCGGGGAGGTCGTAGCCGAGATCGGTCGAAAGTGGCTGCCATTCGATCGTGAGAATCCGGTGTCGTTGGAGGTCCCGGAACGCGCCGTAGTCGGTCACCAGCTCGAAGCGGTAGCCAGTGCGCTCGAAGGCGCGGCCGGGGCGGTGCCGGCGGTTCTTCCGCTCTCCGACGTAGGCGGCGAACAGGGCGCGCCGGTCCTCGGCCGAAAGGGCGCGGACCCGTGCGAGCGCCTCGCACTCCGAGACGTCTCCGGCGGCGAAGCAGATGGCGGCGAGGACCTTCTCCTCGCCCTCGGGATCGAAGTCGAGAAGCCGCACTTCGGGTCCCGCAGCGACGGCGACGCCCGCGTCGGGGTCGGCTCCCCCAGGCTCTCGTGGGACTGCCGCCGGCCACAACCGCTCGACGGCTCGTGCGGTGTCCTGGCGGGTGGCCGCGAGGTACGCCGTCCACTCCCCCCCTCGCTCGGGAAGATCGACCCGCTGGAGGAAGGAGGGGATGACCTTGCGGAGCTCGGTCAGCATCATCGCCCCGTACGCACGCACCTCGAGGAGCGGATGGGCGGCCATCCGGAGCAGCAGCTGCTCGTAGGCCTGGCCGTCGCCGTAGATGCCGACGTTCGAGAGCGACGCGGCGGGCAGGAGCCCGCGTGCCGCGTCGAGCGCTTTCGCCTTCACGGCCTGGCGGTGGACGAAGTCCGAGTCGCCGGGCTGTCGGGGGTAGCGGGTGCCCAGCCAGGCGACGAGGCGCTGCAGGAGCGAGCCGTAGCTGTCGAACATGCGGTCCATGTCGCCCACGTAGCGCGCGCCGAGCGCAGACTCGAGGATCTCCGCCGGCCGGTGGTAGCGGTAGTGACCGCTCGGGAGGCGCTGGTCGTACGCGATGTAGCGCGTCGACTGCTCGAGGTACGACATCAACCGCCCGCGCTCGAGCACCTTGGTGAGGACGTTCGAGGCCTGCTCGCAGGCGAGGTGGACGCCGCCGAGCTGGGCGACGGAGTCGTCGCCGTACTCGAGGAACACGCGTTCGTAGAGGTGTTCGGCGCGCCGCAGCCCGACGGTCGCGTCGATCGTCGTGTCGCCCGAGACGTCGAGCTCCCCCACGAACTCGTCGAGGAAGAGGCGCCGCAGGCTCTTCGCGGAGCGGGAGTAACGGGCGAACAGGGCCCCCTTCACGACCTCCGGGAGGTTGACCAACGCGAAGACCGGAAGGTCGAGGTTGGTCACGTAGCGGCGGAGCACGGCCCGCTCCTCGGTCGTGAACTCCTCGGGGACGTAGGGCGCCATGGCCCGGCCAAGGCTATGCCCCGTCCCTGCGGAGGTGGCGGACCTCAGTCCTCTGGGTCCGGGGCGCTTCCTGCGGCGACGACGTCGCGCCGCAGAAGGCGCGTCGCAGCGCTGGCGGCGGCCGAGGTGGACGGGTCGGCCGCGACGACGGCCACCTGTCCGACCAGGTCGACCAGCTGTTTGACCGTCCGGACGAAGTCGCCGGGGGCGATCTCCCCGGCGTCCTTCGAGGCGACCTCGAGCACGGTGCCGAAGGAGGCGCCGCGAGCCCAGGAGCCGACCGCGCCGGCGAGACCGTGCTCCGGCCGGCGCGTCCGAGGGACGAGGTGGACCTCCTCCACCCCCC
Organism: Actinomycetes bacterium; assembly: GCA_021803085.1. Classification (GTDB taxonomy): domain Bacteria; phylum Actinomycetota; class Acidimicrobiia; order Acidimicrobiales; family RAAP-2; genus JAJYVT01. The sequence goes on from JAJZMD010000151.1 coordinate 20,186, forward strand.
GGATGCGCTCGGCGAGGCGGTCGAGCGCGGCGAGCCGGGCGGCGATGTCCCGGCGCCGCCCCTCCCCCAGCCGGTCGCCGCCGCCCTTTCCCCGCTGCGGCTGGTGCGAGGCCCCACGGGCACCCCTGCGCCGCCCGTGAGCCGCCGTGCCCGGCGGGCGCCGGGCCCGACGCGGCTCGAAGACGAGCGACGAGAGGACCCCGGCGAGCACGGCCGGCTCCGCGCCGTCCAGGACCTCCTCGGCGAGGGCCTCGGCGACGAGGAGGTCGCACTCGTGGTACACGCGCGCGAGCCGGGCGCCGCGGGCCGTGAGGCTCCAGTCGTCCACGTAGCCGAGCTCCTCCAAGACCGCGAGGCGACGGCCGAGATGGTCGACCAGCACGTCTCGCCGCAGCGGCGCGCCGGCCTGCCACTGCGCGAACGAGCGCCGCAGCACCGACAAGGCGGTGGGGCGGTCGAACCGACGGACGAGATTGACGGCGAGGTTGTAGGTCGGCCGGAACGCCGAGCGGAGGTCCGGCGGCGGAGCGAGCGCGATCCGCGCCATCTCGGCGGCCGGGGTGTCCAAGGACCACAGCACGACCGCATGGCCCACCTCGTCGAGGCCGCGTCGCCCCGCGCGCCCGGTGAGCTGCGCGTACTCGCCCGAGGTGAGAGGAGCGCGGCCTGCGCTGCCGTACTTGTCGAACCGCTCGATGGCGACGGTGCGCGCGGGCATGTTGATGCCGAGCGACAGGGTCTCGGTCGCGAACACCACCTGCAGGAGGCCTGCGGCGAAGCACTCCTCCACCGTCTCGCGGAACGCGGGCACGAGGCCCGCGTGATGGGCCGCGACGCCTGAGGTGAGCCCCTCGAGCCACTGCGGATAGCCGAGGACGTCGAGCGCGTCGTCGCTCAGGTCCTTCACGTGCGCCTCTGCGACGCGGCGGATCTCGGACCGCTGGTGATGGTCCGTGAGGCGCATCCCCTCGCGCAGGCACTGCCCGACGGCGTCGTCGCACGCGGCGCGGCTGAAGATGAACACGATCGCCGGGAGGAGCTCGCCGTCTTCCAGCACCTCCACGAGCTCGGTGCGCCGTGGCGGGCGGAACGGGAGACGCGGGCCTTGCCGCTCCCCGCCGTGCCAGCGCCCCACGGGCTCGACGCGCGCGATCCGCCGGGCCGCCTGGTCGAGGCGGAGGGCCTCGCCTCCGGGCCTCCCGTCGGCGAGGAGGGGCAGGAGCTCGGTCCCGGTCGCCCCTCCTCTCTCGGAGCGCCGGCGGTGCACGGCCACGTGGTGGTGGAGGACGACCGGCCGGCGCCGCTCCACGACGACGGTCGTCGGGCCGCGCACGGACGTGAGCCAGTCGCCGAGCTCGGCCGCGTTGGACACGGTGGCGGACAGGCAGACGAAGGTCACCGTCGGCGGGCTCAGCACCAGGACCTCCTCCCACACGCCGCCGCGGTAGGGGTCCTGGAGGTAGTGGACCTCGTCGAGCACCACGGTGCGGAGGCCGAGGAGCAGGTCCGAGCCTGCGAGCAGCATGTTGCGGAGAACCTCGGTGGTCATGACCACGACCGGCGCTTCGGGCCGGAGCGACGTGTCGCCCGTCAGGAGCCCGACGCGCGGGCTCCCGTGCGCGGCGGAGAGCTCCGCGTGCTTCTGGTTCGAGAGTGCCTTGAGCGGGGTCGTGTAGAAGGCCTTGCCGCCGCTTGCGAGCGCCTGGTCGACCGCGTACGCCGCGACGAGGGTCTTGCCGGATCCGGTCGGAGCGGAGACCAGGACCGAGCGCCCCTCGTCGAGCGCGCCGAACGCCTCGAGCTGGAAGGGGTCCGGCTGGAAGCGGAGCCTGCGAAGGAAGCGGGCACGCCGGCGCTGGGCCGGGGTCACCTGCGCCGCCGGGGCCTCGAGGGCCGGGGTCACCTGCGCCTGTCCGTCCACGGAGCGCGCGCTCAACGGCGGAGGAGCTTGCCCACGCCGGCGGACGCGAAATAGAAGAACGTGAGCGGGACGGCCAGCGCGATCATCGAGAAGGGGTCCGAGCTCGGCGTGAAGAAGGCGGAGGCGAGGGTGATCCCGATCACCCACCAGCGCCAGTGCCGCAGCAGGGTCGCGGGCTTCAGCACGCGCGCCAGCTGCAACGCGACGAGCAGGACCGGGAACTCGAAGGTGATCCCGAAGAGCACCATGAGCAGCAGGACCAGCGTGAAGTATGTGTTCGGGTTCAGCAGGGGTCGGATCCTCGGGCCTCCCACGTGGACGAGCCATCCGAGCGTGTGCGGGAGCACCACGTAGACGACTGCGCAGCCGAACAGGAAGAGGAGGACCGACGCGATGACGAAGGGCACCGCGTACCGCTTCTCGGTAGGGCGGAGCCCCGGCGTGATGAACCGCCACAGCTCCCACAGCACGACCGGCGACGCGAGGACAGCGCCTCCGAACGCTGCGAGCTTCACGCGCAGGCTGAGCGCGTCGAGGGGGGCGGTGACGTAGAAGCTGCAGCTGCGCGTCGCGACGATCTCGCAGTAGGGATGGCGCAGCAGCGAGAACTCCCAGTTGTAGAGGAAGACCGACACGCAGGTGAGGACCACGAAGGCGCCGACCGCGACGAGGAGTCGGCGGCGCAGCTCCCCGAAATGCTCCCCGATCGTCATCGCGTCGGGGTGCGCCCGCGTTCGTCGCCACGCCGACACGCGTTCTGACAGCGGCATCGCCATCGGCTAGTTCATGTTCGGGTCGTCGGCATCGAGGCCCGCCGGCGGACGGACCCGTGCGGCGCGGTTGGCCCCCTCCCCCACGGGCGCGCCGGCGCCCCGGCCTGCGTCCTGGCTCGCCGCGAGCGGGTCGGGGTCCCCCGGCGGGGTGCCCGAGCGGTCCGCCAGCTGGCTCAGCAGGCTGATCGGCGAGCGTGCCATGCGCACGATCTCCTGGCTGCTCGGGAGGTCCGGCATCGTCTGGCGGAGCTCGCGGTCGATCTGGCCGTGCAGGTCGCGGAGCTTCCGCCAGCCCGCGCCGAGCTGGCGGGCGACCTCGGGGATCCGCTTCGGACCGAGGAGGATCACCACGACGACGAGGACGATGAGCAGCTTTGTCGGGCTGAGGTCCAGCACGCGCGCCCGATCCTACAGGCGCCGCCTCGTCAGAAGAACCTGAGCTGCGAGGGCGGCCACAGGATGAGGAACACCTTCCCGACGACGTAGGACGCCTTCACCGGACCCCAAGTACGGCTGTCGCAGGAGTTGACGCGGTTGTCTCCCATGACGAAGTAGTCGCCCTTCGGCACCTTGAACGGATGTGTCATCGTCGTGAACGTCTGCGTGCCCTTCGGCAGCCACGGCTCGCTCTGGAGCCTGCCTGTGACGTAGACCTTGCCGCCGTGCGCCGAGACCGTCTGGCCCGGGAGGCCGATCACGCGCTTCACCAGGTCCGGGACCGGCGGCCCCCCGCAGTGCTCGGCGGGCGGGCGCTTGAACACGATGATGTCCCCCGGCTCGATCGCGCCGTAGATCTTGCTCACGACGATCCGGTCACCCGCCTTGAGCGTCGGCCACATCGATGTCGAGGGGACGAAGTACGTCTGCGCGACGAAGGTGCGCACCCCGAAGGCCACCCCGACCGCGACGAGGACGATGACGACCCACTCGACGATCCAGCGACGCGTGCGGCGTCGTCGAGGCGGTGCGCCGTCTGCGGCGTCGGGTCCTTCACCGTCGGGCGGCCCGCCGACGTGCGAGGCGCGGTCGGCCCCGTCGGGAGAGGCGCCGTCGGCCCCGTCGGGAGAGGCGCGGTCGGCCGGGAAGACCAGCGAGGGTTCGGCGACGAAGTCCGGGGATCCGGGTGCGGGCGCGGCGCGCGTCGGGGGTTCCTGGCTCACGGGCTACCGAGGCTACAGGCTGCCCCCGAGAGGGTGAAGTCGGCACCGTCGGGGACGGCGCCGCCGCAGCCGGAGGCAGCCCGGCGATCAGTGCGCGCGGCGCCCCACGCACGCGCATCACAGTGACGCGATCAGACGCTCCACCCGATCGTCGTGCGAGCGGAACGGGTCCTTCAACAGCACCGTTCTCTGCGCCTGGTCGTTCAGCTTGAGATGGACCCAGTCGACGGTGAAGTCGCGCCGGCGCTCCTTCGCTCGACGCACGAAAGCGCCTCGCAACCGCGCTCTCGTCGTCTGCGGGGGCTCGGTCATCGCCGCCGCGATGTCGGCGTCCGCGCAGGTGCGGTCCACCTGGTCGCGGGCCTGGAGCTTGTAGAAGAGCCCCCTGCTGCGGTCCACGTCGTGGTACATGAGGTCGACGAGCGCGGCCTTCGGGTGGGAGAGCGGGAGGCCGTGCCGACGGCGGACCTGGTCGATGAGGCGGAACTTCGCGACCCAGTCGCACTCCCGCCACAAGGAGAGCGGGTCGGACTCGAGGCCCTTCAGGCAGTGCTGCCACATCTCGAGGGCCCGCTCCTCTTCGGGGCCGAGGCCGTGGCGGTCCCGGAACCGCAGCGCCCGCTCCAGGTACTCCATCTGGATGTCGAGCGCCCGCATCTCCCGGCCGTTGGCCAGCCGGACCCTGCGCTCGCAGGTGATGTCGTGGCTGATCTCGCGGATGGCCCGGATCGGGTTCTCGAGCGTGAGGTCGCGCAGCACCGTGCCGGTGTCCTCCAGCATCGCGAGCAGGATGCTCGTCGCGCCGATCTTGAGGAACGTCGCGTACTCGCTCATGTTCGAGTCGCCGACGATGACGTGCAAGCGGCGGTAGCGCTCGGCGTCGGCGTGAGGCTCGTCGCGGGTGTTGATGATGGGGCGGCTGCGCGTGGTGGCGGACGACACTCCCTCCCAGATGTGCTCCGCCCGCTGGCTGATGCAGTAGACCGCGCCGCGCGCCGTCTGGAGGACCTTGCCCGCCCCCGCGTAGATCTGCCGGCTCACGAGGAAGGGGATGAGCACCTCGGTGTACCGGTTGAAGTCGTCGTTGCGCTCCGTGAGGTAGTTCTCGTGGCAGCCGTAGGAGTTGCCGGCGGAATCGGTGTTGTTCTTGAAGAGGTAGACGTCGCCGCGGATCCCCTCCTCGCGCAGCCGGGCCTGCGCGCCGGCCACGAGCTGGGAGAGGATCCACTCCCCGGCCTTGTCGTGCACCACGAGTTCACCGACGCGGTCGCACTCGGGCGTCGCGTACTCCGGGTGGCTGCCGACGTCGAGGTACAGCCGCGCGCCGTTCTCCAGGAAGACGTTCGACGAGCGGCCCCAGCTCACCACGCGGCGGAAGAGGTAGCGGGCCACCTCGTCCGGGCTGAGCCGTCGCTGGCCGCGCAGGGTGAACGTCACCCCGTACTCGTTCTCGAGCCCGAAGATCCGTCGCTCCACGCAGCCACGGTAGTGCCGGGCAACCCGGCCCAAGGCGCATGCGGCGGCTGCGCTGCGTCCCGGTCGTGGGCGGCGTCAGCCCGGCGGCTGCGCTGCGTCCCGGTCGTGGGCGGCGTCCCCCCCGGTGCCGCCGCCCGCCGACCGGGTGGTGCGACCGCTGCGGGTCGCCCGTGACGTCTGGGAAGCGTCCGCCGGCGCAGCGGAGCTCCCAGAGAGGATCTCGGTGAGCTCGCCGTCGGTGACCCTGCGGAAGGTGCGCCGGCCGTTCGCCCGGCTGAGGACCGCCACCTCGAGGTCGCCAGGGCCGAGGGTCCGCTCCGGCCCGGCGAGCGCCCGGACCGCCGCGCGGACGGCCTCGGCGCGGTCGCGGTCGCCGCGCCAGTCGGCGCCGACCCGCTCGGAGATGGTCTCCGCGTCGCCTCCCAGCACCGCATAGCGGTCCTCGTCGGTGATCGTGCCCTCGTAGGCGATGTGGTAGAGCTGGTCGGGCTTGCCGTTCGTCCCGAGCTCGGCGACGAGGATCTCCACCTCGAGCGGCTTCATCTCGTGGGTGAAGACGTTCCCCAGGTACTGGGCGTACAGGTTGGCGAGGGAGCGCGCGTCGACGTCCTCGCGGCTGAAGGCGAAGCCCTTCGTGTCTGCGTGCCGCACGCCGGCGACGCGCAGCTGGTCGTACTCGTTGTACTTGCCGACCCCGGCGAACGCGATGCGGTCGTAGATCTCGCTGATCTTGTGGAGCGAGCGCGAGGGGTTCTCGGCCACGATGAGCACGCCCTCGGCGAAGATGGTGGCGATCAGCGTGCGTCCGCGGGCGATGCCCTTCTGGGCGTACTCGGCCCGGTCTTTCATCACCTGCTCCGGCGCGACGTAGAACGGCATCGTCATGCCGGCTCACCTCCGCCCGGCACGCTCCCGGCCGGGTCGCGCTCGATCCGCTTCCGGTCGATGAGGGCCCGGAAGCGGTCGGCGACCTCTTCTTCGGGCACCTCCTTGTACCCCTCGGCGGTCACGACCGCGACCGTCGGGTAGATGCCGCGGACGACGTCGGGCCCACCGGTCCCCGAGTCCTCGTCCGCCGCCTCGTAGAGCGCCTGGATGGCGAGCTCGACGGCCTCGGCGCGCGACAGTCCCTCGCGGAACCCGAGCTTGACCGTCGTGCGCGCGTCCCTGCCCCCCGAGCCGGTCGCCTGGTAGTCCGCCTCCTCGTAGTGGCCGCCGGTCACGTCGTAGCTGAAGATCCGCCCGGCGCCCCTCCCGGTGTCATAGCCGGCGAACAACGGGACGACCGCGAGGCCCTGCATCGCGAGCGGCAGCTGCTGGCGGACCATCTGGGCGAGCTGGTTCGCCTTCCCCTCGAGGCTGAGCGTGACGCCCTCGACCTTCTCGTAGTGCTCGAGCTGGGTCTGGAAGAGGCGGACCATCTCGACGGCGAACCCGGCGGCGCCAGCGATCGCGACCGCCGAGAAGCGGTCGGCCGGGAAGACCTTCTCCATGGCACGGTGCGCGATGGCGTGGCCCTCCGTCGCGCGCCGGTCACCGGCCATCACGATCCCGTTCGCGAAGCGAAGCGCGACGACGGTGGTGGCGTGGCGCACCGACAGCGCGAGGTCCCCCGCCTGCGGCGGGGCGGAGACGCCGCTGCCCCGCAGGAGCCTGGAGAAGTCCGGTCCGGGGTCTTCGGTCGGTGGGAAGAGCGGAAGCGCCACCTGGTGCTACTGCCCGCCCTTCTGGACGTAGTTCCGGACGAACTCCTCGGCGTTGTCCTCGAGGACCTCGTCGATCTCGTCCATCAGGTCGTCGAGCTCCGCCTTGATCTTCTCGCCGCGCTCGGACGCGGCCGGCGCCTCCTCGATCACCTCGGTCTCGGTGCGAGCCGGCGCGCTCTTGCGCTTCAACTCCCGCTCAGCCATCAGGTCGTCACCTCGTGCACCTCAATGTCTTATCCCGGCTGCAGACGCTGCGGGTGTCATTGCGCCGAAACATCCTCGGGAGTCACGCGCTCAGCCGTTCCAGCAGCTGCGCGGGACTCGCGCTCGCCTCCAGGAGCGCCGCGGTGTGAGCCGCGGTCCCCCTGAGGGGGTCCATCATAGGGACGCGCCGGAGCGGGTCGGTGCCCAGGTCGAACACGAGCGAGTCCCAGTTGGCGGTCACGACGGCCTCGGGCCACCGGGCCAGGCACTGACCACGGAACCACGCCCGCGTGTCGGCCGGCGGCGTTGTCACCGCGGACGCGACGGCCTCGTCGTCGACCAACCGCTCCATGCCCAGGCGGGCGTAGAGCGAACGCGAGGGCCGCAGGTCGTGGTACTGGAGGTCCAGGGCGGCGAGCCGGCTGTCCCCCCACTCACAACCGTGGCGCTCGCGGTAGGCCTCGACGATGCGGCGCTTGGCCACCCAGTCGAGCTGCCGGGCCAGCGTGGAGGGGTCCTGCTCGAGCCCGTGGAGGACCGCCTCCCATCGCTGGAGGACCTGCTCCCCCACCTCGTCGCTGCCGAGCACCTCGAGCCCGTGGTGGTCGGCGTACTTCCTGGCAGCCGTGTACAGCTCCCATTGCACCGCGAGGGCGGTGGCGGTCGAGCCGTCCGACAGCGTGAAGGGGCGGGCGAGGCTGAGGTCCGTCGACACCTGGTGCAGGGACCTGACGGGGTCTGCCGGGGTGAGGTCGCGCGGCGGCGACACGTCGTCTTCGACCATGGCGAGGACGAGCGCCGTCGTGCCGACCTTCAGGAAGGTGGCCACCTCCGCGAGGTTGGCGTCGCCCACGATCACGTGGAGCCGGCGGAACCGCCGCGGGTCGGCGTGTGGCTCGTCCCGGGTGTTCACGATCGGACGCTTGAGCGTGGTCTCGAGGCCGATGACCTCCTCGAAGAACTCCGCCCGCTGGGAGATCTGGAAGGTGACCGCCGACCTGTCGAGCGCGGCAGTCTCCGCCCCGACCTTGCCTGCGCCGGTGAAGATCTGCCGGGTGACGAAGTGCGGGACGATCGCGGCCGCGACCTTCGCGAAGGGAACGGCGCGGTCCATGAGGTAGTTCTCGTGGCAGCCGTAGGAGTTGCCCTTGCCGTCGGAGTTGTTCTTGTAGACGACGGCTGCCGGCGCGTTCGGGTAGACGTGGGCGGCGGCGCGCATCGAGCGGCGGAGCACCTCCTCGCCGGCTTTGTCGTAGAGGACGCAGCTGAGCGGATCGGCGCACTCGGGCGACGAGTACTCGGGATGGGCGTGGTCGACGTAGTAGCGCGCCCCGTTCGTGAGGACGGTGTTGGCGAGATGGGTCTCGACGACGGGGGCGAGCGACCCTTCGCGCGTGAAGCCTCGAGCGTCGTTGGCCGGTGTCTCGTCTTCGAAGTCCCAGTCGGTGCGCCGCTCCGCCTCGGTCGCGTACGCGTTCACGAGGACGGACGACGCCGCGATCGGGTTCCCGTCGCCGCCCGGCGCGTGGATGCCGTACTCGGTCTCGATCCCGCAGACCTTGGGGATGGCCACGGTGCGACCCTACCTGCTCGCCACTTCGGCGGTGCCGGGGTGGCTCAAAGGTACTGGCCGGTGCCCACCCGCTCGATCGCCCGGCCCCCCCTGCCGTCCCGGTCTTCGCTCATGAGGGTCCGGACGTAGACGATGCGCTCGCCCTTCTTCCCCGAGATCCGTGCCCAGTCGTCGGGGTTGGTCGTGTTCGGGAGGTCCTCGTTCTCCTTGTACTCCTGGCGGATGGACTCGACGAGGTCCGAGGTGCGGATGCCGGTGCCCTCTCCGGCGATCTCGCGCTTGATGGCCAGCTTCTTCGCCCGCCGGACGATGTTCTCGATCATCGCTCCGGAGGCGAAGTCGCGGTAGTACAGGAGCTCCTTGTCGCCGTTCTGGTAGGTGACCTCGAGGAAGCGGTTGGCGTCGTCGGCGCGGTACATCTCGGCGACCGTCGCCTCGATCATCGATCTCGCGGCCTTCTCGGGGTCGCCGCCGCCGATCCGCTCCACCTCTCCGGCGTCGAGGGGAAGGTCGGCCCGGAGGTACCTGGCGAAGATCTGGGTGGCCGCCTCCGAGTCGGGCCGCTCGATCTTGATCTTCACGTCGAGGCGTCCAGGCCGGAGGATCGCGGGGTCGATCAGGTCCTCGCGGTTGGACGCTCCGATCACGATGACGTCGCGCAGCGCTTCGACGCCGTCGATCTCCGCGAGGAGCTGGGGGACGATCGTCGACTCCATGTCCGAGCTGATCCCGGTCCCCCGCGTGCGGAACAGGGAGTCCATCTCGTCGAAGAAGACGATGACCGGCACGCCCTCTTCCGCCTTCTCGCGCGCGCGCTGGAAGACGAGCCGGATCTGGCGCTCGGTCTCCCCGACGTACTTGTTGAGCAGCTCCGGGCCCTTGATGTTGAGGAAGTAGCTGCGCACGTTGGCGTTGCCGGTCGCCTCGGCGACCTTCTTCGCGAGCGAGTTGGCCACGGCCTTCGCGATCAGGGTCTTGCCGCATCCCGGCGGCCCGTACAGGAGGATCCCCTTGGGCGCCGGCAGGCGGTACGCCCCGAAGAGCGACCGGTGGAGGTAGGGAAGCTCGACCGCGTCGGTGATCGCCTCGATCTGGGCGTCGAGACCGCCGACGTCCGCGTAGGTGATGTCCGGCACCTCTTCCAAGACGAGCTCTTCGACCTCGGGGCGCGGGAGCTTCTCGATGACGAGCTGGCTGCGCGAGTCCATCAGCAGCGCGTCCCCGGCACGGAGTCGGATGCCGGCCATCGCGTCCGAGAGCTCGACGACCCGCTCTTCGTCCGCACGGACGAACACCGCCACCCGATGGCCGGGATCGAGCACCTCCTTCAGGGTGACGACCTCCCCCGCCAGCTCGCCGGGACGCGCGAGCACCACGTTCAGCGACTCGTTCAGCACGACCTCGTCGCCCCTCGACAGGGTGTCCAGGTCGATGTCGGGGTGGACCGACACGCGCATCTTGCGGCCTCCCGAGAAGACGTCGACGGTGTCATCGTCGTTCGTCCCGAGGTAGGTGCCGTAGGCGGCCGGTGGCTGCGTGAGCTTCTCCACCTCCTCGCGCAGCGCGGCGAGCTGCTCCTTCGCCTGCTGGAGGGTGAAGGTCAGCTTCTCGTTCTGGGAGACCGCGTGGGCGAGCTGGCCCTTGGACTCGAGCAGCCGCTCCTCGAGCGCCTGGACGCGCCCGGGGCTCTCCTGGAGGCGCCGCCTGAGGGCGTGCACCTCCTCGTTGGCCGTCTCGAGCCTGGCGCGCAGCGCCTCGATCTCGACGCGGGACTCGCCGCCTTCCTCGTGTGCTCGATCAGGCGTCGGAACCACCTCCCCGATCCTGTCCCCACCGCGTAGCGGGTCCGCCTCGGCTCACCATACCGGTGCCGCCGAGGTGCCGTGCAGCAGCGTCTCGAGCACGACGGGCCACCCGCGCCGTCCCCCCCGGCACCGCTGAGGACCGCCGAGCGCCGCTGAGCACCGCCGAGCGCCGCTGAGCGCCGCGGGCGCCGCTGAGTGCCGCGGGCGCCGGGCGGCGAGGGCGGCGAGGGCGGCCGGGGCTAGTCTGGTGGCCGGAGGTTGCCCACCTGCCGGGTGTGCGCGCCCTGCCACCTTGCGGCCGACGAGCGACGGCGTGAGAGCAGCTCGGGAGCGGAGCGAGGAGTGCGGGACCTGCGGAGCCGGACTGAGTGAGGGCAGGCCCGTAACTGCCGACGTCGACGACGAAAGGTGACGAATGAAGGTCTGGATCGACCAGGATCTGTGCACCGGCGATGGGCTCTGCGAGGAGATCGCCCCCGCGGTCTTCACCCTCTTGGACGACGGGCTCGCCTACGTGAAGGAAGGCGACGACGTGAAGAACGAGCCGGGAGGCTCTGCGGGGATGGCGCTCGTCCCCGAGGAGCTCGAGGACGCCGTGGTCGAGGCGTCCGAGGAGTGCCCCGGGGAGTGCATCTTCATCGAGCGCGACTAGCGCTTCATCGAGCGCGACTAGCGCTTCACCGAGCGCGACTAGCGCCTAGCGCTTCACCGAGGCTGGCCGCCGGTGCC
>JAJZMD010000156.1 GCA_021803085.1 Actinomycetes bacterium
GGGAGGGACAAGGCCACGCTCGAGATCGGAGGGGCGCCGCTCGCCCGGCGAGTGGCCGACGCGCTCGGGGCCGTGACGACGCTCACGATCGAGGTGGGGCCCGGGACGAGCGGTCTTCCGAGCGTCACCGAGGAGCCGCCGGGATCGGGTCCACTCGCCGCCGTCGTCGCCGGGTGGGAGGAGCTCGTGCGCCGGACCGGAGAGAAGCAGCCTGCGGTCGTCCTGTCCTGCGACCTCCCCGCAGCGACGCCAGGGCTCGTCGCCTGGCTCGCCGGCAGACCAGGTGACGCCAGCGTGGTGCCGGTCCTCGACGGAATCCCCCAGCCCCTCTGCGCGCGCTGGGCGGTCGCCGACCTCGAACGCGCACGAGCCCAGCTCGCCGCCGGCGAGCGGTCCTTACGGCGCGTGTTCGGTCCCGGCACGGATTTCGTGACGGAGGACGACGTCGAGCAGGCCGTCGGGCTGCGGCTCGTTCGGGACGTCGACACGCCAGAGGACGTGGCACGCCTCGCGCTCGAGCCGCCACTGGACGGCGAGGACTGGGTCGGCTTGGCCAGCACCTCGCTGCCGTCCGGGGCCGCCGTCTCGTGGGCGACGCGGCCGGACTGCGGCGCGGTGGTGACGTTCGCAGGCACGGTCCGTGACCATGCCGAAGGCCGGGCCGGCGTGGAGGAGCTCGTCTACGAGGCGTACGAGGCGCCCGCGCTCGCCCGCATGTCGGCGGTCGTCGGCGAGGCGAGGGCGCGGTGGCCGGCGATCGGGCGGGTTGCCGTCCTCCATCGGGTCGGCTCGCTCGGAGTCGGTGAAACCGCGGTGGTGGTGGTCGTCTCGGCCCCGCACCGCCACGATGCCTTCGCGGCCGGGGGCTACGTGATCGACGCCGTGAAGGAGACGGTGCCGATCTGGAAGTTCGAGCGCTGGGGTGACGGACAGGACTGGGGCACCGGGGCACATCCGGTGCGGTCGGTGTGATCCCCCTCGACGAGGCCCAGGCCCTCGTCCTTCGCGCGTGCGTGCCGCTCCCGCCGGTCGAGCTGTCACCTGCGGACGCGCTGGGGTGCGTGCTGGCCGCGCCCGCCGTGGCTCAGGTGGACGTCCCTCCGTTCGCGAACTCGGCGATGGACGGCTACGCGTTGCGGGCAATCGACGTCCGGGGCGCACCGGTGACCCTGGACGTCGTGGGGCGTGTGCTCGCCGGCGCGACGCTGGGCGCAGACGTCGGTCCCGGACAAGCCGCGAGGATCATGACGGGCGCGCCGCTGCCGCCGGGCGCCGACGCGGTCTGCATGGTCGAGCGGACGAGGGTGGAGGACGGCACGACAGGCCGACGTGTCGTCATCGAGGCGCCGGTCGAGCCGGGCGAGAACGTCCGGAGGCCCGGCGGCGACGTGCACGCCGGTGAGGTGGTCCTCGACGCCGGGGCCGAGGTGGGTCCCACGCAGCTCGCCGCGCTGATCAGCGCGGGCTGCACCGCGCTTTCCGTGCACCCGCGCCCGAGGGTGGGGGTGATCTCGACCGGGGACGAGCTGGTCGAACCCGGGCGCCCGCTCGGCCCGGCGCAGATCTACGACTCGAACCGTCCGATGCTGCTCGCCCTGGTGACAGAGGCGGGCTGCACCGCCGTCGACCTCGGCCGCTCCGGTGACGACGAGGACAGCCTGGCGGCGCGCATCGACGGCGCGCTCGGTCGCGTGGACGTGCTCGTCCTGTCGGGCGGGGTCTCCGTGGGCGACATGGACGTGGTGCGGATGGTCCTCGACCACCTCGGCGGCGCGGCGACCCGCTGGCTCCAGATCGCCATCCGGCCGGCAAAGCCCTTCTCGTTCACCGTGCTGCCGGGGCCCGATCGGCCCATCCCGGTCTTCGGCCTGCCGGGCAATCCCGTTTCTTCTGCTGTCAGCTTCGAGCTCCTGGTCCGTCCGAGCCTGCGCGTGATGGGCGGGCACAGGGTGACCGGGCGGCCCCGCCTGGTCGCGCGTGCCGCCGAGCCGCTCCGCCGGACCCCCGACGCCAGGACGCATTTCGTCCGGGTCCAGCTCGCCCCGGACGCGCCTGAGGCGCGCGGCGCCGGCGACGGCCGGGAGGTCCCTGCCTGGGCCGCCCGCCCGTGCCCCGGACAGGGGTCGCACCAGATCCGGTCGATGGGCCTCGCCGACGGGCTGGCCGTCCTCGCCGACGGCGACGGAGCGGATGTCGGCGAAGTCGTCGACGTCATCGTCACGAACGCCTCTCTCGCGGCGGCGTTCGTGGGGGCGCCGTGACCCGGCGGCTCCGACCGGAGGGGGCCGGCTGATGGCGACCCTCCTCTTGTTCGGCCCGGCTCGGAGCGCTGCCGGGCTCCACCGGGTGACCATCGACGCGACGAGCCTGGCGGAGCTCTGCCTCGTCGCGTCCCGGCGCTTCGGGCCGGAGTTCGATGCGGTGCTGCGCACTTCTGCCGTGTGGGTGAACGGGGAGCCGGTTGCAGGCGATCCGCCCCTGGGCGAGAGCGACGAGATCGCCGTCATCCCCCCTGTGTCGGGCGGCGCATAGGTCGGGCGGCGCATAGGTCGGGCGGCGCGCAGGGCGACCGGTCAGGGGGCGACTGGCGCGCAGGGGGCGCGTCCGTGGCAGCATCGAGGCCGCGGCGGTGCGAAGATGACGGAGCCCCGCACTCCGCGGCAGTGCAGGGGCGACGCGCTGGCCTACGGCCCGCGGACGGTAGACGGACGGGCAGGAGGAGGTCGGCTCATGCAGGTGACGGTGACGGTGAACGGCAAGACCGAGTCTCACGACGTGGAGGCGCGGATGCTCCTCGTCTACTACCTGCGTGAGGTCCTCGGCCTCACGGGGACCAATGTCGGCTGCGACACCACCTCGTGCGGTGCGTGCACGGTGCTCCTCAACGGGGAATCGGTGAAGTCGTGCACGATGCTCGCCGCGCAGGCGGACGGCGAAGAGATCACGACCATCGAGGGGATGGCCTCTCCTGACGGCGTTCTCCATCCGATCCAAGAGGCGTTCCGCCAGCACCACGGACTTCAGTGCGGTTTCTGCACGCCCGGCATGGTGATGGCCGTCGCGTCCTTCCTGAAGGAGCACCCGGATCCGACGGAGGCCGAGGTGCGCGAGGGGCTCGAAGGCAACCTGTGCCGCTGCACCGGCTACCACAACATCGTCCAGGCCACGCTCGCGGCGGCTCGGCAGGGAGCGCTCGCGCCATGAGCACCACCCTCGTCGACGGTCCCGCCGCCGGGGTCGTCGGCACGAGGATGCTCCGTCGGGAGGATCCCGCGCTGCTGAGCGGCGAAGCCCGCTACGTGCACGACCTCGTCGTCCCCGGGGCGCTCCACATGGTCGTGGTGCGGAGCCCGTACGCCCACGCGCGCGTCCTCTCCGTGGACGTCTCGGCCGCGCTTGCGTCGCCCGGCGTCGTCGCCGCCTTCAGCGGCGCGGAGCTCGCCGGGGAGTGGTTCTCGCCGATGCCCTGCGCTTGGCCGGTCACCGCCGACATGCAGTCCCCGTCGCATCTTCCCGTCGCGGTCGACGAGGTGTGCTACGTCGGCGACGCGGTCGCCGCCGTCGTGGCCGCGTCCCAGGCCGAGGCGCAGGACGCCGCAGCGGCAGTCGCCGTCGCGTACGAGGAGCTGCCGGCCGCGGTGGACCTGGAGGACGCCGCGAGCGACCGGGTCCTCGCGCACTCGGCCCTCGCTTCCAACCGTGCGTACACGTGGGAGCTCGTCCCCGACGCCGCCGCGGTCGAGCGCGCCTTCGCCGGCGCCGCCGTCACGGTCAGGGAGCGCTACGTCCAGCAGCGACTCATCCCCGCGGCGATGGAGCCACGCGGGGTGTGCGTCGTGCCGCAGCCGTTCGGCGGCGAGTACGTCGTCTATTCGGCGACGCAGATCCCCCACATCCTGAGGACGATGCTCGGGATCACCGCGGGTGTTCCGGAAGAGCGGATCAGGGTGGTCGCACCCTCGGTCGGCGGCGGGTTCGGCTCGAAGCTCGACGTCTACGCGGAGGAGCTCCTCTGCCTCGCGCTCGCCAGGCGGCTCCGCAAGCCTGTTCGCTGGAGCGAGGAGCGCAGCGAGGCCGCGCAGGCGACCATCCACGGGAGGGGGCAGGTCCAGGAGATCGAGCTCGCCGCGGACGCCGAAGGACGCGTCGCGGCGGTGCGCGTCCGGCTCCTCGCGGACATGGGTGCGTACCTCCAGCTCGTCACCCCAGGCGTGCCGCTGCTCGGCGCGTTCCTCTACCACGGCGTCTACGACGTGCCCGCGTACGCGTTCACGTGCACGGGGGTCTTCACGAACAAGACGCCCACCGACGCCTACCGCGGTGCAGGGCGGCCCGAGGCGACCTACGCGATCGAGCGGGCGATCGACGCGCTCGCTCGGAAGATCGGCGCCGACCCGCAGGAGGTGCGCAGGCGCAACTTCATCCGAGCTGACAAGTTCCCGTACTCGTCGCCGGCGGGCCTCGTCTTCGACAGCGGCAACTACGAGGCAGCGCTCGACGCGGCCCTCGAGCTCATCGGCTACGAGGAGCTGCGGGAAGCCCAGGCGCGCCGCCGAGGGGAGGGCGCGACGAGACTGCTGGGCGTCGGCATCTCGTCGTACGTCGAGATGTGCGGGCTCGCGCCGTCGAGAGTCCTCGCATCGCTCAACTACGTCGCAGGCGGGTGGGAGGCCGCGACCGTCCGGATGCTGCCGACCGGCAAGGTGCAGGTGGTGACCGGCGCGAGCCCGCATGGCCAGGGGCACATGACGTCGTGGTCGATGATCGTCGCCGACAAGCTCGGAGTCTCGCCGGAGGACGTCGAGGTCCTCCACTCGGACACGGCGGTCTCGCCGCTCGGCCTCGACACGTACGGCTCGCGTTCACTGTCGGTCGGTGGGACGGCGATCGCGCTCGCGGCGGACCGTTTGATCGACAAGGCCCGGCTCCTCGCCGCGTACCGCCTGGAGGTGGCGCCCGAGGACCTCGAGCTGTCTGCCGGGCAGTTCAGCGTCCAGGGCTCGCCGTCGAGCGCCATCGGGCTGGGCACGCTCGCGTTCGAGGCGTTCACCGCCCACGACCTGCCTGAGGGCATGGAGCCGAACCTCGAGGCGTCCGCCACCTACGACCCGACCAACTTCACCTTCCCGTTCGGCACCCACGTCGCCGTGGTAGAGGTAGACACCGAGACCGGGAAGGTGGACCTCGTGCGCTACGCGGCGGTCGACGACTGCGGCAACCAGATCAACCCGCTCATCGTCGACGGACAGGTGCATGGCGGCATCGTGCAAGGCGTCGGGCAAGCACTCTTCGAAGAGGCGGTCTACGACGGCGAAGGCAATCTGCTCACGACGACGTTCACGGACTACCTCGTGCCCGCCGCGTCCGAGCTGCCGAGCTTCTCGCTCGGCCGCACGGTCACGCCGAGCCCGTCCAACCCGATGGGGGTGAAGGGCATCGGAGAGGCGGGCACGATCGCGGCGACGCCCGCAGTGGTGAACGCGGTCGTGGACGCGCTGTCGCACCTCGGCGTCGAGGAGATCGCGATGCCGGTGACGCCCGAGCGTGTGTGGCGGTCGATCGGCGCTTCGGCGCCAGGAACGGGAGGTGGCAGATGATCCCTGCGAGCTTCGAGTACCGCCGCGCCGACTCCGTGGAGCAGGCACTCGGCTGGCTCTCCGAGGACCCCGACTCGACGAAGCTCCTCGCCGGCGGTCACTCGCTCTTGCCGCTCATGAAGCTTCGACTCGCGACGCCGGCCGTGCTCGTGGACGTCGGCAGGGTGCCCGGCCTCTCCTACGTGCGAGACGCCGG
>JAJZMD010000049.1 GCA_021803085.1 Actinomycetes bacterium
CCTCAGCCACCTTCGGCTGGGGGGGTGCGTTCGTCGCGGTCAGCACGAGCACAACGCCGCTCGGCACATGGAACGTCTGGTTCATCCCGGACCAGTTCAACGCCAAGACAGTGGACCACTGCAACAACAGGACCTTTACAACACTGCTCAAGGGCGGCCCGGCAGACCCCTGCTTCGGTGACCAGCCGCTGCTCGGCGTCGACGGCAACGCGGTCTTCATCTCGGTCAACGAGTACGGCCTCTACAAGGCGACAGGCCCCGGGGGTGTCGCGACCGAGTACGCGCTGAGCAAGACAGATCTGCTCGCCGGCACGCCGTCCCCGATCTACTGGGGGCACCCCGGCGACACGGTGCCGCGGCCGACAGCGGGGACATGCCCGTTCAAGCCAACAGGCACAACGAACACAGCGCTGCACTGCCCGTACTACTCGATCGTCCCTGCGAACTCCGACGGGGCGTACCTCACAGCGAAAGGCGGCACCTTCTACTCGCTGAGCAACGTCACATTCACGACATCGGGCGGCCACCAGATCGCGGTGTGGCAGTTCACCAACACCGGCGCAGTGACGAGCGGAGGAGCGCACATCACAGGCTCCATGACGATCGTCACAACGAAGCCGTACACGGAGCCGCCGTACGCGAGCCAGAAGTCGGGCCCGACCCCGCTCGGCACCTACTACGAGCAGATCCAGAACGCGCGTGCCAGAAACGCAACAGCGAAAATTCCGTTCCCGCATGCCCGCCCGCTCCCCGAAGGCCCGATCGCGACCAACACAGACCGGGTCACGACGGCCGCGTACGACCCGGCGACCGGCGCGCTGTGGGGCGGCATCAACACGGGGCTCAGGACGAACAACTCGGCGCAGGCCGGCGTGTTCTGGGTGGCCGTGACGCCGTCGGGCTCGGGGACGTCGCTCAGCGCGGGCACAGTGAGCTCGGGCTACGTGGCGGCGAAGCGGGCGGACATCCAGTTCCCCGGGATCACGTTCACGAACACAGGGAAAGGGCTCATGGCGTTCAGCCTCAGCGGGTCGTCGTACTACCCGAGCACGGCCTACTCCCTCATCGGGACAAGCGGTCCCTCCGGGATCCACATGGCCAGCCCCGGCGTCGGGCCGCAGGACGGCTTCACCGAGTACACACCCGGCTACGGGAGGCCGCGCTGGGGGGACTACTCGACGGCGGTCGCCACAGGGACAACGTTCGTCTTCGCCACGAACAAGATCAACCAGACCTGCTCTGCGGGGCAGTTCGCGGCGACATTCACCTGTGGCGGCACCAGGGACTCCACAGCGAACTGGGGCACCAGCGTGAACACGCTCCCCGCCTGATCTGACGCGGGACCGGGAGGGCGGGCGTGCCGCCCCCCGGGACGGTCGAGCGCTGCCGCACCGGCGGGGAAACCCGCCGGTGCGGCAGCGCACCAGCCCTCGCAGCCCGCCTCCCAGGGTTTGCGCCCGTCACGACGCGGGTAGCGCGCGCGGACCGGCATTGCGCTGGGAGCGCGCTTGCCCCGTACGAGGAGGGCTGCGATGTCAGTGGCGACGCGGCACAGGACGACACATGGTCTGGGCGAAGCTGCGTCCGTGACGCTTCACGCCCCGGCGCAGAGCGTGACGGCGACAGGGCCCGCGGCCCCGCTCGGCGTGCTCTTCTTCGGGACCGTCGCGGTCGCCGCTGCCGCGTGGGGCGCAGCCGCCCCCTTCGCGGGTCCCGACTTCGGCTTCGTCGCGGACCGGTCCGTTGCGTGGCAGTGGTCGGTGACGAGCGCGTGCCTGGGGCTCGGTCCGGGAGCGCTGGCGCTCGTCGCCTCGCTGTGGGTGGTGGGGGCGGCGACCCGCACCTCCTTCGCGCGCCGCGCGGAGCTCTGGGCGCTCGGTTTCGTGGTCACCGCCTGCGGCGTGTGGTTCGTCGTCGGCCAGTACGTGTGGCCGGTCGTCTTCGGCGCCCGGTTCATCGCGCCGACGGCTCCGACCCGTTTCCTGTGGGAGGAGGTCACCTTCGCGATCGGGCCGGGCGTGGTCCTGGCGTGCTGCGGCGCGGTGTTCATGGGCTGGGCCGTGCGGCGCCGGCCGGTCGTCGTGGACGCGCGGTTCCCGGCATCCGAGCCCTCTGCCGCGGCCTTCCCCGAGCCTCCCGCCGCGCCGACCGGACAGCCTCCCGCCACGCCGACCGGACAGCTCTCCACCGCGACCCAGGTCCCCGAGCCTCCCGCCGTCTGGGTCCCCGAGCCCCCCGCCGCCGCTCAGGAGTCGTAGCCGAGCCCGAGGCGGTCGAGCAGGCGCAGCCACCCGTTGCGCCGGCCGCCGTGCCGGTCCGCATGCGCGAGCGAGAGGCGCGTGGCTTGGACGGTGAGCCACGTGAAGGGCTCGGGCGGGAACGGCGTCGGCTTCGTGCGCACGAGGTCGAGCTCGGTCCGCTCCGTCCGTCGGCCCGAGAGGAGGTCGAGCATGACCTGGGCGCCGAAGCGGCTCGCGCCGACGCCGAGACCCGTGTAGCCCGCCGCGTAGGCGATCCGGCCACCCGACGCGGTCCCGAAGAACGCGCAGAACCTGCCGCAGGTGTCGATCGCCCCGCCCCAGCGGTGCGTGAAGCCCACGCCGGCCAGGTGGGGGAAGGTGTCGTAGAGGTGGCGCGCCAGCGTGCGGAACGTCGCGAGGCGCTGGTCGTACGTGGGCTTCACCTTGCGGCCGAAGTGGTAGACGGCGTCCCACCCTCCCCAGAGGATCCGGTTGTCCTCGGTGAGCCGGTAGTAGTGGAACCGGTTGCCCGCGTCCGCGACACCCTGCCGGTGGCGCCAACCGATCGGCGCGAGCTGCTCGTCGGTGAGCGGCTCGGTCACGAGGACGTGGTCGTAGACCGGGACGATGCGCACGCGCACGCGCCGCAGCAACGGGTCGAACGCGTTGGTGGCGAGCGCCACCCGGTCCGCGTCGACGCGCCCCGCCGGCGTCCGCAGCTCGAGGCCCCGCCCGAGCGTCCCGCTGCGCCCAGGACCGCCCCCGGCCCGGGCAGGGGTCATCCCGACGACGGGGGTGTGCTCGAAGATCCGCACGCCCGCCTCGAGACAGCTCTGCCGGATGCCCCACGCGAGGCGGGCGGGGTTCACCATCGCGCAGCCCGTGCGGTCCCACACGCCTCCCAGGTACGTGGGCGAGGCGACCTCGGCGAGGAGGGCGTCCCGGTCGAGCCAGCCCCGTCGCGGCGCTCCCTCGCCGCGGAGCTCGGCTGCCTGCCACGGCTCCGTCGCCACGGTCAGCTGCCCGGTGCGCTCCCAGCCGCAATCGACCCGGTGCTCCTTCACGTACTGCTCGATCGCCTCCAGGTTGCCGGCGCCGAGCCGCTGGAGCTCGTCGAAGCTGTCCGGGAACCGGGCGCGCCCGTTGGCCTCGCCGTGGGTCAGGCTCGCCTCGCAGAAGCCGCCGTTGCGGCCCGTCGCAGCCCACCCCACCCGCTCCGACTCGAGCAGCACCACGTCCAGGCCGGGGTCCTCCTGCTTGGCGAGGAGGGCCGTCCACAGCCCGGTGAACCCGCCGCCGACGATGGCGAGGTCCGCGCGGACCGGCGCGGAGAGGGGCAGCTCCGCCTTCGGCGCGCCAGGGTCGTCCAGCCAGAAGCTGAGGGGCGCCGCCGCCGCGACGAGGGCGTCGAGGGCTCTCGTCGTCGGACCAGCCGGCGTGCGCACGGCGACACGCTACGCGACCGCGCCAGGGCGCCAAGAGGCCGGCTGCCGAGCTGCCGAGGGCCGCCGAGCTGCCGAGCCGCGGAGCAGCCGACCGCCGGTCGGGAGCCCCGGCCGGGCCCGAGGCGGTCGAGCAGGCGCACGCTCCGGTCACCTACGCTCACCGGAGCCATGGCTCCGCTCGAGCTCCCGAACACCCATCCTGCGCTGCGCTACTGCTGGCACCCCGTGGCACGCTCGGCGGACGTCGGCGACCGGCCGGTCCGGGTGGTCCTGCTCGGGGAGCCCTGGGTGCTCGCCCGGTTCGCAGAGGATGGCGGGCTGGCCGCCTTCCCCGACCGCTGCCCGCATCGCATGGCCCCGCTCTCCCTCGGGTCGGTCGAAGTCGCAGAGGGCGTCGCCGCGGCCGTCGTGAGCGGCGGTCCCCGGCGGGTGCTGCGGTGCGCCTACCACGGCTGGTGCTTCGCGGCCGAGGGCCGCTGCGTCGAGATCCCCGCGCTCGGGCCCGGGTCGGCCCACATCCCCCCGAAGGCGCACCTCAGGGCCGCGGCCGGCGTCGCCGAGCGCCACGGGATGGTCTTCCTGCGGCCCCTGGCCCCCGAGCCCGGGCAGCCGGGCACCGAGGAGCTGGCGCCGCTCGCGGCGCTGCCCGATGTGGAGGAGGCCCACGACCCCGCGTTCATGGCGGGGGACCTCCCGGTGCTGCGGGCGAGGGCGTCGGCCGGGCTGCTCGCCGACAACTTCTTGGACATGGCCCACTTCCCGTTCGTGCACGCGGCGACCTTCGGCGCCGAGGAGCCGGTGGTCGCGCCCATGACCGTCGAGCGCGCCGCGTCGGGTCCCTTCGGCCGATGGACGTTCACCTCGGTGAGCGAGCACCCGTTCTTGCACCGCGAGGACCCCGGAGTCGCCGACGGCGTCCGCCCGCTCGTGCAGCGCCGGCGGGTCACCTACCGCGTGCACGCGCCCTTCCATCTCGTGCTGCGCCTCGACTTCCTCGACGCAGGGGGGACCAACGTCATCGGCTTCTTCCTGCAGCCCGAGACCGAGGACCGCACGCGGATCTACTCGACGCTGTGGCGCGACGACGTCGGCCACGACCCCGAGCGGATGCGCAACGCCGTCGACTTCGAGCTGAAGGTGGTCGAAGAGGACCTGGCGGTCCAGGAGGCCTACGACGTCCTGTCCCTGCCGCTCGACCCGGCGGCCGAGGTCCACACCCGCGCGGACCGCACGACCCTCGAGCTGCGCCGGATGCTCGCCGAGCTCGTCGAGGCCGCGGCCGTGGCGGGCGGCCCGGCGCGGCGGCCAACGGCGTCGGTGCGATGACCGGGGGCGTGCTTGTCGTCGAGCACCCGTTGGTCCGGCACCGCCTCGTCGCGTTGCGCGACGAGACGACCGAGAGCGCGACGTTCCGCCAGCTCGTCCACGAGATCTCGACGTTCGTCGCCTACGAGGCGCTCCAAGACCTCGCCACCGAGCAGGTGTCGGTCCGCACGCCGGTCGGCGTCGCGACGTGCACGAAGGTCGCAGAGACCGTCCTCCTCGTCCCGATCCTGCGCGCGGGGCTCGGGATGGTGCCGGCCATCCAGGAGCTACTGCCCTACACGGAGGTCGCGCACGTCGGCCTGCGAAGGGACGAGGTCACGCTGCGCTCGGAGGTCTACCTCGACCGGCTGCCGCGCGACCTGACGGGGCGGCGCGTGGTGGTGTGCGACCCGATGCTCGCGACGGGTGGCTCGCTCGCCCAGGTCTGCGACCTCGTCGTGTCCCGCGGCGCCTCCGAGGTCCAGGCGCTGTGCCTCATCGCGTCGATGCCGGGCATCGAGCGGTTCCGGCAGTCCCATCCGGAGCTGCCGGTCGCCTGCGCGGTGGTCGACCCCGAGCTGAACGGCAACGGGTTCATCGTCCCTGGGCTCGGGGACGCCGGCGACAGGCTCTTCGGGCCCCCGTCGTAGGCGAGGCCGCCGCCGTAGACGAGGCCGCCGACGGGCCGCGGCGGGGCGCGACTCGCACGTGGCGAGGCGGCGCGCCACGCACGCTCCGAGGTGGCGGCCCCCTGGAGGACCAGGGGGCCCGCAGCGCACTTGTGTCCCCAGCACACCACTGGCGGCGCTGCCGCGCCAGTCGCCTGGGCGCGCGTCGCGCGGGGCGACCGTAGGCCCGTCAGAGCGGGGCGAGCGCGACGTAGTCGCGGCGATGGAGCGGCCCGGCGCTCAAGGTGCCCTTGTCGGTGGGGACCCTCGCCGGGCGGCCGTCGATGCGGACGAAGACCGACCTGATCTCGGGGAACAGCGCGAGCGTGTAGACGAGCTGTGCCATCGCGACGACCTGGTCCTGCTCGGTCAGCCTCGTGAAGCTCGCGGACATGTCGACGGTCACTCGCCTCCCCGACGCGCGGTACACCGAGAGCGGTGCTGCGATCGAAAGGGGGCTCTGGAGCCCGGCCGCTGCCTGCGCCGAGGTAGGCCCGTCGCCGAGCGCCCGGAGGACCTTGCCGATGCTCACCGGGGTCGCCAGCTTCCGGTTCGTCGCGACCAGGCGCGAGGCACCCGCGAGGAAGAGCGTCACGAAATGGCCTGTGGAGGGGACCCCGGTCGTGGGCGGCGCCTGGCTCAGCAGTGTGAAGGGCACGTCCTTGCTGTTGACGACGTGCGGCGCGGCGTCGACGCCCACCCCGCACCCTGCGAGGAGCGCGGCCGCGGCCAGCGTCGCGGCGAGGGCGCCGGCCACGCGCAGGACCCCCGCTCGGCGAGCCGCCCGTGCCGTGCGGCGGGCGCGCCTCACAATGCCTCCTCGGGCAGCGCGATGGCGAGCCTGGCGCCACCTTCCGGGCTGTCGGCGACCCACACCTCTCCGCCGTGCGCGCGCACGTGCTCTGCGACGAGCGCCAGCCCGAGCCCGGACCCCTCGGTGTCGCCGCGCCGCCCGGACGCAGCCCCTCGGTAGAAGCGCTCGAACACGAGGGTGCGCTCTGCGGGCGCGACGCCCGGCCCTGCGTCGTCGACCGCGACGACCGCCCTGTCGCCGCGCCTCGAGACGGAGACCGCGACGGCTCCACCCCCGTGGGTCTCGGCGTTGTCGAGCAGGTTCAGGAGCGCCTGCTGGAGCCTGCGCTTGTCCCCGCGCACGCAGGACGCCTCCGCCTCGGGCTCGACCTTCACCGGGATGGACGGGTCGTAGCCGGCGACCGTGATGCGCACGAGGTCGACGAGCCTCACGTCGCTGAATTGGAGGTCCGCCGCGCCCGCGTCCATGGTCGCGATCTCGAGCAGCTCCTGGACCATGTCGGTGAACCGCCCGACCTCCAGGTGCAGCATGTCGAGCGCGGTCGTGCCCTCCGACGGCAGCGACGAGCGGTACTGGCCGAGGAGCTCGATGGACGCGCCGATCGTCGTGAGCGGAGAGCGGAGCTCGTGGGTCACGTCGGACGCGAAGCGGGCGTCCCGCTCGATGCGGCGCTGGAGAGCGGTCACCATGTCGTTGAACGCGCGCACGAGGGGCTGCAGATCGGGATCGTCCGGCAGCCGCCGGTCGAGCGTCCCCCCTGCGATGTCGGACGCGACGTGCACCACGTCGGTGAGGGGCCGGACCAGCCGTCGGCTCGCCCACCATCCCACGAGCGCACCTCCCGCGGTCGTGGCGACGGCCACGGTCGTGAGCACGGTCGCCAGGACCCGCAACGTCGACGAGAGGTCTGCGAACGGGCTCTCCTCGAAGTAGGAGATGCCGATCGCGGGGATGGGGACGCCCACGACGAGGGTCGGCACGGCGCCGATGTCGACCAGCTCGTAGGCGACGTCGCCCCGGTGCACCAGCTGGGTGAGCGAAGCCGGGATCGCCGTGCCGCTCACCGACGCCGAGCTCGAGTACCACAGCCCGTGGCTGTAGATGAACGAGCGCACCCCGTTCGCGGTGGCGACGCTCGCCAGCGCGTCGCCGATCCTGGCGGAGGGCGCGCCGAGCTCCACCCTCACGAGGCGGGCGTTGGCCAGCGTCTGGCGCAGCGTGCTGGTCGTGCGCTGGGAGACGAGGTCCCGTCGCACGAAATAGAAGGTGCTCAGCGCGAGCGCCGCGGACACGAGCGCCGCGCCCACCCCGAAGGCGATGATCACACGGGCCTGAAGGCCGAAGCGCCGGTGGTGCACGCGCCCCGGCGTGCTCGGCAGAGCGGCCCGCGGCCCGCTGGTCACGGGACGAGCTTGTAGCCGAGGCCCCGCACCGTCAAGATCAGCTGGGGATTGGAGGGGTCGCGCTCGAGCTTCGAGCGGAGCCCGCTGATGTGGTAGTCGACGAGGCGGTCGTCGCCGAAGAAGTCGTAGCCCCACACGCGCTCGAGGAGCTGGGAGCGTGACACGACCCACCCTGGGGTGTCCGCGAGCTCGCAGAGGACGCGGAACTGGGTGAGGGTGAGCGGGATCTCGTCCCCGTCACGCACCACCGTCCCTTCTTGTCTCCGCAGCTCGACGTCGCCGACTCGCTGCACCGTCGAGCCCGGACCGCTGACCGAGGCGCGGCGGAGCAGCGCCCGGATGCGGGCGGACAGCTCCTTGGCGACCACCGGCTTGACCACGTAGTCGTCTGCCCCTGCTTCGAGACCCGCGACCACGTCGTGGGTGTCGCCGCTCGCCGTGACCATGGCGATGGGCACGTTGGAGCTCCGCCTGATCGTTCGCGTCACCTCGAACCCGTTCATGCCGGGGAGGCGGAGGTCGACGAGCACCATGTCTGGAGCCCGCTGCTCGAGGGTGCGCAGCCCCTCCTCGCCGCTGCGGGCCTCGACGACGTCGTAGCCGTCCTGGCGGAGCGAGAGAGACAGGACCGCACGCATGTGGTCGTCGTCCTCGATGAACAGGATGCAGCGGGCCATTCGCGTTCACCGTCCTCCTCGTGGTCCCGCGGCCTTCTTGCCGGCGGTCGGTGCGACGGTACCGGCTGTGAGGTCAGTGCCGGTTGTTCGTGTGGAGAGGGGTTGTCATGGTATCGCAACGTGCCGCTGCCGCGGTTTCGTACGTGCCGGCCGGTCTCCGGCCGCTCACCCCTTCGGCGGGACGATCGGGAGCAGCAGCGACGAGGGGTGCTCGCCGCCGGTGTAGAGGGTGACCTCCCCGCCGAAGACGTCTCGGGGCCGGTCGAGGGGGTCGTCGTGGGTGAATGGCCCCACCCCCCGGTTGGCGTAGTAGAAGGTCTCGGCGAAGTCCGAGAGCGGCCCGTCGTACTCGTAGTCCTTGCCCCGGACCGTGAAGACGACCCGGTGGCCGGGGGGGACCACGATGCAGGTCGGCCAGATCTCGACGTCCAGGCGGACGACCTCGCCCGCCGCCAACGGCTCGGAGCGGTCGTGGGTGTGGTACGGGCGGTAGAAGAGGGACTTCTCGGTGTCGAGGTGCCGATGGGAGGCCCGGAGCCACCCCTGGGCGATCGGCGTGTTGGGGTCGAGCGCCCCTTGGAAGGTGACCTCTCGGCCCTCTGGGTCGAAGACCCGCACCACCACGAACAGGTCGGCGTCGGTGGTCGACGACGACACCCACAAGGTGGCGGCCAGGGGCCCGGTGAGCTCGGTCTCGTCCGACGCCGGGGGGAGCGCGAAGTCCACCCCGTCCCCCAGGGCCTCGTAGGTGACGCTCGCAGCGCCGGGGAGGGCGTCGGAGAGGGTCCTCGTCGCCGCGTCGAGGTACACGGTCGTCCACCGGGTGCGCGCCAGGGGCCACTCGTCCTCGTCGCGGGCCACGAAGCGCTCGCCGGGGTGCCGGACGTTGAGCCGCACTCGGGGGCTCCTCTCCCACCCGTTGTCGGCGCCGTGCAGGAAGTGGTCGAAGAACTGGCGTTGCAGCCCCACCCCGTAGTCGGTGTAGAAGTGGGTCCAGTGCTCGAGGCCGTGGACCTCGAGCCACTTGTCGGCGGCGGCCGCCTGGGTGAAGGCCTCGAAGTTCCCCCGGGGGTGGAGCCCCTGGCCGCCCCAGTTGGCGGCCGAGAGGAACGGGGTGGTCACCTTCGACCAGTCGGCCGAGCGCTCCCTGTACCACGGTCCGTCGAGGGGGCGGGCGCGCAGCTCTGCGCCGAGGTCCACCCGGTTGGCCTCGAGCTCTTCTGCCGAGAGCCGCACGTCGCCGGTGACCGGCAGGTGGCTGTTCGGGTTGGCAGCGGCCGAGCCGAGTCCGTGCTGCACGGACTTCACCTGCCGGCCGTACCAGTTGGCGGTGAACTCCGAGAGGATGCCGCCGTGGCGAGTGGAGTCCCGGTAGTAGTCGCCGGCCCCCTCCCAGGGGATCATGGCGCAGAGGTGCGGCGGCCGGAGCCCCGCCACGTGCCACTGGTTGATGGCGAAGTACGAGATCCCGCAGAGCCCCACCTTGCCCGTGCACCAGGGCTGGGCGGCGGCCCACTCGATGCAGGCGTAGAGGTCCTCGGTCTCCCGGTGCGAGCGCGGGTTGATCACGCCGGGGGACCGCCCGGCCCCACGCGAGTCGAAGCGGGCCACGGCGTAGCCGTGGGGCACCCACCTCTCGGGGTCCACCACCTCCCAGCTCTGGTACTCGTTGGTCGAGCCGGCGGCCACTGTGGGGTGCTCGGACACCATCTTCTCCCACTGGCGGGGATAGCCCTCCTGGAAGGGGAGGCCCTTGGCGTAGGGGCCGTAGGACACGATGACCGGGTACGTCCCGTCGTCGTCGGGCCGGAAGACGTCGGCAGAGAGGGTGAGCCCGTCGTCCATGCGGACGAGCAGGTCGTAGTCGATGCGCATGCCGTCGGTGCTCACGGTGAAACCGTGCTCGCCGAACCCGGCCGACTGCCCCGCTGCGGTCACTCGCCTGCCCTCCTGTCGCCCGACGGCGCAAGTCTGTCCCCCGGGGCGGCGGCGAGCCAGTCCTCCGACGCGTCGTAGTGCTGAACCGGCGGCTTGCGTTGACAGCTCGGCGAGCTGCAGGTTCAGGCCTGACCCGGGACTGGGGGACTCGGTCCGGGCCGACCTGGAGCGCCGAAACCGGGCAGGCCTGGCGGCAACGTTCCGAAGGGGACGGCAGGCCCCATCATCGGCATCTGCACGACCAACTGCTGGGTGACTTTGGCGAAGGTCCGGCCGAGATGGTTCTCCACGATCTTGATCGCCGGACCCTGAATGGTGTGCATGGTGGCGTGGTGAACGCTGAGGACGGCGTCCTGGAGGGTCTGGTCCGCCTCCAGGTCGTCAACCCGCACACCGTGCGCCCGTGCCTGCTCACGATCGATGCCGAGCGAGTGGGACTGGTGGATCTCGTAATCGGCGAAGAATGCAGCCGTCGTCTCTGCCCTCGTTGCGGCATCTGGTGCACCGGAGAGCGTCCACTGCTCCAACCACTCGCGAACGAGGCGGACGGCCAGCGCTTCGGCGGCCTCGCACTGCTGGATGAGGGCCGGCCCATACTGCTGGAGGATCGGCATCCACGCGCCGAGCAACGTGGGATCCCTGCACTCCTCCTTGGCCTGCTCGAATTGCCGGAGTATGGCGCGGGCTTGTGCCGTCCACGCTCCAGAGACCATCTGCGGATCGATCGGTCCGAGCTGGGAGTGCTTCCCCATCACGATGACGTCGCCAGCGAGCGCCCACATCGTGGCAGCTGACATCGCCGCCAGTGGGACGAAGACGCGGATATGGGAGAACTTGGTCCTGAGGTAGCGGACGAGACTGGCAGCAGCTTCGGGGCTGCCGCCGGGGCTGTGCAGCACGATGTCGAGGTTGGGGCCCGGCAGGTCCTTGCACACCTCCATGAGCCCCTGCATGTCTTCGAGCGTGATCGACGCTGCGGGACCGCCCTTCCCGAACCAGTCGGTGTAGTAGACGATCGTCGGCCGTTGCGTCAGAGCGAAGAGCCGGCCCAGGTACTTCCGACGCACTCCGTCGAAGTCCGGTGCACCGTTCGGGAGCCGATTTGCAGGGTCCTGCAGCTCAGTCAGGATCTCGCCCCAGGTGGGCATGGGTCAGCGAATGTTACCGCCGGTGGCGTTCCTCACCTGGTTCGGCTGCACGTTCACCATCTGCTCGGTGTATGCGCTCAGCTGCCCGTAGACGTCGAGCAGAGTGGCCACGCCCGCCAAGGAGCAGCCTCGTTCCACGAGTTCCTGCTGGATCACTTGGTTGTCGCTCTGCGGCTCGACGTGCTCCGGGATCGGAACCTCCCCTGGTCGCTGTCTCTGATAATCGTTGCAGATTCCAACGTGCCTGACCACATCACTCCGGGCCACCACCTCGCGACCGATGTGTTCTCACGCCTTGTCCGACGAGCCGTCGTCCGGTAGACGGTGGAGCGAACGAACGCTCACGCCAGGGCATCCCCGCCGCGACGATGATCACGGCGGGGATGCCGGGCACACGAGGGGTCTGGCTCGTGGCCGGTCGGCTCGACGCGTCCCTCGCTGTTCGGGGTGCGCTTGCTACGGGGCAACCCTACGGCATCGCGCGGGCACCAGCGCGAGCGCTGATTCGTCGGACGGGCGCTCGGGCCGGTCCGAAGGGGGGGCGGATCGGAGCCATGGCTGCGAACGCCGCGGGGCGCTGTCGGCGCCTGAGCCGTCGAGCGCCCCGGCCGCCCGGCGCGTGGAAAGCTGCGGGTCGACCGAGGCCGAACAGCGGAGCATGGGAGCACGGGTGATGTCGAGGGGGAAGCTGCGCTCTGCCTGGGAGCCGTTCTCGATCGCGGCCTTCCGCTCGGTGTGGGTGGCCGCCCTCTCGGGGAACTCGGGCCGTTTCGCGGTGATCCTGGTCGCGGGCTGGGAGGCGTTCCGGCAGGGACACCACTCGGCGATCTGGCCCAGCCTGGTCAGCATGCTGATCCTCCTGCCGACGGCACTGCTCGGCCTGCCGGCGGGGGGGCTGGCGGATCGCTTCAACCGCGCCAAGCAGGCTGCGACGGGCCAGGTCGTGGCCGCCGTCGCGACGGCAGGCGCTGCTGCGTGCATCTTCACGCATACGGCGAGCCTCGCCACGACGCTCGGCGCGGCCGCGCTCGTCGGCGTCGCCAACGCGATCCAAGGCCCTGCCTGGCAGGCGCTCATCCCCGGCCTCGTGGGCAGGGAGCGCATGGCCAGTGCCGCGCTGTCGACCCGGATCGCCCAGCAGGGTTCGGAGCTGGTGGGTCCGGCGATCGGGACGGCGATCCTGACCACGGCGGGACCGGGCTGGACGTTTCTCTGCTGCTCCTTCTTCTACGCGGTGGGCGTGGTCCTGATGGCTCGGGTCCGAGGGCAGGCCCGGCCAGCTCCCCGGGCCACCGCCACGACGATGTGGCACGAGGTGAGGGATGGGGTCTCCTACCTTCGGACGACCTCGCCGCTCGGCCTGCTCTTCGTCTGGGTGACCCTGCACTGCTGCCTGACGATGGCCACCTTCGGCATCCTCCCGACGATCGCGACCGTCAACTTCGGCGGAGCGGCGGGGGCCTACGGGCTCTTGCTGACCGGGTTCGGTGCCGGGTCCATCATCGGCCCCTTGCTCATGCTGGGGCTCTTCGACCGCGCTCGCCCGGGCCGGACCCTGTGGGTGACGGGGGTGCTGTCGGGCGCGCCGCTGATCGTCGTCGGGTTGAGCCACCTCGAGTGGCTCTCGGTCGCAATGGAGTGCCTGGCCGGGATCGGGCAGGCCGTGTTCATGGCCGTGATCTACGCCAGCGTGCAGGCGTGCGCGCACGACGCCGTGCGCGGCCGGGTCGCAAGCATCCAGCTCACGAGCACCACGGGCGCGATGGGCTTGGCCAGCATCGGCTGGGGTGCGTTGGCCGGCGCGGCGTCGGTCGGTCTCGTCCTCGCCGTCCCCGGTGCCTTCTTCGTCCTCGTCTGCCTCGTGCTGACCAAGAGCGTCTCGGGGCTCGACCGGGCAGTCGACCGTCACACGGGCGTCGCGCCAGCCGCACCGGCCGGCGTCGGGGTGCATCTGGGCGATGGACCGCTGCCCGCCCAGCGTGGGTCGGCGATCGGTGGCTGAGCACCTGCTGCCGATTCGCCGGCCGGCGTCGTCGACGCGCCCATCGTGGACCAACCGGCGGTGGACGGCTCCGTCGCCGACGGCCGCATAGCCGGCGGTTCCGTCGACCTCGATTCGCCCACGCGCTGGTGGCCGATCGCCATCGCCGAGACCGTCGCCACCGCGACCGTCCAGAGCAGGGCGACCACCGTGAGGTGGACGTCCTGCCAGGTCGCCTTCGCCCTGGTGAGCGCGCTCGCGGCACCGAACGCGGCGACGACGACGTAGAGGCCCATCGACGCGAGGGCGCCAGCGCGCCACGCGTGCCAGCCGGCCGTCGTTCGCCACCGACTGGCTACGAACCCCACGAGGCTGATGCCCGCGACGCCGGCGAGCGAACGATGGAGCAGCTGCCAGTTGGCGAGATCCGGCGCCGACGACGGGCACAGGGGCCACGCCGGGCAGGCGCCGCCTGCTCTGTTGGCGACGATGAGACTGCCGCCCACGATGGTGGCGAGCATCGACAGGACCAACGCCCATCCCCACCGCCCCACAGCCGCTGGGAGCCACGGGCCGCGCGGCGCAAGCATGGCGGTGACGGAGGTCACGACCGTCACCCCGAGGAAGGTCAGCCCCACGACCAGGTGGACCGCGACCGTCCACGGGGCGTTCTTTGCCAGCACGGTCAGCGCACCGAGTGCCGCCTGCACGACGACGAGGAGCGCTGCGACGCCGGCGGGGCCGAAGGCCATCCTGCGAGCGTGGGCTCGCCACGCCGCGAGCGCCGTCGAGAAGGCGGCGACGCTCACGATTCCCGCCAGATAGCGGTGCGATTGCTCCAGCAGGGCGTGGTACTGGTCGATGGGGCCCACCTGGCCGAAGCAGAGGGGCCAGCTCGGGCAGCCCATCCCTGAGTTCGTGACCCGCACGGTGCTGCCCAGCACGACGAGCGCGAAGGTGCTGATCGTCGTCGTGATCGCCAGGGCCAAGACGATGCGGTCCGCCCTCGTGCCCGCCCCCGAGCCACCCACCGTCGGTCGCGGGGACGGCTCGACGTCGAGCGACGACATCCCGTGGTGCTGCACCCCGACCACCTCCTCGCGCCGCGAGCATCCAGCACGCCGCGAGCATCCAGGACGCCGCGAGCACCTGGTGCACGAGAGCCCGTGCACCCACGACGCGAGCAGCGCGCTCGTCCTCGCCCGACCGTCCGGCCCGCCGACCGTCCCGTTCGTCCGGCTCGACCGACCGGCTCGACCCTACATTGACCGGATCCCTCGACGTGAAGTCCCGCGGGTCGCGATGGACGCGTGCGAGCAGGCTCCGCTCCTCGGGATCGGCCTCCCCGGCCGACCCCGGGCAGCCGATGCGCCGGCCGCGTCCGCTTCTATGCTTGCCCCCTGCCTCCCGATCACGCCGACGAGCCCCGACGAGCCCCGAGCCCCACTGCGGTGCAGCACGCAGCCGACCCTCTCGCTCGGGGGTGCGGCGGATCGACGCTCCCCGACCGCTCTTCATGTCCGCTTCGGAACCGTTGAGCGCGGACGACGTCCGCGACGCCGCCGTCCGTCTCCGAGGCGTCGCCCGTCGCACGCCGGTGGTCCGGTCGCGTACCCTCGACGGCCTGGCCCGGCGGGCCGTGTTCTGCAAGTGCGAGAACTTCCAGCGCGTCGGCGCCTTCAAGCTGCGGGGCGCCTACAACGCGATGTCGCGCCTTCCGGGGGACCGGCTCGCCTCGGGGATCGTCACCTACTCGTCGGGCAACCACGGTCAGGCGGTCGCCCTCGCCGCCCGGGAGCTCGGCACCCGGGCGGTCGTCGTGATGCCCGAGGACGCGCCCCGCTCGAAGTCCGATGCCGTCGCCGGCTACGGCGCCGAGATCGTGCGCTACGACCGGGGGAGCGGGGATCGGGCGGCAGTGGCCGCGGAGCTGGCCGCGGCGCAGGGCTTGACCCTCGTCCCCCCCTACGACGACCCGCACGTCATCGCGGGCCAGGGCACGGTCGCGCTCGAGCTCCTCGCAGAGGTCGAAGAGCTCGACGCGCTCGTCGTCCCGGTCGGCGGGGGAGGGCTGATCGCGGGCTGCGCCACGATCGCTGCGGCGATGCGCCCCGGCCTCCGGGTCGTCGGGGTCGAGCCCGAGGCCGGAGACGACACGAAGCGCTCGCTCGCGGCAGGGGAGCGGGTCCGGGTCCGCGCGCCGCGCACGATCGCCGACGGCCAGGCGGTGGAGATCCCCGGCGAGCTGACCTTCCCGATCATGCTCCGGCTCGTGCACGGCGTCGTCCTCGTGAGCGACGCCGAGATCGTCGACGCGATGCGCTTCGCCTTCGACCGGCTGAAGCTCGTCGTCGAGCCGAGCGGGGCGTCGGGGCTCGCCGCGGTCCTCACCGGGCGCATCGACGAGGTGGCGCCGGCGGCTCGGCGCGTGGGCGTCGTCCTCTCGGGCGGCAACGTCGACACGACCCGCTTCAGGGAGCTCCTGGCCGCGACGCCGTGACCGCCCGCCGGGCAGTCCGACCGGGCCACTTGCGCCGGGGCCCCGGCGTCCGCCACCATCTGGCCATCACCGAGCGCACCTACCGGACCGCCGTCGGCTCGCAGACGGTCGACCTGCCGCTCGTGCAGGTGGCACCCGACGTCACCATCGCACTGCTCATCTGCGTCGACCACGGGGTGGCCTTCTCCGAGCGGGCAGGCGGGGAGCTGGCCGACCTGCTGCGCGACGCCCGGCCGGAGGTGGTGGTCTCCGTCGCGACGATGGGGATCCCGCTCGCCATCGAGGTCACCCGGGCGCTCGGGCTCGACGACTACGTCATCCTCCACAAGACGCCGAAGATCCATCTCGGCGACGAGTGGGCGGAGCCGGTCCGCTCGATCACGACCGGGGCCGACCAGATGCTCCGCCTGGACCCGGCGCGGGTCGACGCGGTGAAGGACCGACGGGTGGCCGTCGTCGACGACGTGGTGTCGACGGGGGCGTCGCTCCAGGCGTCATTGAACCTGCTCCGCCGCGCGGGTGCCGAGCCCGTCGTGGTGGGTGCCTTCCTCACCGAGGGCGAGCAGTGGCGGCGGGCGCTCGGTGCCGACGCGGAGCTGGTGCGCGCGCTCGGCGCGATCCCGCTCTTCCGCGACCGGCCGGACGGCGGCCTGGCAGAGGACTGGCTCGGCGACGCGTGAGGCGGCCGGTCAGGCCGAAGGGTCCTCCCCGGCGTCGGCTCCGGGGTCGTGCCCGGCGTCGGCCCCAGGGTCGCCCCCGCCGTCACGCCCGCTGTCGCGTCTGAGGAGCCGCTCAGGCGCCTCCGCCACCCGACGCGCGACGCCGGTGCCCTTCCGGAGCGCTTCGGTCATCCGCCAGCTGCGCGAGGAGAGCACCTCGTCGAGGCGCGCCTCGAGGTCGGCCCGGGCCGCCTCGAGCGCCGTCGCAGACTCGTCGGCGATCCGGCGCCGGTCCTCGGACACCGCGAGCTCGCCGGCCAGCCGGCCGCTCTCGGCGTGCAGCTGGTCGATCGCGCTGTGCGCGTGGGCGAGCTCGCCCGCCAGCCGGTTGGCCTCGCCGGTGAGCCTGGCGATCTCGTCGCGCAGCTGGCCTGCCTCGGCGTGCAGCTGGTCGATCTCGCTGTGCGCGTGGGCGAGCTCGCCCGCCGCCCGGTTGGCCTCGGCGGTCAGCCGGGCGATCTCGTCGCGCAGCTGGCCCGCCCCGGCGTGCAGCTGGTCGATCTCGCTGTGCGCGTGGGCGAGCTCGCCTGCCAGCCGGCCTGCCTCGCCGGTGAGCCGGGTGATCTCGTCGCGCAGCTGGGCCGTCTCCTGATCTCGCAGCTCGAGCCGCAGCTCGAGCTCGGGGACTGCGTCGAGCCGGCGGAGGAGCTCGTGCAGCCTCGACACGTACCCTGCGTCGAGGAGGAGAGGCCTCGAGTCCCATTGCGCGACGATCTGGCGCCGCGTCTCCTCCCAGACCTCCGGCGGATGCACGGTCTTCGAGTTCTCCGCGTTCGCCCAGACGCGCAGCATCGCGGCGATCGTCGGCGCGCTGGCCACGCCGCAGATCTCGGCGGAGCGCAGCAGGTGGTCCCAGTCCTCGAGCACGGGGAGGGACTCGTCCCATGTCTGGCCGAGGTCGGTGACCACCCATCGCGGGACGGCGTAGCCGTTGTTCGGCGTGAGGTTGTCGCGCAGGTGCGCGATGTGGTCGAACGTGAGCGGGTAGTCCACTCGGGGCCTGCTGAGGACGTCGTAGCCGTCCTCACCGGCCCACGCGCCCGCCGCCGCTGCGATCTGCTGGGTCGCCACGCCCACTCGCAGTGCGTGCCCGGGCGCGCGCTGCGCCTCGGCGCGCAGCGTCTCGACCCAGTGGGCGAACACGAGGTCGTCGTCGTCGAGCGTCGCGAGGTAGTGCCCCCGCGCGGCTCGTGCCCCCAGATTGAGCGGCCGGCACCGTCCGCCGCCGAAGACCTCTACGACGCGGACCCGGTGCGCAAAGGTCGGGTGGAACTCGGTGACCAGCTCCTCGATGCGGCCGGTCACGCCGGGGTCGGGATCGTGGACGATGACGAGCACCTCGAAGTCGGCGCAGCGCTGCGCGGCGAGGCAGAGGAGCGTCTCTTGGAGCGTCTCTTGGCGCTTCCCCTGGGTCCGCACGAGCACCGACAGGAACGGCGCCGCGGTGCCGGCGTCGTCCCCAGGGTCGGGAGTCTCGGGCATCACCGCCTCGTACAGCCGCACGAGCCACACGACGGACGCACCCGGCCCTGCCAGCTCCCGCAGCGCGGCGAGCTGCGCGCCGACCGGGGTGGTCCGCTCCAGCGGCGTCGCGTCCGGTGGGAAGTGCTGGTCGGATTCGCGGAGCGTCACGTCCTGTGCGTCCACCTCCGCCCAGCCGAGCGCGGCCATGGTGGAGCCGAGCGAGGCGGCGGAGAAGCGCCGGAGGTGGGCGTCGTCGAGCACGCCGCCGGGCCGGGGCTCCCAACGTCCGAGGAGCAGCTTCGTCCCGACGTCCACGTGGGTGACGTTGGGCACGCCCAGCGCGAGCGGCGCGCCGGTCTGCTCGCCGAACCAGTGCGCGGCCCGGAGCAGCGAGGCGGGGTCCGAGACCCGCGCCGGCAGGTCCCCGAGCCACACCGCCGCCACGTGGCGCTCGCCGGCGGCGACCACGAGGGACTCGAAGACGGCGTCGGGGTCCGAGAGCTCGCCGGTCACGGCCTCGGCGCCCAGGGCGCTGAGCCGCTCGGCCCCCGTCTGGCCGGCGGCGACGCAGAGGGGGACGAGCCCCGACGCGTGCAGCGCCGCGACCGCTCCGCCGTCGTCGGCGACGAGGTCGACCACGACGGCCCCCGGCGCGCACCCGCGGCGGCGCAGCAGCTCGAGAAGCGCCTGCGCGAGGTCGGAAGGAGGACCGCTCATCGATGCGCGTCGCTCATGGTTCGGCGTCGCTCATGGATCGGCGTAGGAGAAGCGGTGGCGCGCGTAGTCGTCGCCGTGGAACTCCCCGACGCGGTGGTCGGGGTCGATCGGCTCGGGCATCCCTCCGGCGTCGATGCGCGCGCGGAGCGCGGCCGCCGCCGTGCGCGAGACCTCGTCGCCGGCCGCCTCGAGGCGCGCGAGGCGCTCGAGCGCCAGGTCCTTGCGGCCGTAGCGCCAGGGGAGGAGGACGCTCACGATCGCCGACTGCTCGAGCTCTCGCGCCCCGGCGCGGATCACGCCCGTCTCGTCGAGCCGCTTGTCGTGGAAGACCCGCGCGGAGGGGCGGTGGACGACCCGCCAACCGGCCAGCCGCGCGCGCCAGGACAGGTCGACGTCGTCGCCGTGGAGGAAGAAGAGGTCCGTGTCGAACCCGCCGGTCGCCTCGAGCACCGCTGCGCGCACGAGGAAGCAGGAGCCCGACGCCCAGCTCACGTCCCCGGTCAGAGGGTCGTGGGCCTTCGGGTGCTCGAGGGGGAGCTGGCGAGCCTCTGCGATCCCGACGCCGTCTTGGGCGATGCCGGCCACGAGCTCTGCGACGAGGTGCGGCGACGCGTAGGTGTCCGGGTTGACCACGAGGACGACGTCCGCCTCCGAGTCGGCGAAGAGCCGGTTGTGCCCACCTGCGGAGCCGAGATTCGCCCCGAAGTGGAGGTAGCTCACGCGGCTGAAGGGGTTCGGACCTTCGCCGAGCAGCTCCTCGGCGCTCTCGACGGGCTCGGGCGAGCAGTCGCCCACGGCGAGCTCGGCCGAGGAGATCGCGCCCGACCCGAGGGCGAGGGCGCACGCCGCCGAGACGCCGCGGACGAACCGCACGACGTCGCCAGGGGAGTTGTCGAACAGGACCGTCTGGACGCGAAGGGACGGGCACGCCCGCTGCGCGCCGGGTTCGCTCATCGCCGGGCGAGGTTACCCGCGCCCGGGCCGGACGCCGGGCGACGGGTCCGTGCCCGGGCGGTTCCCCGGCACCCGCCCGAGGAGCCAACGGTTCCCCGGCACCCGCCCGAGGAGCCAGCGGTTCCCCGGCACCCGCCCGCGCCACCCGAGGAGCCTGCGGGGCGGCGGCGGGTCGACCGACTCCCCGGGGAACGGGTTCGCGGGCAGCGCCGCGGCGCTCAGACGCTCGACGAGCAGGCGCCGGTCGAGCTCTTCGAGGGTGCTGAACCGGTGCAGGGACTCCGCGCTCCACAGGAACGCCGAGGTGTCCGAGTAGTGGTCGTAGTGCACGTGCCAGCCCTTCTCGCGCTCTTCGGGGCTGAACCGGCCCAGGCGCTCGGTGAGCACCTTCCGCCGCCCGTGGGCCGTGGAGCGGATCGGGTAGTGGCGCAGGAGAAACCGGTAGGGGAAGATCCGCCTGCCGGGGAACGCCGCGTCGTGCCCGCCCGAGGACGCGAAGCGGACCGGCTCGGGCTGGGGCTTCCACGCCTTCTGCTGGCGGAACGCGGCGTGGTGGTCGCCGAACTCGAACCAGGGGAACGAGTCCTGGAGCCGGCCCGCTCCTTGCCAGCGCTCGTCGACCGGCCGGAAGTTCATGACGACGTGGTCGACGCAGTTGAACCCGAACTGCTCGACGCAGTAGAGCGCGCGGCGCAGCGGCACGCCGGCCCACGGCGACTGGCGGATCTCGTCGGCGTCGTGGTTGACCACCCAGTCCGCACCTGAGCGGTGCGCGACGTCCTCCACCCGCATGAGCAGCTTCTCGAGCTCGAAGTAGGCGGGTGGCCCAACCTCTGGGAAGCGCTCGAGGGTGATCCCGCCGTCGTGCGCAGCCCGGGCGGTGGCGATGGCGAACGTGTCGTCCGTGGACCAGTTGTCGATGAGGTGGACCCGGATCCCGTCTCCGCGCAGGCGCGCCAGGAGATCCTCGACGATGTCCGCCTCGTTGAAGGTCGTCACGATCGCCAGGATGTCGAAGCCCTGCGGCGTGGGGCCGACCGCCGAGGGGTCCCACCGGTCGAACACCGTGACGGGCACCCGCTTCGCAAGCACGGAGGGGCCGCGGCCCGCGCGCCCGCGGAACGCGACGTGCGCGCCCGCGCGGCGCGCCGAGAGCTCGTCCCACCACGCAGTGCTCGGTCCGACCCGCACCGTCACCGGGGCGGCCGCCGACGGCAGTGCGAACGGGTGCCAGAGCAGCTCGGGCGGGTCCGCGCCCGCGTCGGCGAGGACCCGCCCGAGGTAGCGGGCGAACGCGCGGGCGACGCAGGGCCCAGGGGCGACGTCGCCCGCGGGAAAGGGTCGGCTCACCGGCGGGCTGCCCGCCGGGGCGGGTGCTCGTGGGTCGGCCCGGGCACGGACGTCGAGGCTACCGCCGGCCCGGGAGACGGTGGCAGGCAGTTCCATGCCGTGCGCTCCGCGGTGCCTGTCTCGTGCGACGATGACCCGGTGGGCCCACCTCCGCGCCGGCACCGGCTCGCCTCGGCGCTCGCACAGCGCGGCGTCCTTCGGCGCCTGGGCGAGCGGCTCGTCGATCTCGACGCCGCGCTGAAAAGGCGCGTCGGGGTGCCGCCCCCGCCCGACGCACCGCCGAGCCCTGGGGTACCGACCCCGCCCGACGCACCGCCGACCGACGACGCACCACCCGCGTCCGGGGTGCCGGCGACCGTCGCGCCGTTCCTCTCGCTCTATCCCCCGGGCCACTTCTACTCCCCGGTCCCGGACCTGGCCGAGATCGAGGCGCAGACGGACCGGCTGTTCGGCCCGGGTCGGGAGCTGCCCGGCGTCGAGCTGCACGTAGCCGAGCAGCTCGAGCTGTTCCGCACCCTCGCGGCGCTCGCCCGGGAGGCCCCGCTTCCCGTCGCCCCGGGCGAGACCGCCCGCTACGGCGTGGACAACCCGAACTACGGGATCGGCGACGCGTCGATGCTCCAGGCAATGCTGCGGAACCTCCGTCCGGCCCACTACCTCGAGGTGGGCAGCGGCTACACGACCGCCCTCGCGCTCGACACGAACGAGCGGTACCTCGACGGCGCGATGACCGTGACGGCGATCGAGCCCCACCCCGAGCTGCTCCGGGGCGTGCTGCGCGCGGACGACCGCGTGGAGGTGCTCTCAGAACCCGTGCAGTCGGTGCCGGTCGAGCGGTTCCGCGCGCTCGGGCCCGGCGACGTCCTGTTCCTCGACTGCTCCCACGTGCTCAAGACGGGGAGCGACGTCCAGCACCTCTACACGAACGTCCTCCCGGTTCTCGCCGCCGGCGTCCACGTCCACGTCCACGACGTCTTCTGGCCCTTCGAGTACCTCCGCCACTGGATCGAGGCCGGACGCGCGTGGAACGAGGCGTACCTCCTCCACGCCTTCCTGCTCTTCAACGACGCGTTCGAGATCGTCTTGTGGAACCACTACATCGCGGTCGAGCACCGCGACGTGATCGCGGCGGAGCTCCCCCAGATGCTGGCGACACCGGGCGGGGCGATCTGGCTCAGGCGTTCATGAGGGCGCACGCTTCGCGCCGACCCCGGGGGTGAAGCTCACGCATCTTGCGTCCCGATGTGATGATGTCTCCATGAGGACCACGGTAACCCTCGACCCCGACACCCAGGCGCTCGTCGAGCGGAGGATGCGCGAACGCGGGCAGTCGTTCGAAGACGTCGTGAACGACGCGATCCGCGCGGGTCTTGCCTCCGCCGGCGCGCGGCGACGGTTCAGCACGCCGACCGCGGACCTGGGCGTGCCCGCCGTGAACCTGGACCGGGCGCTCGCCCTCGCGGCCGAGCTCGAGGACGAGGAGCTGGTCCGCACGCAGCGCGCCGGCCAGTGAAGCTCGTCGACGCGAAGGTCCTGTAGTACGCGGTCAACGAGGTCGAGCCCCGCCACGTCGAGGCGCGCAACTGGTGGCGCTCGCCGTGGAGCACGATGCGACGATCGTCAGCTACGACCGGGACTTCCAGCGGTTCGCCGGCGTGCGCTGGAGCGAGCCGGGGCTCGGGCAGGCGCGCCGGGCCCCCCGCTGAGCGCGCCACGGGGTCACCGCGCCCTGGCGTGTGCGGGGGTCCGCCAGCGCGGCGGGGCGGGTGTCGAGGCGTCCGGTGAGGCGGGAGGTGAGGCGGCGCCGCCGGCGCCCGGGCGACGTCGCGGGCGGCGCCGTCCCCACGCGGCCCATCCGAGGGTGGCGACGATCGCAGCGCCCGCCACTGACGCGACGACGAGGCCGACGGAGAGGAGCCCGGGCGAGTAGCGGAGCACGACGACGTGGCGTCCCGTGGGGACGACGGCCGAGACCAGGAGTGTGTCGTAGGTGTGGATGGGGAGCGGCCGCCCGTCGATCGACGCCCGCCACCCGGGCACGGCGGTGACGCGGAGCACGAGGAGCGAGCGCGCGTGCGCGTCCACGTGCACCGTCCATGTGCCCGACGGCGCCTCGGCCGCCGGCTGGACCACCGGGGGGGACGCCGCGCTCCCCTCCCAGCTGTTCGACCAGCCGCCGGTGCCGCCGGTGCCGCCGGTGCCGCCCGAGGCGCCCGCACCGCCGGTGCCGCCCGCACCGCCCACAGTGCCCGAGCCGCCGCCGAGCGGGACGAGCGTCGCGCGGCCCGAGTCGGGGACCGCGTAGAGACCCTCGCCCCGGATCGTGGCCACCAGCGTCGTCCCCTCGGGCCCGGGCTTGCCGGCGGGCTCGAGGACGTAGGCCGCGCCGAAGAACCGAGCCGCCCGCAACGACGAGATCTCGGGGCAGAAGAGCGCGTTCTCGCCGGCCGGAGGGGTCTTGGAGGTGCCGAGCAGCCCCCCCAAGGCGGCGTAGTACTGCGTCGTCATGATCGGGTCGTAGTCGGCGAGCTCGTCGACGTGGTAGGCGGCGTTCACGTCGGGCATGATCCCGAGGTCGGGGAAGGCGTGGAGGGACGGGCATGTGCCCATCGCGACCAGCTGCCCGCCGGTGTCGCGCTGGAGCGCCGCGATCGCCGCTGTGACGGGGAGCGGGTCGGGGGTGGAGGAGAGGAACCACGCGCCGCCGAGGACCAAGAAGGCCGCCTCGACCCCGACGAGGAGGGCGAGCCCGCCGCGCCCGACGAGCGACTGGGTGACCCGGACCAGCACGGCGCGCGCCGGAGCGCCGCCCTGCCCGGTTCTGGCGGCCGCCTGCTGCGGGAGCGCCACGCGCGCGATCGCGACGAGCGCGCAGGCGGCCACCCCGACGGTCGGCCAGAGGAAGCTCGCCTGGCGGACGTTGGACTGTGTGGGGGCGAGGTGGCCGAGACCGATGCCGAGGCG
Organism: Actinomycetes bacterium; assembly: GCA_021803085.1. Taxonomy (GTDB): domain Bacteria; phylum Actinomycetota; class Acidimicrobiia; order Acidimicrobiales; family RAAP-2; genus JAJYVT01. The sequence goes on from JAJZMD010000049.1 coordinate 24,288, forward strand.
GACCTCGAGCACGGCGAGCCCGAGCCCGAGGAACACGGTGCCCGCGACGAGGAGGCGGTCCGTCCAGCGCCGGATCGCAGGGCCGCCCGCGCCGAGCCCGGCGAGCTCCTCAGGCGCCTTCCCCGGGGTGTCGGCCAGGGCCTGCGCGCCGAACGCGGCCAGCATCGCGAAGCCCATGTCGAGGAACGTCGTGCCGAGGTCGAGCCGGAAGACGTTCGCCTCGGGGATCTGTCGCATGATCTCGGCGACGTAGGGCAGGAACAGCACCCCGAGCAGGACGACGGTGAGGACGAGGAACGCGAGCACCTCGGGTCGCCGGCGGAGCCAGACGAGGCCGACCAGGGCGAGGATCAGGCCGACCGAGCCGACGTAGACCATCGAGACGTAGAGGTTGTCGGGGCCGATGATCGAGGCGAGGTTGGTCGGGACGCCGCTGTAGCCCACGAAGAGCAGGTGGGTGATGTCGTGCGGCGGGAGCGACGACACGTACGGCCCGTGCACGCGCGCCGAGCTCGTGAGCACCTGGCCGGCCGGCAGGTAGATCGGGGCGACGAGCCCGGTCGCCCCGACGAGCGCCAGGAGGTGGACGACCAGCGCCCGCCCCGGCGAGCCGCTCCCGGGCTCCGCGCCGGGGGCTCCCTGGCCACCTCCCCCGCGGGCGAGCCGCCCCTCACCGGCGAGCCCCCCCGCACGGGCGAGCCGCCGGTCGCCGAGGGCGACGACGGTCGCGAAGACGCCGACGAAGAGGATGAGGTAGACGTCGATCTGGGGCTCGCCGGCCGCGAACGCCAGAGCGAGGCCGAGGGCGAGGAGCACGCCCGGCACGGCGCGCCGGCGCCGGCGGACGACGAGCGTCGACGCCACGAGGACCCAAGGGAGGAGCGAGCAGACGTCGGCCTCGTAGACCCCGAGCCAGATCGTGAAGGCGCCGCAGAGCTCGAAGATCGTCGCGCCGCAGAGCGCGGGGAGGACGCTCAGGCGGAGCGTCCGGCACAGCACGTAGGTGCCGGTGCCCGCCACGACCAGCTCGGTCGCGATGGAGGCGGTGTGGGCGAGCGCGAGCGGGAACGCGTAGCCGACGACGTTGGCGAGGCCGAAGGGGGCCGACTGGAAGTTGGAGGCGAGCGGCATCCCGAGGAGGTTGGCCGGCTGCCAGAGGGGCACGATGCCGGCGTGGACCTGGAGCCAGGAGAGGATCTGCCAGGGGATGAACTGCTGGATCTGGTCGGACGCCACCGCGTTGTGGACGTGGGGATGGGCGACGGCCGTGAGGCCGAGCTCCTGGAGGAGGTCGTAGGGCCCGATCGCCTTCCCGTGGCTCAGCGCGGGCGCGAGGAAGCCGGCGGCGCAGACGAGCAGCCACAGGACGGCGCCGGCTTCGGTGCGCACCCTGGGGGTGCCTGCCGGAGCCCGGTTCACGACCGGCGAATCTACCCAAGCGCGAAGGCGGTGCCGTAGATGCGCAGCGCGCAGGGGGTGCTGCGACGTCAGGTGTCACCTCGGCGCGGCAGCCCGGGCCCCGCGCCGAGGTGGGTCACGCCGCGATCAGGTGCCACGGTCAGGTGCCGCCACCTGCCGGGGAACCTTGGCGCTCTTCTCCGCGGGCGTCGTGACGGTTCTCCGCGGCCGACGTGACGAGCTGGCGCCCCTACCGGGCCGGCTCGGCGGCGAGGAGGCGGTCCTGCTCGCCGGCCTGCTTGCGCACGCTCCTCGCGGCGAGCACCACGTAGACGAGGGCTCCGACGCCGACCCCGAGGTAGATGCTGAAGTCGGCGTATGTCGTGTGGGCCGTCACCTCGTTCAGCCACGTCGGCATGGTGAAGTAGATCTTCGGTGTCACCGAGAGGCCGGAGGCCGCGGCGAACATCCCGACGAGCTGGGCGATGATCGCCGGCCAGAAGATCCCGCCGCTCCGGTAGTAGAGCGAGTCGCGTCCGGTGCGCTGGAGGTGGGACGGCAGGTACCGGAACCTTCGGAGGATCCAGTCCATCATGTAGATCCCGAACCACGGGGCGATCCACACGATCACCATGAACACGAAGTCGCCGAGGTACGTCGAGAAGGACGTGCTCAGAATCGCGAAGATCGTGAACCCGAGGACGATCACGCAGTCGATCACCACCGCCACGTACCGCTTCACGTGCACGCCCAACGCCTGGAGCGTGACCCCAGAGGAGTAGAGGTCGAGGCCGTTGATCGCGAAGATCTGGAAGATCGCGAAGACGAGGAACACCACGACGAACCAGCTCGGGATGGCGGTCTGGTGGGCGAGCGCTGTGAACGCGGCGCCTGTGCCGATGCCCTTCACGAAGGTGAAGACCGCCGCGCCGAGCGTCATCACCAGGATCTCGGGGACCGCCGTCGCGACGAACACCCACCCGACGATCGACGACTTCTTCGCGTCCGGCCGGCAGTAACGGGAGTAGTCGTTCCCGTTCTCCGTCCAGCCGAGCCCCGAGAGCGTGATCGTGAACGCGAGCCCTGCCAGGTAGAGCGGCCAGCCGACGCCAGGGTGGGTGCTGGCGGTCGTGGCGTGGGGGATGGTGAAGCCGAGCAGGATCGCGAAGATCACCACGAAGGGAATGGTCAGCCAGCGCAGGACCTTCACGATCGTCGCGTGACCGAGGAACGGCAGGACCGCCTGGATGGCGACGGCGATGATCACGAAGACGACCTTGGCCGGGTCTCCCGGGCTGAACCCCGCCTTGATGGACAGCACCAGGCCGGCGCCCACGATCAGGATGATGCCTTCGATCTCGAAGCCGAGCTGGGTGATCCAGTTGAAGAAGGCGATGAGGCGCGAGCCGTTCGGGCCGTAGGCGGCGCGGTTGATGCCGAAGACCGTGGTCCCGGCCTGCGGGCCCTGGAGGCTCGCGAGGCCGAGGAGGAGGTACGAGATGTTCCCGATGACGATGACCGAGAGCGCCTGCCAGAAGGTGAACCCGAAGGTCATGAGGATGGCGCCGTAGATGAAGTACTCGACCTGGACGCTCGCCCCCGCCCACATGGAGCCGACGTCCCTCGGCCTCGCCCAGCGTTCGCTGAGCGGGATGTAGTCGACCCCGTGGGTCTCGATGTGGAACACCTCGTCCGACTCCGGCAGGTTTCCGAGCGACGGGTTCTGCTCCAGCGCGGTGGTCATGTGTCCCCCTAGGTCGTCCGTCCACCCTCACCATGCGTGGTCTCGCGGGCCACGTCAAGCCCGCATCCTACGGAACGCGCGCGGAGATGAGGGGGACTTCGGGATCCACCGGCGTGGAGGGCTTTGCGGTACCGGAGCGGAGACGCCGGGGTGCCGCAGTGCTACGAGGTCGTCGTGGTCGACGTCGTCGACGTCGACGAAGTGGTGCCGGTCGTCGAGGTGGTCGACGCGGTGCCGGTGGTCGACGTGGTCGACGTGGTCGACGTGGTCGACGTGGTCGACGTGGTCGACGTGGTCGAGGTGGTCGACGTGGTCGTCGACCCGGTAGTGGTGCCGGTGCCGGTGCTCGAGCCGGTCGTCGACGTGGTGCCGCTCGGCGCTGTCGACGAGGCGACCAGCGCCGCCGGGCTCACCGTGACCGCGTTGTCGGGCTCGACGAAGATCACCGTGAGCGAGCCGGTCTTCGCGTCCTGTCGGACCTGCACCTCGGCCACGAACGCGGGAGGCAACCCCCACGGGAGCCTGCCCGCGGGTTCGGCGGTGCCGGCGAGCTGGGTCACGGTCCCCCGGAACATGTAGGCGTCCGCACCTGTGGACAAGGCGGACGGTTGCCCGACGAGCGAGCCGACGAGCTGGACCTCGTCGCCTGTCGAGCCCGTCAAGTCCACGGCGAGGACGGAGCCCCCCTGCGCGAGGCAGGTGCCGACCTTCACGTGGACCGGGGACGTGGAGCCCGTGGAGGTCGGCGTCACGAGTGCTGTCCCCGAGAAGGCGGGAGAGCTGGAGGCTGTCCTGAGGTCGAGCGACCCCGTGCTCAGCATCGAGGTCAGCACGTCTGAGGAGAGCGGCGGGACCGACGCCGGCGCGCTGACCCCTGGGAATCCTGTGACCCCTGTGCACGTGCCGACGGGGAGCGAGAGGGCCGGGGTGGTCGCGGCGGTCGAGGAGGCTGTCGTGCCTGCCGGTGTGGTGCCGGCTGTTCCCGGGCCTTGCTCCACCGTGATCGTCCCCGTCGGGACCGACGACGATGTCGTGGTGGAGGTCGTTGTCAGGGCTGTGGAGGTCGCCGCCGCGGGCGTGGAGGTCGCGATCAGGGCTGTGGTGGGCGACGCCGACGGTGTCGAAGCTGTGGTCGAGGGCGCGGACGCGGCTCCGTCTGTCGAGCCGTTCGAGCCTGTCGCCGGCGCTGTCGAAACGGGGTTGCCGGACGTCGAGATGACCCGGTAGACCGCAGACAACGCGGCGGTTGTGAACCACGTGGGGGCAGATGTGCCGCTCGAAGTCGCCGAACCCACGGTCGAGGTGGACGAGGCGCCGCTTGTCGAGCTGCCCGATCCTCCGGAGGCGGTCGGAGTGGCGGTCGCCACCGCCGTCGCCGCTGACGCCGTCCCCGCCGCGGCCCCCGCCCCCGCTGTTGCTTCTGCCGGGACCGCGTTCGCCGCCGTCTCGCTTCCGCCTGCCGCCGCCGCGGTATCTGCTGACTTCGACCCCGCCGTCCCCGCTGACGTCGTCCCCGCTGACGCCGTCCCCGTCGATCCCGCTGTGGTCGCCGGGATGGTCGTCCTCGACACCTGCGGCGGTACGGCTCCCGTCCCCGTCCCCGCTCCGGCCGGCGTCGCCGCCGGGGTTGCGGTCGGTGCCTGCGAACCCGCCGCGCTCGCGACGTGTGCCGGCACGCTCGGAGCGGGAGCGGCGGCCGACCCGGAGATCGCGGGAGTCGACAGGCCGCCGGCCGTCACGAGGCCCGCGACGATCCCCAGCACCACCGATCCCTTGGCCGGCACGCTCGTCGCGGAGGCGACGACCGCCTGGCCGAGGGGGGTGGCCGAGACTTGGGTGATGAGCTGGATGCCCGCTGCGACCGGGGAGCCGGCGAGCGCGGCGGAGGAGGGCCCGGCCGCGGACGCCGCGCTCGCTGCGCCCGACGCGACCGCCTGCGAGCCGGCCGCGCCCGCGCTTCCCGCTCCAGACGTGAGCACCCGGCGGAGCGCGCTCCGCACCGGAGAGGTGAGCAGCACCGGGATGGCCGCCCACGCACCCTTGATCGCGTTCGCCCCCTTCAGGGCGTGCTGCAGCCTCGCCCGGGCGCGTCGGACCCGGGCTCTCGCGTTGACCTCGGTGATGCCGAGCGCGCCGGCGACCTCGTCGTAGGGGCGGCCGTCGACCAGCCGCAGCTCGAAGGCGAGCCGCTGGGCTTCGGGGAGCTCTTCGATCGCCCGCTTCACTGCAGCGAGCGCCACGTGGTCGGAGGCCGGCTCCCCCTTGTCGTCGGGGTGGGTCTCGATCACCGCCTCGCTGAGCGGGGCGGTCGGCTTCCGGCGCGCCGTGTTGTCGGCGCAGACGTGGAAGAGGATCGTGCGCAGCCACGAGCCGATGTGCCAGTCGCCGGTGTCGCCGAACCTGTCGAGGGCGAGCAGCGCACGAAGCAGCGTCTCTTGGACCGCGTCTTCGGCGTCCGCGGCGTCGCGGAGCCTGTGGCGGGCGGTGGCGAGGAGGGAGGGGTAGTACGTGCGCACGATCTCCGCGAAGGCGTCCGGGTCGCCGCAGCGGTGTGCGCTCACCAGACGGATCGCGCTGTTCTCCTCGATGCTCGCGGCATCCGTCGGCGCTAGGGCCATCGCTCGTCTCCCCGGACCACGCGGCCTGACCCCGTGCCGCTCTGCGCGACCGGGACGGACGGTCAGCCTCTCGATCCCCTTTGACTCCGGTGCTGCTGACTGCGGCGCTGCCGTACTGCGATGTCGTTCGTCTGGGTTCCGGCCCAGCCGGCGCCCTCCGCCGACACCGCCAAATCTACCCCCGGCGACTGCCCTCGAACCGGGCATTGCACGGACGCGTCCCGCGTGCCGGCGATCGCTGCCCGGGCGGCGATCGCCCCCGACCAGCTGCCACACCGTAACGGCTGGCCGGTTCGCCGGTCAACGAGGGTTGCGGAGGCCAGGGATCGGGTGGGCCCGCCCTACGCTCGTCGCCCATGGCCCCGAAGCTCACCTTGATGTGCGTCCACGCCCACCCCGACGACGAGGCGATCTCGACGGGCGGGGTCCTCGCCCGGTACGCCGCCGAAGGGGTGGAGACGGTGCTCGTCACCTGCACGAACGGCGAGCTCGGCGACGGCCCGGACGGCGTGGGGCCCGGTGAGCGCGGCCACACACCGGATGCGGTCGCGGTCGTGCGGCGTGCGGAGCTCGAGGCGAGCTGCGCGGCGCTCGGCGTCGCGCACCTGGAGCTCCTCGGCTACCACGACTCGGGGATGGCGGGCTGGCCGCAGAACGACGCGCCTGAGGCGTTCTGGCACGCCGACGTGGAGGAGGCGGCCGGCCGGCTCGCCGGCCTGATGGCCCGCTACCGCCCCCAGGTGGTGGTCACCTACGACGAGCACGGCTTCTACGGCCACCCCGACCACGTCCGGGCCCACCGGGTGACGCTCCGTGCGATCGAGAAAACGGGGGTCTGCGACAAGCTGTACTACCCGGCCGTCCCGAGCTCGGCGGTCGCGCGCATCGCTGGGCTGCTCGCCGCCCGAGGGGTGCAGGTGCCCGAGGTGATCGAGGACGCGCCGTTCGCCACGCCCGACGAGGAAATCGGCGCCGTCGTGGACTGCTCGGCGGTCGCCGGCGCGAAGTACGCGAGCCTCTCCGCGCACGCGAGCCAGGCCGAGCACATCTTCTTCCTGTCGCTCGGCGAGGCGGTGTTCGGGGAGGTCTTCGGTGAGGAGGCCTTCGTCCGGGCCCGCGACCGGACCGGCCGGGACGGCGTCGAGGACGACCTCTTCGCCGGGCTGCGCTGATCGACCGGGCTCTGCCGAGCGTCGCGTCTCGCCGGGCAGCAGCGCTCCGCCGCGCGTGGCTGGTGGAATCCCCGTCTTCGGGGCATGGCTGGGGTACGCTGGAACTGGCAGGGGCGGCTCGCCGGGAGCGGCGGGGTTCCTGCTCGAAGCGCTGCCCGTGCCGGGCGACCAGCGCCGGAGACCGCCATCGTCCCTGGTCGGCGACGAGTGCGGTCGTGGCTGTCACGCAGGACGGCCCGGCTGCGTTGTAGTAGTGCAACAGAAGATCCAAGGATGGACGTGACGATCGTCGCGCTGCCTGGCCGGTGGCCC
>JAJZMD010000059.1:0-1661 GCA_021803085.1 Actinomycetes bacterium
CGGGGTAGCTGAGCAGTACCGAGGCGCAGCCGAAGACAGTCGCTGCCACCTGACGTCTCATCGGGTCCCACCGGCGCCCGCCGGGCCGAGCGGCCCGGGCGACGGGTGTTCCGCCACCCGGAAGTGGAGCCGGCCGTGGTCGTCGCGTCCGGCGATCGATGCGTCGGCCGAGCCGTCGCGGCGGAGGTGGAACCCTGCCACGCCGTCGGCCCGGGGGCCGTGCCCACCCATACCCGGGCCGCCCTCGGACTCGAGAGAGCAGCCCGACAGGTCGTGCTGGGCGAGGAGGCGCCCCGCGTTCTCGGCGTGGGCGGGGGGCACGACGTAGCGGTCCTCGTAGCGGGCGATGGCCAGCAGGCGGAACAGGTCCTCGGCGTCGTCGTCGGTCAGGCCGACGTCGACAGCCCGGACGGCAGGGTGCTGGCCGAGCTGGTGGGCCCGCATGACGGCCCGCACCATGGCCAGGCGTCGCAGCGCCATGCGCACGGGGGCCACCTCGCCGGCAGTGAAGAGGTTGGCCAGGTACTCGACCGGGATGCGCAAGGCGTCGATGGCGGCGAACACGTTCTCGGCGTCGGCGTCGTCGTAGCCGGCCGCAGCGGTGACGTCGGCGACCGGCGAGAGCGGCGGCACGTACCAGACCATGGGCATGGTGCGGTACTCGGGGTGCAGCGGGAGAGCGACCCGGTGGCGGGCGATCAAGGCGTACGTCGGCGAGCGGCGCGCCGCTGCCAGCCAGTCGTGCGGGATGCCCTGGCGCTCGGCCTCGGCCGCCACGGCGGGGTCGTCGGGATCCAAGAAGACCCCGAGCTGGGATTCGTAGAGGTCGGCCGGGTCCTTGGTTGCTGCTGCCTTGAGGACGCGGTCGGCGTCGTAGAGCACGAGGCCGAGGTAGCGGAGCCGCCCGACGCAGGTCTCCGAGCAGATGGTGGGGAGTCCGGCTTCGATGCGGGGGAAGCAGAAGGTGCACTTCTCGGCCTTGCCGGTGCGGTGGTTGAAGTACACCTTCTTGTACGGGCAGCCCGACACGCAGAACCGCCAGCCTCGGCATCGGTCCTGGTCGACCAGGACGATGCCGTCCTCCTCGCGCTTGTACATCGCGCCCGACGGGCACGACGCCACGCACGAAGGGTTCAAGCAGTGCTCGCAGATGCGCGGCAGGTAGAACATGAAGACCGACTCGAAGTCGAGGCGCACCTTCTCCGCCGCGTCCTCAGGCAGGGCCACGATGTTCGGGTCCCGAAGCGCCCGTGCGGGAGCGCCGGCGAGGTCGTCCTCCCAGTTCGCGCCCCACGTGGGGTTCATCTCGCGCCCGGTGAGCGCCGAGCGGGTGGACACCGAGGGTGCTTTGGTGCCGGCGGGGGCGGTGATGAGCCGGGCGTAGTCGTAGCTGTAGGGCTCGTGGTAGTCCTCGATGCCGGGCAGGTCCGGGTTGTAGAAGATCGATGCAAGCTTCTTGAGCCGGCTCCCCGCCTTGAGGGTGAGTCGGCCTTTTCTGTCGAGGGTCCAGCCGCCCTTCCACTGTTCCTGGTCTTCGTAGCGGGCGGGGTAGCCCAGGCCGGGCTTGGTCTCGACGTTGTTGAAGTAGACGTACTCGGTGCCCGGCCGGTTGGTCCAGGTCTGCTTGCAGGTGACCGAGCAGGTGTGGCAGCCGATGCACT
>JAJZMD010000059.1:1671-5766 GCA_021803085.1 Actinomycetes bacterium
TCGAGGTTCATCACCATGCACACCTGGGCCATGATCCTCATCGGGTGACCTCCGCCGCTGCACCGAGCCGGAGCGAACCGGGCCCCATCAGAACTCGACCTCCTGCCGGCGGCGGCGGATGACGGCAATCTCGTCGCGCTGGGAGCCGGTCGGCCCGTAGTAGTTGAACCCGGCGGACAGCTGGGCGTAGCCGCCGATCATGTGCGACGGTTTCATCACCACCCGGGTGAGGGAGTTGTCGGTCCCGCCGTGCAGGCCCGAGGTCTCCGACACCGGCATCTGGAGATGGCGGTCGATGGCGTGGTACATGAGGACGGTGCCCGGCGGTACCCGGTGGGTCACCGCGGCGCGGGCAACGGTGACGCCGTTTCTGTTGTAGGCCTCGATCCAGTCGTTGTCGGCCACCCCGATGCGAGCCGCGTCGAGGTGGTTCACCCAGATCACCGGGCCGCCCCGGAAGAGGTTCAGCATGTGGAGGTTGTCCTGGTACTCGGAATGGATCGACCACTTCGAGTGCGGGGTGAGGTAGCGGGCCACGAGCTGTGGCCGGTCCGCGTCCCCGCGGCGCTGGTCGCCGAAGGTCTCGGCGATGCCGAGCGGCGGGCGATAGGTGGGGAGGCACTCGCCGAGCTCGGCCATCCAGTCGTGGTCCAAGAAGAAGTGCTGGCGGCCGGTCAGGGTGTGCCAGGGCTTCAGCCGGTCGACGTTGACGGTGAAGGGGGAGTAGCGCCGGCGCTCGGACTCCGCCCCCGACCACTCCGGCGAGGCGATCACGGCGCGGGGCTGGGTGACCGTGTCGGCGAAGGTGATGCGGTCCCCGGCGCGCTCGTGAGCCAGGTCGGCGAGCGCCACCCCGGTCCGTTCCTCGAGCGCTTCGAACCCGGCGACGGCCAGGCGGCCGTTCGTCGTTCCCGACAGCGCCAGGATGGCCTCGCAGAACAGGTCGTCGCGGTCGATCCTGGGTCGGCCGTGGGCGACACCACCACGGACGGTGCCGTTTCGGCTCGCCAGCCAGGGCACTTCCGTGCCGACCGGCAGGGTGACCCCTTTGGTCGTCGCGCCCGCATTGTCGACGAGCGGGCCGAGCGCCCGCCACCGTTCGGCCAGGTGCGGGTAGTCGCGCTCAACCACCACCAGGCGCGGCATCGTCACCCCCGGTACGGGCTCGCACTCGCCAGCCGCCCAGTCAAGGGCGCGGCCGCCGGGTTGGGCGCACTCGTCGGGGGTGTCGTGGCCGAGAGGGACCGCCATCACGTCTCGGCGGACCCCGAGGCGTCCTTCGGCCAGGCGCGAGAATTCGCTGGCGAGGTCGGCGAAGATGTCGAAGTCGCTGCGCGCCTCCCAGGGAGGGGCGATAGCCGGGTTGAAGCTGTGCACGAAGGGGTGCATGTCGGTCGAGGACAGGTCGTGCTTCTCGTACCACGTCGCGGTCGGCAGGACCACGTCGGCATAGATCCCGGTCGACACCATCCGGAAGTCGATGTCGACCAGCAGGTCGAGCTTGCCCTCAGGGGCCTCCTCACGCCAGGTGACCTCGGTGGGGCGGGCGTCGGGTGGGCATTCTTCCGCCGCCACGGCGTTGTCGGCGCCGAGCAGGTGGCGCAGGAAGTACTCGTGGCCCTTCCCCGACGAGCCCAGCAGGTTCGAGCGCCACACGGTGAGGACGCGGGGAAAGTTCGCCGGGTTGTCGGGGTCAGTTGCCGCGAAGTGCAGTCGGCCCCCCCGCAGCTCGTCGACCACGAACTCTTCCAGGCTCTTCCCGGAGGCGTCCGCAGCATCGGCCAGGTCCAGCGGGTTCCGGTCGAAGGCCGGATGAGAGGCGATCCAGCCCTGGCGCACCGCGTAGGCATTGAGGTCGGCCACCGACTTGCCGGCAAAGCGGCCCTCGCCGAGGGGCGAGGCCAGCGCGTCGGCGCCGGTGCCCTCGTAGCGCCACTGGTCGGTCGCCAGGTACCAGTAGGGGGTCCCGGGCATGTGGCGCGTCGGGCGAACCCAGTCGTAGGCGAAGGCCAGGGTGAACCAGCCGGTCAAGGGGCGCACCTTTTCCTGGCCGACGTAGTGCGCCCACCCCCCGCCGTTCACCCCCTCGCAGCCGCCCAGCATGAGCAGCGAGAGGAACGTCCGGTAGATCTGGTCGGAGTGGAACCAGTGGTTGGTGCCCGCCCCCATGGCGATCATCGACCGGCCTCCGGACAGCTCGGCGTTGCGGGCGAACTCCCGTGCCACCCGGGCGCACGCCGAAGCGGGCACGGAGGTGATCTTCTCCTGCCACGCCGGGGTGTAGGGAGCCTCGGCGTCGTCGTAGCCGGCCGGCCAGTCACCCGGGAGACCAGGCCGGCTGACCCCGTAGTGCGCCATCACCAGGTCGAACACCGTCGTCACGAGTCGGTTACCGACCCGGATTGCGGGCACTCCACGGTGAAGCACCCCGCCCCCCTGGTCGCCGACGTCGAAGCGAGGCAGGTCGATCGCGAGCATTTCAGAGCCAGGGCGGCCGTAGCAGCTCAGCGCCGGACGGATCTCCCCGAGGTCGAGGTTCCAGCGGCCCTTCCCCTCCTCGCCCCAGCGAAAGCCGATCGACCCGTTGGGGACCACGGGGAGGCCGCTCGCCTCGTCGAGCACGGCGGTCTTCCACTCCGCCTCCTTCGCGCTCTGTGCCGCGCCGTCGCTATCGAGGTCTGACGCGGTCAGGAAGTGGTCGGGCACGTACCCCTCGCCGCGTTGGCGCAAGGTGACGAGGAACGGCAGGTCGGTGTAGGTGCGGGCGTAGGACTCGAAGCGCGGCACCTGGCGGTCACGGTAGAACTCGGAGAGCATGACGTGGCCCATCGCCATCGCCAGCGCCCCGTCGGTGCCTGGGTTGGCGGCCAGCCAGTCGTCGGCGAACTTCGTGTGGTCCGAGTAGTCCGGGGAGACGACGACCACCTTCTGGCCCCGGTAGCGGGCTTCGGTCATGAAGTGGGCATCGGGGGTGCGGGTGATCGGCAGGTTCGTTCCCCAGACGATCAGGTAGGAGGCGTTCCACCAGTCGGCCGACTCGGGCACGTCAGTCTGGTCGCCGAACACCTGCGGTGACGCGGGCGGTAGGTCCGCGTACCAGTCGTAGAAGGACAGGATGGTCCCGCCCAGGAGCGAGTAGAAGCGGGTCCCGGCGGCGTACGAGGTCATCGACATGGCCGGGATGACCGTGAACCCCGCGGTGCGGTCCGGGCCGTAGGCGGCGACCGTATGGACGTGGGCGGCCGCGACGAGCTCGAGCACCTCAGCCCACGACGCCCGGACGAAGCCGCCCCGCCCCCGCGCCGACTTGTAGGCGGCGGCGCGCTCGGGGTCGGCCGTGACCTCTTCCCAGGCGGCGACAGGGTCCCCGCCGTTGGCGGCCTTGGCCGCCCGGAACAGCTCGAGCAGCACACCTCGGATATAGGGGTAGCGCACCCGGGCCGGGGAGTAGGTGTACCAAGAGAACGACGCCCCCCGCGGGCAGCCACGGGGCTCGTACTCGGGCGAGTCCGGACCGACCGACGGATAGTCGACCGCCTGGGTCTCCCACGTGATGATGCCGTCCTTGACGTACACCTGCCACGAACATGACCCGGTGCAGTTCACCCCGTGGGTCGAGCGCACGACCTTGTCGTGGCGCCACCGTTCCCTGTAGAACTCCTCGGCGCGCCGGCCGCCCCGGCGGTGAAGCTCACGGGCGTCGGACGTCTGCTCGCCGGGCTGAATGTACCTGGCAGCACGCACCAGGCCGGTTTCGGCGAGGAGCCCGTCGTGGACTGCCGTCGTGTGCTCGACGTCCCGTGCCATCGCTCCCCTTTCAACCGTGCGGCACCACCTACGTCCGCTCGCCGCCACCTTACGCGCTGTCTACCGTTGGGTGGAAATACCTGGGAGGAGCCCGGACCCGACCGTCAGATCGGCATACGGTTTCGGGTGTGGCTGGGCGGCCTGGGGCGCTGAACGTCACCATCCTCGGCCCGCCTGGTCGGCTGTGCTGAGTGCGTGGCGGTCACGGCTGTCGCGGGTGCTCTCGGCCGACGCTCGTCCGGACCTACCACGTTGGCCGCCGCATGACCGTTCTCTAGAGTCTCTAGC
>JAJZMD010000040.1:0-18465 GCA_021803085.1 Actinomycetes bacterium
GCTCACCGCCGCGGCGCACCTCGAAGAAGACGTGCAGCGGCTGCTCGAGCCCGGTGACGACGACGTGGCGTGGGTCGACGGGACGCCCCGCGGGCCGGTGCTGCGCCTCTCCCCCGTGGACGTCGGGCCGGCGCTCGCCGCCCGTCTGTGGGGCTCGGTCACCGCGGTGCTCACGAGCGCCACGATCCCCCCGCACCTCGCGGCGCGCCTGGCGCTCGACGGCTACGACGTCGACCACCTCGACGTCGGCAGCCCCTTCGACTTCGGCTCCCAGGCGCTCTTGTACGTGGCGCGCCACCTGCCCGACCCCCGTGACGACGGCGCGCCCCGGGCGGTCTCCGACGAGCTCGAAGCGCTGATCTCTGCGGCGGGCGGCAGGACGCTCGCCCTGTTCACGAGCCGCCGGGCCACCGCCGCCGCCGCAGCCGAGCTCGCCCAGCGCCTCCCGTTCCGGGTGCTCGTCCAGGGGGACCTCCCGAAGGGCCGGCTGCTCGAGGAGTTCGCCCGCGACGAGACGTCCTGCCTCTTCGCCACGCTCGGCTTCTGGCAGGGCGTGGACGTGCCCGGCCGTTCGCTCAGCCTCGTGACGGTCGACCGGCTCCCCTTCGGCCGGCCCGGCGACCCCGTCCTCGACGCACGCCGCGAACGGGCAGGGCAGGCTGCGTTCGCGCTCGTGGACCTGCCGCGGGCGGCGACGCTGCTGGCCCAGGGGGCGGGCCGGCTCATCCGCAGCGCCGACGACCACGGGGTGGTCGCGGTCTTGGACCCGCGCCTCGCGACCGCGGGCTACCGCCGGGCGCTGCTCGACGCGCTGCCCCCCATGCGAAGGACGGTCGAGCGAACCGAGGTCGTCGCGTTCTTGGAGAGGGTCCTCGGGCAGCCGCCGGCGGCGGCGGGCCGGCCCGACGCCTGCGAGAGGCAGAGCCCGGTCGCTCGGGGCCTCAGCCCTCGGGGTCGAGCACGAGGAGCCGGTCTGCCGCCTCGAGCAGCGGGTCGTCGACCACCCCCATGACCACACGCCCGGCATGGACCGCGCCGAGGACCACGCCGCGCTCGCGGACGCGTGCCGCGCTGAGCGGGCGGCCCGCACCCTCCTCGCCGACCTCGAGCTCCTTCAGGCGGAAGCCCTCCGAGTCGAGGATGCGCAAGAGGAGCTCCCCGGCGTGGGGCGCCTCCATCGACTTGGCGACGGTGTGCGCGAGCAGCTCGTCGCCGGACACCGCGTCGAGGCCCAGGTCGCGCAACGCTGCGCAGACGTGGGGTGAGGTGGCGATCGCGATCGCCGGGACGCCCGGCGCGAGCTGGTGGACGAGGACCGCGCTCACGAGCACGGACGCGTCGTCCTGCCCGGCGACGAGCACCTGCGCGGCGCGCTCGGGCCTGGCGCGCCGGACCGCCGCCTCGCTGGTCGGGTCGCCGGTCACGACGTCCACGTCGTCGGGGAACGACGACCTGTCGGCCGTCGTGACCACCACCACGTCGCGCCCGGCGGCGGCAAGCTCCGCCACGGCGGGCGGGACGGCAGGGTGGCTCCCGATGACCACGATCTCGCCGCCTCTCGCCTCCCGCCGCTCCATCCCGAGCAGCCTACGCAGGCGAGCCGACGCGACGACCCCGGCGAACGTTGCGAACGCCGACGCGAACAGCGGGATGGTCGTGAGCATCACGAGCGACGCGACCACGCGGCCCGCCGAGTTCTTCGGCGTGACGTCTCCGTAGCCGACCGTGGTCGCGGTGGTGATCGCCCAGTAGAGCGCCGTCCCGAAGGCGAGGTGCTGGGTGGCGGCGAAGGCGACCGCCCCCGCGAAGAGGCACACGACGCCGAGCACGACGAGGCGGCCCGGCTGCGACCGAACGACCTTGGACGCGAGCAAGGTGATGGTGGTGAGCACGGGCGGCGTTCAGTAGCCCAGGCGGTCGAGGGCGTCCGGCCGCTGCTGCCAGTGCTTCTCCACCCGCACGTGCAGCTCGAGGTAGGCACCCGGAGGCAGCTGCGCGCGGACCGCGGTCCCGACCTCCTTCAGGACCTCCCCGCCCCTCCCGATGACGATGCCCTTCTGCGAGTCGCGCTCGACCACGATGTCGCAGCGGATCCGGGGCCACTCCCACTCCGTCACGCGGCATGCGATGGAGTGCGGCAGCTCCTCGCGCGCGCGTCGCAGCAGTTGCTCTCGCACGAGCTCGGCGACCCAGAGAGCGTCGGGCGCGTCGGTCAGCGTCTCCTCGGGGTAGTACGCAGGGCCTTCGGGCAGCCGCTCGACGACCGCGTCCAGCAGGCCCTCCACCCCCTCGCCCGTCAGCGCCGAGACGGGGAAGTACTCCGCCTGCACCCCGTCCCCGAGCTCTGCGACCGCCGCCGCCGCAGCAGCGAGCCGGGCGAGGACCTCGGCGGGACGCGCGTGGTCGACCTTGTTGAGCGCGACGAGGAGGCCGGCGGGGCGCTCCGCGTCGATGAGGTCGCCGCCGTCGTGGACCGCCGCGATCGCCCGTGCTAGCACCATGCGGTCCCCGCCGCCCACCTCTGCGGTCGCGTCGAGCACCGCCACGGCGACGTCCACGTCTGCGAGCGAGGTGTCCGCCGCCCGGACGAGGCGTTCGCCGAGCACCGTGCGCGGCCGGTGGAAGCCCGGCGTGTCCACGAGGACGACCTGCGCGCCAGGGCGGTGGACGATGCCGCGTACGGCGTGGCGAGTGGTGTTCGGCCGCGACGAGACGATCGAGACCTTCGTGCCGACCATGCGGTTGACGAGCGTCGACTTCCCGACGTTCGGCCGGCCGACGACGGAGACGAACCCGGCCCTCACCTCGAGCCTCCCCTACTCCGCCGCGTCGCCGGGGACGGCGGCCGATGCGTGGCGCTCGATCCGGACCCGGGAGACCCGCCGTCCCTGCACGCGCTGGGCGACCAACCGGACGCCGTCGACGTCGACGGACTCGCCCTCTGCCGGGACGCGCCCGCTGATCGCGAGCATGAGGCCCCCGACGGTGTCCCATCCCTCTTGGGGAAGCTCGGTCCCGAGCAGGTCGTCGACGTCGTCGATCGCCATCCGGCCCGTCACGACCACGCTCCCGTCGGGCAGGGTCTCCACGACCGGCTCCTCGACGTCGTACTCGTCGACGATCTCGCCCACGAGCTCCTCGATGAGGTCCTCCAGGGTGACGAGCCCCACGGTGCTGCCGTACTCGTCGACGACGACGGACATGTGGAACTTCGCCTCCTGCATCTCGTGCAGGAGCGCGTTCAGACGCTTCGTCTCGGGGACGAAGTGTGCCGGACGAAGGTGCGCACGCACCAGGTCCTCGCCGCGTCCCTCGTGCTCGGCGCGCATGAGGTCCTTGGCGTAGGCGATGCCCACGATGTCGTCGACGTCACCCTGGTGGACCGGGACCCGGCTCCACCCCGCGGCGAGCACCTGGGAGAGAGCGTCGTGCACGAGGGTCCCACCGTCGAGGATGAACATGTCGAGGCGCGGCACCATCACCTCGCGGACCACCGCGTCGCCGAAGTCGATGATCGAGTGGATGAGCGTCCGCTCCTGGAGCTCGATCACGTCCTCCGCCTGCGCCACGTCGGCCATCGCCAGGAGCTCCGACTCGGTCACCCGGGGCGGCGGGACGTTCGCCGCGCCGTGGCGGCCGATGAAGAGGTTGGCGAGCCCGATCAGCACCGCCGAGATCGCGCGCACCGGCGGGAACCGCACGAGCGCGTCCACGATCGGCGCCGAGAAGAGCGCCGCGCGCTCGGGGTTGTGCACCGCCCAGTTCTTGGGCACCGCCTCGAACAGGACGAAGATCACCACGACCTCGAACACGGTGCCGACGGCCACCCCCCACGCGCCGAGCCACGCGGAGGCGAGCACGCCGACGAAGGTCGCGGACACCAGCTGGCAGATGAGGACGAGGAGGAGGACCGGGTTCAAGAACTGCTCGGGGCGCTCGACGAGCCGCGTGAGCGGACGCGCCCCCCGGCGCCGCTCGTCCAAGAGCGCCTTCGCCTTCACCCGGCTCGTCCGGACGAGGCTCGTCTCGGCGAGTGCGAGAAGGCCCGACGCCGCCAGGAGCACCACGACGACCGCGAGCAGCACCCAGTCGGTCGCCCGGAACCCTCCGGTCGCGACGACGGGCACCACGAGCGTCACGTAGGCCCACCGCCCCTGTGGTGGCGGGCCAGCAGCTCGCGCTCGAGGCGCTCCATGGCCTCGGCCTCCCGGTCCGCCTCGTGGTCCATCCCGAGGAGGTGCAGGAGGCCGTGGACGACGAGCAGCGCCAGCTCGTCGTCGAAGGTGGCGCCGCGCTCGGCGGCGTCGCGCGCGGCGACCGAAGGGCAGATGACGACGTCGCCGAGGAGCACGAGCGGCTCGTCCTCGGCGTCGGCCCCGGGCCCGCTCCCCCCCGAGTCCGGCGAGCGCCCGCCGGGGAGGGGCTCGTCCTCGATGGGGAACGCGAGCACGTCGGTCGGGCCCTCGCGTCCGAGGTACCGCTCGTTCAGCGCGGCGATCGCGGGCTCGTCGACGAAGAGGAGCGAGACCTCGACGTCGCCGCGCACGCGGCGGTCCTCGAGCACCGCGCGGGCGAGCGCCGCCCAGCGGTCGAGGTCGATCGCGCGATCTGCCTGCTCGTCGGCAGCGAAGACGTCAACCGCCATCGCCGGAGCGCTCTGCCTCCTCGTACGCCCGGACGATGTCCGCCACGATCTGGTGGCGCACCACGTCGCGCCGCGTCAGGTGCACGAAGTCGATGCCGGGCACCTCGCCGAGCACCCGGTCGAGGCCCACGAGCCCCGACCGGCCACCGGGGACGTCGATCTGGGTGACGTCGCCGGTCACGACGCATTTCGAGCCGAAGCCGATGCGCGTGAGGAACATCTTCATCTGCTCGGGGGTCGTGTTCTGCGCCTCGTCCAAGATGATGAACGAGCTGTTGAGGGTGCGTCCCCGCATGAAGGCGAGGGGGGCGACCTCGATGGTGCCGCGGTCCATGAGGCGTTGCGCGCCGTCGGGCTCCAAGAGGTCGTAGAGGGCGTCGTAGAGCGGGCGCAGGTACGGGTCGACTTTCGCCATCAGGTCTCCGGGCAGGAAGCCGAGCCGCTCCCCCGCCTCGACCGCCGGGCGCGTGAGGATGATCCGGTTCACCGCCCGGGTCTGCAGGGCCTGCACCGCGAGCGCGACCGCGAGGTAGGACTTGCCGGTCCCCGCCGGCCCGATGCCGAAGGTGATCGTGTTCGCCCCGATCGCGTCCGTGTAGCGCTTCTGCCCGGCGGTGTAGGGGCGGATCGAGCGGCCCCTCGCCCCCCGCAGGAGCTCGGCGTTCAGCACCTCGGAGGGACGGACGTCCTCGCGCACCATGTCGATCGTCCGCCGGACCTTCGCCGCGTCGAGGCCCTGCCCGGACTCGAGCACCAAGACGAGCTCTTCGAACAGTCGCGACAGCTGCTCGGCCTCGGGCCCGTCGACCGCGATCCGGTTGCCCTGCACCGCGATCCGGTCCTCGGGGAACGCGCGCTCGACGAGCCGCAGCAGCTCGTCGCAGGGACCGAGCAGGCTCGCCATGAGGTGCGTGTTGGGCACCATCGTCTCCTTGCGGGGGCGGGTCGCCACCTCGCCGTCGGTCCCTGCCGTCCGTTCCGTCCCTACGGTCCCTGCCGTCCGTTCCGTCCCTACGGTCCCTGCCGTCCGTTCCGTCCCTACCACGTCAGCTCCAGCCCCGTCGGCCCCCGCGGTTCCCGCCCCCTGCGCGCCGTCCCGTCCAGAACCGTCGACCCCTGAGGCTGAGCCAGCCGCCGCAACCGCCGAGCGGTTGGCCGCGGTCATCCGGGCGGCCACGTCATCGGTCGCCCGCCGATCACGTGGAGGTGGAGGTGCGGCACGGAGTTCAGCGCGTCCTTCCCCACGTTCAGCACGAGGCGGTACCCGCGCTCGGGTGCGTCGATGCCCTCTGCGGCGGCGACGGCCCGGGCGGCCGCGAACATCGCAGCGAGATCCTCGGCGTGCTCGTCGCCGACGGTCCCTGCATGGTCGATGTGCCGGCGCGGCACCACGAGCACGTGGACCGGCGCCTGGGGATGGACGTCCCGGAAGGCGACCGTGCGATCGGAGGTGTGCACCACGTCGGCGGGCACCTCGCCTGCCACGATCCCGCAGAACAGGCAGCTGGTGGGCGTCAGGGTTCCCGTCCGTCCGAGGAGCGCCTGGGCGGCAGGAGATGCTCGAGGTCGCCCGGCGAGATCCGGCACGACTCGATGAACCGGTCGACGTCCCCTTCCTTCAGGCGGATCACCCGCCCGAACTTATATGCCGCGAGCTCGCCGGCGTCGATGAACCGGTAGAGGCTGCGCAGCGTCACTCCGAGGCGCGCCGAGGCGTCCTTCGTGCTGAGCCAGCGCACCTGCTCCGCCATCGCCCTCATACTCCCACCGTGTCACGCCGCTGGGCGCTCATCGCCCGCGCCGAGCCACGCTACCGGCACGTCGCGCGCCGAGAAGCACGCCCGCAGCGACCGCGGCCGTCTCCGCGCGCAGCACGTGCGCCGCGAGGCCGACCGTCGGCCGACCCGCGGCGAGCTCCTCGGGGCTCCACCCGCCTTCGGGACCGACGGCGATGCCGGTGATCCGCGGGTCGAGCGATCCGCCTCCGGGCTCTGCGAGCGCCGTCCTGGAGCGCTCGAGGGCGCCCAGACCGACGACGCCGGTCACCTCCGGCAGCCAGACGCGGCGCGATTGGGCGGCCGCCTCGGCAGCCACGCGGCGGAGGCGGGCCAGGACGGCGCGGGCTCGGGCGGGCTCCCACCGCACGACCGAGCGGGCCGTCGACAGGACGACGATGTGGTCGACGCCGAGCTCGGTGAGCTTCTGGACGACCCAGTCGGGCCGTTCGGCCGTCACCGGCGCGAACGCCACCGTCAGGCTTGGGGACGCGGCCGGCTCGACCTCGACGGGACCCTCTGCCTCGAGCGTGCCGGCCGCCGTGTACCGGCACCTCGCCCAGCGGCCACGCCCGTCGGTCGCGACCACGGCCTCTCCCGTACCGAGACGCAGCACCCGCCCGAGATGGTGGGCGTCGAGAGCGCCGAGCACCGGGTCGGCAGGGTCCTCGACGAGGACCTGCGCTGCCGCCCGCCGGCGTGTCGCCACCCCGGCGGCAACGGCTTCTTGCCCGGCTTCTCCCACAGCGTCTTGCCCGGCGTCAGGCACCGCCCCTCGCCCGGCGTCAGCCGAGCACGGAGCGGATGCGGGACAAGACGCCTTCGTGGCCATGGACCTCCTCGCCGCGTTCGGCGGCGAGTTGGGCGAGGAGCTCGCGCTGGCGGGGGGTCAAGTCGGTCGGCGTGTCGACGACGAGATGGACGTAGAGCTCCCCCCGCCCGCGCCCGCGCAGATGGGGGACGCCGAGCCCGCGGAACCGGACCACCGCACCGGTCTGCGTGCCTGCTGCGACGTTGACCTGGTGTGGCTGCTCGAGGGTCTCCACGTCGAGCGTGGCCCCGAGCGCAGCTTGCGCCACGCCGACGTGAAGCGTCGTGTGGAGATCGTCGCCTGTGCGCTCGAACCGCGGGTCGGGCTCGACGACGAGGTGGACGAAGAGCGAACCGCTCGGCCCGCCGCGCGGTCCGGCCGGACCCCTGCCTGCCAGCCGGAGCGTCGACCCGTCGTCGACGCCGGCGGGCACCTCCACGGTGAAGTCGCGGTCCTCCACGCGCCGGCCCTCGCCGCGGCAGTTCTGGCACGGGTCGGTGATCATCTCCCCGGATCCCTGGCACCTCGCGCAGGCAACGGCGGTCACGACCTGCCCCAGCAGCGACTGTCGGATCCGCCGCAACTCGCCGGTTCCCTGGCAGTCCGGGCACGTCACAGGGTGGGTGGCCGGGCGTGCGCCGGTCCCGCCGCACTCGTCGCAGGCGACAGGGACGCGCACCGAGAGCTGCTTGTGGGTCCCGAAGACCGCTTCTGCGAAGTCGAGGTGGAGGGTGACCTCGGCGTCGCTCCCTTGCTGCGGGCCGCGGCGCCGCCCCCTGGGGGCGCCCGCCATCGTCCCGAAGAACGCCTCGAAGAGGTCGGACAGGCCGCCGTCGAACCCGAACCCCCCCATGCCGCCGGCGCCCGGACCCGCGCCCCCCCCGAAGCTCGCCGGCCCGAAGCGGTCGTAGCGGGCACGCCGCTCGGGATCGCGCAGGACCTCGTACGCGAACGAGACCTCCTTGAACTTCGCCTCCGCCTCCGGATCTCCACCGTTCGCGTCCGGGTGGAGCTCGCGCGCGCGCTTTCGATACGCGCGCTTGATCTCCTCGTCGGTCGCGTCGGGCCGGACGCCGAGGAGCCCGTAGAGGTCGCCCATCGTCTCAGCGCCTGCCACGTGCACGCCTCCTCGGACGGTGCTCCTCCGCCGGCGCGGCACCGGCGGCGGGATCGAACGATTCGTGGATGCGCTGGCCGAGTCGCTCGCCCACGACCCGGGCGGCGGCGAGCGCCTGCGGATAGTTCATGCGCGTGGGGCCGAGAATGCCGACGGCGCCCGAGGGCTGCCCCTCCACGGAGACCGGCGCCACCACGACGGCGCACGACGCGAGCGATTGGTAGCCGTGCTCCGCGCCGATCACGACGGACACGCCGCGCTCGAGCACGTCTCGAAGGAGCGAGACGACCACCAGCTGCTGCTCCAAGGTCGCGAGCACCGCGCTGACGGTCTCCACCGCGTCGAAGGCGGCCGCGAGCCGGGACGGCCCGCCCACGAACACGCGGTCGTGCGCCTCGGACGCGAGCTCTCCGAGCGCCGACAGCGCGAGCGAGACCACATGGTCGACCAGGGGATCGCCGCTCGCCGCGCTGACCGTGACGCCGCCGAGGGGGCGGGAATGGGCAGCGGCATGGAGACGGGCCGACGCGGCGGCGAGCACCTCCTCGGGCACCTCCTCTGCGAGGTCGATCGACCTCTTCTCGACCGCCCCGTCGGCGAGCACCACCACGAGGAGCGCGACGCGCGGGCCGAGCCCGACCAGCTGCACCGAGCGCGCCACGGCCGCCTCGTGGCTGGGTGGCAGCACCACCGAGGCGTACGAGGTCAGCTCCGAGAGGAGGCTCGAGGTCCGCTCGAGCATCTCTTCCATCTCGCAATGGACCTGCTCGAAGAAGCGGCTCACCTTCTGGCGCTGCGCGGGCCCCAGCACGCCGGGCTCGGTCAGCTGGTCCACGAAGAACCGGTAGCCCTTGTCGGTGGGGATCCTCCCCGCGCTCGTGTGCGGCTGCATGAGGTAGCCCTCGCGCTCGAGCGCCACCATCTCCGAGCGGATCGTCGCAGACGAGACGTTGATCCCCGCGGCCCGTGCGACGTGGTGGGACCCGACGGGCTGGGCAGTGCCGATGTACTCGCTCACGACGGCCTCGAGGATCGCGGCCTTTCGGAGATCGAGATCCTGGGTGTCGGTCATCGTGCCTCTCGATCGACGGATTCCCTGCTGGCACTCGATTCTACCGAGTGCCAGGCGGCGGCGGTCGATGCCCGGGGCCAGGCGGCGGCGGTCGATGCCCGGGGCCAGGCGGCGGCGGTCGGTGCCGGGGGGTTCGAACCGGTCAATCGTCCAGCCGGAGCGCCGAGATGAACGCCTCCTGGGGCACCTCGACGCGCCCGATGTTCTTCATCCGCTTCTTCCCCTCCTTCTGGCGCTCGAGGAGCTTGCGCTTTCGGGTGATGTCCCCCCCGTAGCACTTGGCGAGCACGTCTTTGCGCCGTGCCTTGACCGTCTCTCGCGCGACGACGCGGCCGCCGATGGCCGCCTGGATGGGGACGTCGAAGAGCTGGCGTGGGATCAGCTCGCGCAGCTTCTCGGTCATCCGACGTCCATAGGCGTCGGCCTGCCCGCGGTGGACGATCGTGGAGAAGGCGTCCACCGGCACGTGGTTGATCATCAGGTCGACCCTCACGAGGTTGGCCGTCGCGTAGCCGGCGGGCTCGTAGTCGAGGCTGGCGTACCCCTTCGTGCGGCTCTTCAGCTGGTCGAAGAAGTCCACGACGACCTCGGCGAGCGGGATCGAGTAGACGAGCTCGACGCGCTCGGGGGAAAGGTACTCCATGCGCCCCATCTCGCCCCTGCGGCTCTGGCAGAGGTCCATGACCGTGCCGGTGTACTCCGAAGGGGTCAGCACGGTGACCGTCAGCATGGGCTCGTCGATGTGGTCGATGCGCGCGGCGTCGGGAAGATCCGTCGGGTTGTCGACCTCGACCACGGTGCCGTCGGCGAGGTTCGCTCGGTACTCGACCGACGGCGCGGTGGCGATCAGCGACAGATCGAACTCTCGCTCGAGCCGCTCCCGGACGATCTCCATGTGCAAGAGCCCGAGGAACCCGCAGCGGAAGCCGAACCCGAGCGCGTGGGACGACTCGGGCTCGTACGTGAAGCTCGCATCGTTCAGCTTGAGCTTGTCGAGCGCGTCTCGCAGCTCGGGCAGCTCGTCGCCGTCGATCG
This sequence comes from Actinomycetes bacterium, assembly GCA_021803085.1. Lineage (GTDB taxonomy): Bacteria > Actinomycetota > Acidimicrobiia > Acidimicrobiales > RAAP-2 > JAJYVT01. The sequence continues at coordinate 10,456 of JAJZMD010000040.1, forward strand.
GGTAGAGCCCGCAGAAGACCATCGGCTTCGGATCGCGGTAGCCCGCGAGCGCCTCGGTGGCCGGCACCGCCGCGTCGGTCACCGTCTCGCCGGAGCGCGCCTCCCCCACGTCCTTGATCCCCGCGATCAGGTAGCCCACCTCGCCTGGGCCGAGCTCCTCCGCCCGCCGCTGCTCGGGTAGCCGGACACCGATCTCCTCGACGTCGTGGACGGCGCCGGCCTGCATGAAGCGAAGGCGGGCGCCCGAGGCGAGCACGCCGTCGACGATCCGCACCGAGGAGACAACTCCCCGGTACTGGTCGTAGGCGGAGTCGAAGATGAGTGCGCGCAGCGACGCGGCGCGCTCGCCCTTCGGCGCCGGGACCCGCTCGACGATGGCATCAAGCAGCTCCGGAACGCCCTGGCCCGTCTTCGCCGAGATCCTGAGGATCTGGTCGGCGTCGATCCCGAGGATCTGCTCGATCTCCTTGGCGTACCGCTCGGGGTCGGCGGCCGGCAGGTCGATCTTGTTGAGCGCCGCCACGATCTCCAGGTCGTGCTCGATCGCCTGGTAGGTGTTGGCGAGCGTCTGAGCCTGGATTCCCTGGGATGCGTCGACGAGCAGGACTGCCCCCTCGCAGGCGGCCAGGGACCGGCTCACCTCGTAGCCGAAGTCCACGTGGCCTGGCGTGTCGATCAAGTGGAGCACGTGGTCGCGGTAGACAACCCGCACGTTCTGCGCCTTGATGGTGATGCCGCGCTCACGCTCGATGTCCATCGAGTCCAGGTACTGCTCGCGCATGAGCCGCGGGTCGACTGCGCCGGTCAGCTCGAGGATGCGGTCCGACAGCGTCGACTTCCCGTGGTCGACGTGGCTGATGATGGAGAAATTGCGGATGCGCGCGGTCGGCACCTTCCCGGGTGCCGGCCCGCCGGACGGGGACACGGTTCGTCGATCGTAGTGGCGGTCGACGCTGGCTCGGACGATGCCTGGCGACGACATGCGGCGGCGCACCGCCACTTGACGGGGCGCGAACGAGTCCGAGACGGGGCGCGAACGGGGCGCGAACCGGGCGCGAACCGGGCACGAACGGGCCCCCTGCTACCATGGCCCCCCGCCGCAGCCCGGACGACCCCCGGGGCCGCACGCACTCGACACAGGCGGCGACGGCGACCGACCGCAGACCCGAGGAACCGCACCGTGGCGAACATCAAGTCCCAGATCAAGCGCAACCGGCAGAACGAGCGTCGTCGGGTGCGCAACAAGTCCGTCCGCTCCGAGATGCGCACCCGGACCAAGGCAGCCGTCTCGGCCGCAGAGACCGGCGCGGAGCACGCGCAGGACGCGCTGCGAGCCGCCGTGAAGCGCATCGACAAGGCAGCGGCGCAGGGTGTCATCCACAAGAACCAAGCGGCCAACCGCAAGTCACGGCTGATGCGCCGGACCGCCCGGCCCTCCTGACCGCTCCGGGTCGCCGCCAACCAGCCCCGGACCGGCCGGCACCGTCAGCGCCGGCAGCGCCGTCAGCGCCGTCAGCGCCGTCAGCGCCGGCTCAACGGCGAGCCCTGGTCCCGCGCGGCACGACCCCCCCGCGCGCGGGCTGCGATCCGGCACTCCGGGTGCGCGCGAGGCGCGCCAGGCGAGCGACGAGGACCTCCAGGACCAGCTCCGGCGGCAAGGCCGTCCGCCCCTTCACGTCGAGGTCTGCGTCTGCGACGAGGGTCACCGCCTGACCGACGCGCTCGCTCCCGAGCTGGCGCCCCCGGTCGAGCGCCTTCTTGGCGACGAACGGGCTCCGAGCGCCGAGCAGGGCAGCGGCGTCGTCACCCGAGACGACGTCGGCGCCGTCGAGGCGGAGCATGTTCGAGAAGTGGGTGTGCACCGTGGCCACCACCACGGGCGCAGCCCGGCCCGCAGCCAGCAGGCGGTGGAGGGCGCGGAGCGCGCCGGGGACGTCCCCGGCGTCGATCGCATCCGTGAGCTCCCACGGCGGCACCGCCCCGGCCTCTCCGAGGAACGGCTCGAGCGACGCCACGTTCACGACCGCGCCCGCCCCGTACGCCGCGGCCAGCGACTCCAGCAGCCCCTCGAGCCGGCTGAGGTCGTCGCCGAGGTGCTCCTCGAGCCGCCGCACGGCTGGTGCATCCAGCTTCACGGGGGCGTGGCGCAGCTGCTCAGCCATCCAACGGCCCCGTTGGCGGCCGCGGCCGGCACTGGCGTCGACGAGCTCCCCGACGGCGGTCACCACCTTGACCAGCGAGGCAGGGATCGTCCCACCCCCCGCGACGAGCACGAGGTGCACGGAGGGAAGCGGGTTCGCGATCGCCTCTGCGAGCCGCGCCGCGTCCTGGGCTCCGAGGCGCCCCGCGTCCCGGACGACCACCACCCTCCGGTCGACCAGGAACGGCGGGGTCGTGCAGGCGTCCACGATGGCCGCGACGTCGATCTCCTCGCCCGCGCCGCGGTCCTCGACGACGAGCGAGGGATCGACATCCCCGACGAGCCGCTCGACGAGGGCCCTCGCAGCCTGCGCGACGAGCGCGGCATCGTCCCCGCGTACGAGGTGCACGAGGACGGGCGCCCGCCGCGGGCTCCGCGTCCCCGTCATGGCGCGCCGCGCGGCGGCACCGGCTGGTCCTGGCGCGCGCTGAGGATCGACTCCAACGCGTCCCGCACCCGGACGGCTCCCGCGACGTCGTGGACTCTCACGACCCGGCAGCCCCTTGCGATGCCGAGAGCGGCAGCGGCCAACGACGCCTCACGCCGCTCGTTCAGCTCGAGCCCGAGGCGGACGCCGAGGAAGGTCTTGTTCGACGCCGAGAGGAGGAGCGGGTGCCCGAGACCGGCGAGCACGTCGGACGCCCGGAGCAGTGCGAGGGAGTGGTCGGCGGTCTTGCCGAGATCGAGCCCGGCGTCGAGCACGACGCGCTCTCCCGGCACGCCCGCGGCCATTGCCCGCGTCGCGCGCTCTGCGAGGTAGCCCGCGACGGTGGCGACCACGTCGGAGTAGACGGGCTGCGGGTCCGGGACGCGCGGCCCGAGCCGGATGTGGGTCGCGACGACCGACGCCCCTGCGTCCACGGCGACCCGGAGATAGTCGGGGTCGGCGAAGCCGCTGATGTCGTTGCCGAGGACCGCGCCGGCTCTGAACGAAGCACCAGCGACGTTCGCCCTCCAGGTGTCGACGGAGACCGGGACGTCGAATCGGGCGACGATCGCCTCGACGGCCGGGACGACGCGGTCGAGCTCCTCTTGCTCCCCGACCTCGGGGCCGGGACCGGCCTTGACTCCGCCCACGTCGAGGACGTCCGCACCCTCCGTGACGAGCCGCTCGGCTCGCTCGAGCAACGCGTCGAGCCCGAACGTGGCGCCGCGGTCGTAGAAGGAGTCGGGGGTCCGGTTCAAGATGCCCATCACGAGCGCTCGGTGCTGCACGTCGTAGCGGCGGTTCCCCAGTGCGAGGTGGCAGACCGAGCGACCGACCGGTGGTCCCGAGCGCCTCAGCGGCCCGGCAGTCACGCCGGCCCCCTTCGCCTCCGCGGGGTTCGTGCCCACGACGCCGACCATACCGAAGGCGCGATACAGAAACCTGGGTGCCGGAGCCGCCGGTCGGAGCAGCCGCCACGCACGCAAGGCCGCCCCGACACCGTCGCCAGCCGAGACAGCCCAGACGACCCGGACGGGCTGAGTCAGCCGAGACGGCCCAGCCTGCCGGAGCGGCCGGAGCGGCCGGAGCGGCCACCCGCGTTGTCTCGTCACCTTGCCACTTGCAACCCCACTTCCCGAGGCGTATGCTACGTAGGTCTGGTGCGCTGGTTCAGGCACCGACGAAAGGGCAAACCCACCGTGAGGTGGGGACGCAAAGTCACGGGGCTCTCGGAGCCAGCCGGACTGCCGAATCGGTCGCCGCAAGCGTGCCGCATCTCCGGCGGTTCCCCGGCCGGCTCCTCGAGCTCGAGCAGAGGGGAACGGTACGCATGGGAGACAGAGCACCCGCCGCGCCACTCGCGGCCGGAGCTGCCGCTTGGCCCTTCCTGGGTCGGCCCGTGCACTCCTTGCGCGCGGTTCGGACGCGCGCCGGAAGTTCCCCACAAGGTCGCCCAAGGGGATAGGGAGCCAAGCGGCGGAGCCCCCCGCCCCCGCCAGGGGGCTCCGCCGCTGCCGGTCTACGACGGGCTACGACCGACCTGGCAGGCGCAGGACCGCATCCCGCAGGAGCTCGTCCACCTCTCGTCGATCCCCCGGCGTCGCCACCACGTGCACGGTCCGTACGGAGCCGGGCCCTTCGAGCGCCGAGCGGACAGCTGAACCGAGGCGCTGCTCCACCGCCCCGCCGGATCCTGCGGGGTAGATCACGACCGCGGCGGCAAGAAGGTCGCAGTCGACGAGCGCCAGCGGGTCCGCGAACCGGAGCTGCGCACGCAGCGCCCTGGCGGCGCTCGGCGCTGTGCGGGGGTCGGGCACCTCCACGACGACGAGCGCGAGGGCACCGGCCGTGCAGGTGTCGGAGGCGAGCATCCTCCCGGCCCTGCTGAAGAACTGTCCGAGGCTCGAGAGGCCGAGGAGGGGCTGTGGCGCCGCCCACCAGGTCGCCGGCGGCATTTCGAGCGGCGCCTCGCGCAACGCCGACGCGGGCCTCGACGGCTGCTCCGCTGCTTGCCGCGGCTCGTCCGACCCAAGCTCCGCGCCCTCCCCGACGGCGCGCCCGGGAAGCTCCTCGCCCCGCCCGACGGCGCGCCCGGGAAGCTCCTCGCCCCGCCCGACGGCGCGCCCGGGAAGCTCCGCGCCCTGCCCGACGGCGCGCCCGGGAAGCTCCGCGCCCTGCCACGCACCACCGCCCAGCCTCTGGACCGCCTCGAGATGGCGGAGGAGGCGCTGGGCCAGCCGCTCGAGGACGCCGAGCTGCGCCGGCTCGAACCGGTGGTCCGGGCCAGCGACGACGCCGATCATGCTGCGGCCGGCACCGTCGCCCACCGGCGCCACGGCCAGGGTCAGGGCGTGCCCCAGCTGCACGGCCCGGACGAAGGCCCGGGCGCGGGCGAACTCGGGGTCGGCGGCCGCCCGGTCGACGAGCTGTGCGAGCTCGTCCGACGAGAGGCCCTCGGGCACCCCGGGGGCCGGCACCGAGACGATCTCGAGCGCGCGTCCCCCCGCGAGGATCGCGGCGAAGGCGGTGCCTGCTGCGGTCTCGTCCCGAGCGACTCGAAGCAGGTTCTCCACCGGGGTCGTCACTGCGCTCACCGTGCGGGCGTGAGGTCAGGCCGACGATCGCCGGCCTGCCGCGCGGTCGCGCTTGTGGCGGTACATGGCGCGGTCCGCCTTGGCCAGGAGCGCATCGGAGCCGAGGTCCCCTCTCTCTGTGCTCACCCAGCCGATCGAGGCGCCGACGTCGAACACGAGGCCCCGGACGGTGAACGGCGCGGTCAGCACCTTGCGGAGCCTCGAGACGACGAGGTCGCCGTCGGGGTGGCCCGCGGTCGCGTGTGCGATCACGAACTCGTCGCCGCCCAAACGCGAGACCACGTCGTCGCTCCGCACGGCTCCGCGGAGGCGCCGGGCGAACGCGCTGAGCACCTCGTCTCCCATGTCGTGGCCGTACTCGTCGTTGATCCGCTTGAAGTCGTCGAGATCCATGTAGATGAGCGTCACCGACCCCCCGCGCCGCCCGAGTCCCTGGAGCATGCGGCGCAGCTCTTCGAGAAGGAGGTAGCGGTTGGCGAGACCGGTCAGAGGATCGTAGAGCGCGTACTGGGTGAGGCGCTGCTGCTCAGTCCATTCGGCGGTCGTGTCGCGCAGCACCACGAGCACGCCCCGTCGGCCGTCGATCGGGAAGAGCCTCACCGACATCGCCACGTGGCGCTGGGCGTCGCCCTCCTCGCCGACGGTGAGATGGACGTCACGCGAGACGCCGTCTTCGAGGGTGAGCAGCGCGGGATGGCGGTCGTGCGCGAGAACCTCACCGTCTTCGCCTCTGAGCACGCCCGTCGTCGGGAGCGGCGAGCCGACGAGGGTTCGTCCGGGCGCCATCCCGTGCATGTCGTCCGCAGACTGGTTCGCCATCACCACCGTGCCCTCCGCGTCCAGGCACATGATCCCGTCGTCCAGGCTCGCAAGGAGGTCCGCCGCGTCGACGTGCGTCGGCACGGCGCGGCGGGCGGACGGTGCCTCGTCGGGGCCGTCGAGCGGCGGCGCGTCGGGGCCGTCGAGCGGGGCCTCTTCGGGACCGTCGAGCGGCGGCGCGTCGGGGCCACACGGGCTCGCGGGCGGCGCGCCCCCTTTCCGGGGTCCGCGCAGGAGGAGGGGGGCGAGGTCAGCGGCGAGGCGGGCGAGCCCTGCGCGCTGGCGGGCGTCGGGCTCGGGTAGCCACGTGTCGACCACGCCGAGCAGCCCGACCTCCAGATCCCCGGACCACGCCGGCATCACCACGCATGCGAGCGAGCGGTCCGCCGAGCCTGCCTCTGTCGAGACCTCTGCGTTCCAGAAGAGGTCGCGGCCGTGGGCGGCCGGGTGCGAGAGGCAGTTGCGCGCGAGCACCTCGATGCGCCGGGCGCCGTCGTCGGGCGGCATCGCGTCGGAGACGACGGCGTGCACGACGCCTGTCATGCTCACGACGAACGCCCCGAGACCGAGGCAGAGATCGAGCGCAGTGTGGAGCCCCGCGTCGATCGATCCGCTCTCCGCCCCTGCGTCGGTCACTCCCACCACTTCCACGAAGTCCAGCCGATCACCACCGTAGTGGACTCGCTGCGTGGACCGAGGAACTGATGGGATCGGCCACGACGTGCCGACCTCATCGGCGCCGGGCCCTCGGGTCCGCGGAGGCAGGACCTTGCGCCGGCGGAAAGCCACCACCTCGCGCGCCGCCTGCCGTACAATCGCCTCGCCGAGGCGACGTAGCGGGACGATGGCGTTCGGGTATCACGCACGCCGACCATGGTCCCAAGAGGTTGCGCGTGCGTCGAGCAGAACAGGGTGGTTCCACGGGGGCGGGCGAACGGGAGCTGAGGGCCCGACGAGCCGAAGGGGCAGGGGAAGTGGTCGACTCGCCAACCATCGCGCACGACGACACCGCCGCCGCGGCTGACATCGTCGCCGCGGCTGACATCGTCTCCCGTGGAAGCTGGATCTCGTGGGCGTACACGCTCCTCGAGCACGTGGCCGCGAGCCACCAGCTCTCCGAGGCGTGGCTGGTGGTCGATCCTGTCGCGGGAGACGGGGCGATCCCCGGTGCCGGCCCCCAAATCTTCGGGCTGGGCGGCAGGGCGGTGCCGGTCGACATGGCTCGCACGCTCCTGCTCCGCCCTGCGGGCGTGTACGGGGAGCCGAGCATCGACCCCGCGACGAGCAGCGCCCTCGGCGCGATGTGCGGCGCCGCCTTCCGGGCGTCGCTCGCCGCGCTCCGGTCCGCGGCGGACCCCGTGACGGGCCTCCACAGCCCCCACGCGATCAGGGAAGCGACGGCCCGTGCGGCAGCCTGCGGCGGGCGTTACGGATGGTCGTCCACGTTGGTCCTGCTCACCACGTCCGGCGACGCGCCCGCAGAGGACCGCTGGCTCGGCCTCGCCTCCGCACTCCGAGAGGCGCTCCGCGCCGGGGACGAGGCGGGAGTGACAGCTCCCGGGATCGCGCTCGCGATCCTCGGGAACGCAGGGCCCGATGCGGTCCGACCCTTCGTCGCGCGGGTGAGGGCGGCCCTCAGCGCAGGAGGCTGGGACCAGATCGACCTGCACGCGGCGGCGGCGAGGACGCCTGAGGAGTCCGTCGACCCCGAAGAGCTGCGCCGGCTCGCCGGGGACCGGCTAGCGGGCACCGGGGCCGTGGTGCCTACGCCCCCGAACGCGGCGGCGACGCTCGAGCTGGAGCTGCGGCTCCTCCCCGGGGTCGTGGCGGTCGAGATGTCCACACCCGTCGTGGTGGTGTCGAGCGCGCCCTCCGAGTCGCTCCCCGACGACGTGCTCCGGGCAGTGCGCGCCCGTCTCCCCCAGGGGTCCGTCCAGGTGCTGACGATCTCAGACGCAGCCTCTGGGGTC
>JAJZMD010000040.1:18475-31193 GCA_021803085.1 Actinomycetes bacterium
GCCCGATGTCGCGCCCGGCGTGCAGCCCGATGTCGCGCCCGGCGTGCAGCCCGGCGTCGCCGCGGGCACCAGCGGGACGAACGGGGCCAACGGGACCAACGGGGACCACGCTCCTCATCAGGACGAGACGAGCGGACCGCACGCGATCTCAGCGACCGCGCCGAGGGTCGGACCCGGGGCACTGCGCGGGGGCGCGAGGGTGTCGCTCCTCGGCGCGCACTTCGACGCCGCGCGCGGGACGAGCGAGGTGTCCCTGGCTCTGGGACCCGCGCGCGGCACCGGCCGCGCGTCCGCCGGGCCGCTGGCGGGTGGCGCCCAGGCGACGTTGCACGCGCTGGAGGCGCTGGCGATCGACGTGCCCTTCTACCTCGTGTCCGCCGAGCGCGCCCACGGCGTTCCCGGCGAGCCGGTCGTGGTGGTCCTCGCTCCGAAGCGGCCCGGAGATGCCGAGACGAGGGGGGCTGTGGAGCGCCTCGGGGTCGCGACCGGGGACAGCGACGTCGTGGCGGCGAGCCGCGCCACCCTCGGCGCGCTGAACCGCCACCTCGCACGGACCGCTGCCGCTCCGTGACGACCTTTCGCTACGGCGCGTCGTTCTTCGACCGGGCGACCGGCTTGCGCTTCGAGGCGCACCATCCGCTGAGCCGTCCGGACCGCTGGAGGGCGTACCTGAAGGGCGCGCAGCGGGAGTACGCGCGCTACGGGATCGACGAGCTCGTGGATCCGCGTGAGCTCGAACGCGGGCTCGGCGTGTCGCTCTTCTTCGTCGGGGTCGACGCCCACGACCACGTCGTCGCCGGGCTTCGCTGCCACGGGCCCCTCGACGACGCCGCCGCGGCCCAGGCGCTCGCAGAGATGGCCTCCTCGCCGGAATGGGAGGAGCACCGCGCCAAGGTGGACGCGGTCTCCCCCTACGGCGTGGTGGAGATGAAGGGAGCATGGCGGGAGAGGAGCGGCGACGGCAGCCCCCTCGTGGGGGAGGCGATGGTCCGCTGCTGCGCGCACGCGATCGAGTGGCTCGGCGCGGAGGTGCTCCTCGCGGCCGTCGCCGACCGCATGGAACCGATCATGGCGACGGTCGGCAGCATGATGCTCGGGACGCAGTCCGCGCCGTTCCCCTCGGAGCGGTACCGCACGATCCTCACTGCCATGTGGCGGCCCCGGTACCGGGGGCACCTGGACGAGGCACAAGAGAGGCTCCTCCGAGAGGACGCCGAGCAGCTGAGCCGTTCGATCGAGCGACGTCTCACAACGGGCTGGCGCCCGATCGTGCTCGACGTCCGGTCCCGGTCGGAGCGTCAGATCCTGAACAACCTCCGGGCAGATCCCGGCATCGACGTCCTCGACGTGGTCGAGCGCCAGCGAGCAGAGCTCGGGCGTCTCGTGCCGCCGCCCGACGACACCCTCTTGGATGAGCCGTCGCGCTCCGTCTACTTCCCTTGGCGCCGGATGGTCGTGCACATGCTGGGGCCGCGCGCCTTCGCGACCCTGCGGCTGGACCGGAACCGACACCGCATCACGCGCGAAGAGCAGGAGCGGCTCGGGCGGCAGCGGGTCGGGGTCGTCGGGCTGAGCGCCGGCCATGCCGCAGCGGTCACGCTGGCGCTCGAGGGCCTCTGCGGCGAGCTCCGCCTCGCGGACCCCGACGAGGTGGAGGTCTCGAACTTGAACCGGTTGCCGGCCGCCGTCGTCGACGTCGGCACGAACAAGGCGGTCGTCGCCGCGCGACGCGTCGCGGAGCTCGACCCGTACCTTTCCGTCCACGCGCTCACCTCCGGTGTCGACAAGGACAACCTGGACGAGTTCATCGCCGGGCTCGACGTCGTCGTCGAGGAGTGCGACGACCTCGGCATGAAGCTCCTCGTGCGCGAAGCCGCCCGCCGGCAGCGGGTGGCGGTCGTGATGGAGACGAGCGACCGGGGCCTGCTCGACGTCGAGCGGTTCGACCTCGAGCCCGACCGGGCTCCGTTCCACGGGCTGCTGGGGGACGTGGACGCCGATGCGCTCGACTCGCTCTCGATCGCCGAGAAGGTCCCCTACGTGCTGGCGATCGTGGACGCGCCCCAGGGCTCGGCTCGTGGCGCCGCGTCCCTGGCGGAGATCGGCCGCACCGTGTCGACGTGGCCGCAGCTCGGATCCGAGGTCACCCTCGGCGGCGCGATCGTTGCCTCGGCCGTGCGCCGCCTCGGTCTCGGCGAAGACCTCCCGTCGGGGAGAGCACGCGTTGACCTCGAAAGGGTCCTCTCCGACCTCGAGAGTCCCTCGGGACCTGCCGAGACGCCGACCCGCGTGATGCCCGCCTCACCGGGTGGACCTGCCCCGTCGGGCTGGAAGCGGGCGATCATCCACGCGGCCAGCGTCGCCCCGTCGTGCGCCAACACGCAGCCGTGGCGGTTCGAGCTGGGCAGCCGGGAGCTCCTGATCGAGCTCGACCGTTCGAGGACATGCGGCCGCATGGACGTGCGGTCACGAGCGAGCTACGTGGGCCTCGGCGCCTCGCTCTTCAACGCCCGGGTCGCGGCCGCGGCGGCAGGCCGTCTCGGCGCGTACGAGCTGTTTCCTCGCGGCCCGAGCTCGGACGTCGTGGCGAGCCTCGAGCTCGGGACCGACTCGGACCCGCAGCTCGCCGAGCTGCGCGAGGCGATGCTGGAGCGGTGCTCCAACCGCCGCGACGGCGCCCGGCGAGCGCTCGACCTCGCCGCCGTGAGCCGCCTTTCCCGGGCGGCGGCGGCCGAGGGCGCCCGGCTGCACCTGATCACCGACGACGGGCGGCTGGGCGAGTGCGCAGAGCTCTTCGGTGCCGCCGAGCGGATCAGGTTCCTGAGCCCGTCGCTTCGTGAGGACACCCTGCGGGAGCTGCGCTGGCCGGGTGACGACTCGACCACCGGGATCGACGTCGCGACCCTCGAGCTCGCCGGTTCTGACGGCTCCTCCCTCCAGCTGCTCCGCCGCGGCGACGTGATGGAGCTCCTCGACCGCTGGGACGCGGGTGCCGCCCTTGCCGACTACCTCGTGCGCGCCATGGCCACGAGCTCGGCGATCACCATCGTGACCGTCGAGAACGCGAGCCCGACGTCCTACCTGAGGGGCGGGATGGCGCTCGAGCGCGTGTGGATCGAGGCGCAGCGCGTGGGCCTCGCCGTGCATGCGATCGCTCCGGCCTTCCTCTACGCGGTCCAGGAGATGGACTTCGACACCCTCGGGGGCAGCCGCTGGGCCGGCGACCTGCGCGCGCTCTCGGCGCGGTTCCGCCGCCTGCTCGGCCTCGGGACAAACACAGTGCCTGTCCTCGCGCTCCGGCTCTCCCATGCCCCGCCTCCCCGGGTCAGGAGCGCACGCCTTCCGCTCGATCAGGTGCTTGCCCGGAGCGCGTAGGATAGTTCGCCCACACAACTATCGTCCCGTCGGCCGACCTCGGCCGTGGGCACCCCACACCCTGGCGCCAGGCCGCACGGTGCAGGTAGCATGGGGCGTCGGGAGGATGGGAAGATGACGAGCGCGCACCCCCTGCTCGGGGAGCATCGTATCGGTGAGGAGAACCTCGGGGAGATCCTGGCTGACGCGCTCAGGGTCCTGAAGGGCGCGATCGCCGTCGAGTACATCCCGGCCTCCTCCGCTCAACCCCCGGTCGTCTGGGCGGACCTCGCGCACGCCGCGGTGGCGGCCGCGCTGCACGACGCGGTGACCGAACGGCTCGCAGGCGGCGGCCCGTGGGGAACGATGTCCGCGGGAGCGAACCCGGCATGGATCGAGCCCATCATCCCGAAGCACGCCGACCGGTCTGGCGGTCCGGACGCCGAGGATGCCGCAGTCGCCCCCGAACTCCCCGGCGCCGCACACGCCCCAGATCCCGCCGGCGTCCCAGATCCCGCCGGCGCCCCAGATCCCGCCGGCGCCCCAGATCCCGCCGGCGCCAAGGCCAACCCGGCGGTGGGCGCGCTCGCGGTCGCGTTCAGCGAGCGCTCGGCGCTGGCGGACGACGAGATCGAGACGGTGCGCCTGTTCGCACGGCTTGCCAACGCGCTCAGCGCTCCGGTCGACGCGACACGCACAGTCGCGAAGCAGCACCGCCTCGACGACCTGGTCTCCACCATCAGCGAGCGGCTGATGTCGACGACCGGACCCACCCTCCAAGGTGCGCTCGACTGGGCGGTCGAAGTCCTGTGCCAGTTCCTCGGGGCCGACGTCGCCTTCCTCCGGCGCAACGACCACGCTCGTGGCCTCAGCGTCCTCATGGGCTTCTACCCGCCTCGCGGCATCCCGCTGAAGGACGACCCGCTCGGGATCGTGCCGTTCGACGCCGATCCCATCTTCGCTGCGACGAAGGACCTGAAGCTGCCGTTCATCGTCCGCAACGCCGCTGAGACCGACGATCGCTACCTGCAACGGGTCCGGGACGCAGGCGGTCCGGACGAGTTCACCGGCGCGGGGGTACCGCTCGTGCACGGGGAGACCACCGAGGGCGTGCTCGCTTTCGTCTACCTGACCCCCTACACCTGGTCCGACCACGAGATCAACGCCCTGCGCGCCGTGGCTGCGCTCCTGGTGCAGCTGCTCCACCGCATCGACGCCGAGGAGCGCCTGCGCCACAGCGCCCTGACCGACGACCTGACCGGGCTCCCCAACCGTCGCGCGCTGCTCGAGGAGGTCGGCAACCGCCAGCTCGTCGCCAAACAATCGATCGCGCTGCTCTTCATCGACCTCGACCGGTTCAAGGTCATGAACGACCAGCTCGGGCACGGGGCCGGCGACAAGGTCCTCCGGGTCATCGCCGACCGCATCCGCACGTCGCTCCGGCCCTCCGACTTCGCCGCCCGCCTCGGGGGGGACGAGTTCGTCGTGGTGATCGACGACGCCGAGGGAGGGCTCGGAGCCGTCGCCGCGGCGAACCGGCTGCTCGACCTGATCGCGCTGCCCATCGACTTGGGGGGCCAGCGCGTCGCCCACACCGCCAGCGTCGGCATCGCGATCACCGAGAGCGCGGACGTGACGGGCGAGGAGCTCCTCGGCCAGGCGGACATGGCCCTCTACGCGGCGAAGTCGCAGGGAAGGAACCGCTCGGTCGTGTTCGACCACGAGCTCGAGGCGAGCGTGGCACAGCGCTCGACGATCGAGCTCCTGCTGCGCCAGGCGCTCGCCGAGGACTCGCTCCGCGTCAAGTACCAGCCCGAGTTCGACCTGCGGACCGGTCGCCTCATCGCGTTGGAAGCGCTCGTGCGCTGGTTCCGGGCTGGCGAGGGCTACATCGAGGCGGCAAAGTTCGTGCCCATCGCCGAGGAGACCCACCTCATCGCGGACATCGACCGCTGGGTGCTCGAGGAAGCCTGCAAGCAGCTCGCCTCGTGGCGCCGCCTCTACGGCGAGTCCGACATCGTCATGCGCGTCAACATGTCGCCCGCCCAGCTCGGGGTGGCGGGCATCGTGCGATCCGTCGCCGACTGCCTGCGGCGGTTCGGGCTGCCCCCCGAGCGGCTCTGCCTGGAGATCACCGAGCAAGCGGTCATCGCGGACGTCGAGCAGGCGGTGCGGGTCCTGAACGAGATCCGCTCGATGGGAGTGCAGCTCGCGATCGACGACTTCGGGACCGGCTTCAGCTCCATGAGCCAGTTGAAGTCGCTGCCGGTGGACGTCTTGAAGATCGACCGGGTGTTCGTCGACGGAGTGGCGAAGGACCCGACGGACCAGGCGATCGTCGAGACCATCGTGCGCCTCGCCCGCGCCTTCGAGCTCGACGTGGTCGGCGAAGGCATCGAGACCGCCGAGGACCTCGCGACGTTGGTGCGGCTGGGCTGCCGGCGAGGGCAGGGTTACCTGCTCTCCCATCCGCTGTTCCCAGAGGAGCTGACCCCCATCTTCTTGCGGGGGGGCATCGACCTCGGCGCGCTCGACCCGAGCACCGCCACGAACGGCGCCGTGGCCCCGGGACACTGAGCCCGTCCGGTACCGACCCGCCGTCAGAAGAGGCGGCTCGCGAGCGCACGGCGGTATCCCGACGTCCGCGGGTCGGAGGGACCGAGCGTCTCGAGGAGGTCGAGGAACTCCTGGCGCGCGTCCTCGTCGTCCCGCACCCGATCGAGCAGCGCGTCGAGCGTCCGGGAGACGTCCTGGCCGGCCGCGACGCCCCGGGAGGAGAGCCGCGCCTCGGCAGCGACGGCGCGGGCGTCCGGCGTCTCGGGAACCCGGGCGAGCAGCTCGAGCGCCTCTTCGGGCTCTCCTCGCCCGACGAGGAGCCTCGCCAGCGCGATGACCGCGCCAGGGTGGTCCCGCTCGATGTCGAGCGCCTTGCGGAGCGACGCTTCGTCGCCGGCGGCGACGAGCAGATCGGCCTCGCTGGGCGCCGCCGGTGCGAGCCGCGCGACGAACTGCTCCACCTGTGCCTTCGGGACCGCCCCGACGAAACCGTCCACGACCTCACCGCCGCGCAGCGCGAACACCGCCGGGATCGACTGCACCCGAAACGTGGCGGCGACCTGGGGGTTCTCGTCGACGTTCACCTTCGCGAGCTCGACGGCACCGCCCGTGGCCCCGACGACCTGCTCGAGCATCGGGCCCAGCGTCCGGCACGGCCCGCACCAGGGCGCCCAGAGGTCAACGACGACCGGCACGGTCTTCGAGCGGTCGAGGACCTCGGTCTCGAACGTGGCGTCGGTGACGTCTCCCATCGTTCCGACGATACCGGTTGCGGGCTCGGCACCGGTCGGGCGCGCCGGCGCCGCTAGCGTCGTCTGGAATGTCGCTGCCGGAGAGGGACACGCCGACGGGTCGGCCGACAGGGCCGGCCGGCATCGACGTGGCGGGGGCGACGGCGTGGTTCGCCACGCACGTCCATGACGTCGCGCCGCCTCTCCGCTTCACGCTGTGCGCCGGGGGGCGGTCCAACCTCACCTACCGCGTCGACGGCGCCGCTGGCCCCCCGGTCACGCTGCGCCGCCCCCCCGTGAGCCACGTGCTCCCCACCGCGCACGACATGGCGCGCGAGCACCGGATCATCTCCGCGCTGGCCCCGACCGCCGTGCCCGTGCCCGTGCCGATCGGCCTCTGCGAGGATGCACGGGTGATCGGCGCGCCGTTCTACGTCATGTCGTTCGTCGAGGGGCTCGTCCTGCGGGACGCACAGAGCGGCGACCGGATGCTCCCGGACCCCACGGCGAGACGGGGCGCGGGGATCGCGCTCGTCGACACCCTCGCCGCGCTGCACGCGCTCGACCCAGACGATGTCGGGCTCGGCGACCTCGCGAAGCGCCAGGGGTACGTGGCACGGCAGGTCCGCCGGTGGAGCGCGCAGTTCGCCGAGTCGGCCGCCGCAGGAGTGGCGGCTCCCGGGCTCGTCGAGTCCGTCGGCGCGATGCTCTCGGCACGCGAGCCCCCACAACGCCGGACGACGATCGTCCACGGGGACTTCCGGATCGACAACGCGGTGCTCCGGCCCGACGGCGCCGTGGCGGCCGTGCTCGACTGGGAGCTCTGCACGCTCGGCGACCCGATGGCGGACCTCGGCACGTTCCTCGTCTACTGGGGACTTCCCCCCGACGGGCAACCGGTCCTCGGCAGGGTGCCGGCGAGCGCCCTCGACGGGTTCCCCGGGGCAGACGAGCTGCGCGACCGGTACGCGTCGAGCGCGGGGGCCGACGTGTCCGACGTGGGGTACTTCGTGGCGTTCGGCTACTGGCGGGTCGCCTGCATCCTCCAGGGCGTGTACGCCCGCTACGTCGGAGGCGCACCGGCGGGCGACCCCGACGACGTCGAGCACCTGCCCGCCACCGTCGCCCGGCTCGCCGAGCTGGCCGCCGCTACCCTCGGTGAGTCGTGAGCGAGCTCTTCGCGGTGCACACCTCGCCGGTGCTGAACGCGCCGGTCCTCGTCGTGGCCATGGAGGGGTGGGTCGACGCGGGCCTCGGAGCGGCCAACGCGGTGGCGTCGCTCGCCGAGCACCCGCCGGCCACGGACCTGGTGACCTTCGACAGCGACCACTTCCTCGACCTGCGCGCCCGCCGGCCGATGGTCCGCATCGTCGACGGGGTCACGACGGAGCTCGAGTGGCCCCGGACCCAGCTCCGGCACGGGCACGACCAGGCCGGCGCCGACATGCTGTTCCTCGTCGGGCCCGAACCCGACTACCACTGGCGGGGTTTCGTCGACGCCGTCGTCCAGCTCTGCCTCCGCCACGGCGTCCGGCTCGTGGTCGGCCTCGGCGCGTTCCCCGCTGCCGCGCCCCACACCCGTCCCGTCCGGCTCGCCGCGACCGCGCCCCCGGGCTCCGCGGAGCTCCTGGCGCAGGTCGGCGTCGTGCAAGGCGAGCTCGAGGTGCCCGCGGGGGTCCTGTCCGCGCTCGAAGTCGCGCTCGGCGACGCGGCCGTCCCGACGATCAGCCTGTGGGCGCGGGTCCCCCACTACGTCTCGGCCATGCCGTTCCCCATGGCGAGCGCGGCGTTGGTGGACGGGCTCGCGGCGACCTCCGGGCTCCAGCTCGACTCCGCGGCGCTCCGGGCGGCCGGGGACCGCGCACGGAACCAGGTGGACGAGCTGATCGCAGGCAATCCCGAGCACGTCGCCATGGTCGCCAAGCTCGAAGAGGTGATCGACTCCTCCGAGGGCAACGCGCTCGGGCTCCACGAGGTCCCCTCCGCCGACGAGCTCGCCGCCGAGCTCGAGCGCTTCCTCCGCGGCGAGGACCACTGAGGGAGCCGGCCCTCGAGCGGGGCGCTCCGCGGCGCGAGGCGCCGGGTCGACAAGGGTCGACAAGGGTCGACGAGCCGAGACGAGCCGAGCCGAGCCGAGACGAGCCGAGCCGGGAGGAGCCGAGCCGGGAGGAGCCGAGCCGGGAGGAGCAGGGGTGAAGCGAAAGGAGCCGGGATGAAGATCGACGGTGCCATCGGGTTCGACCCGTCGGGGATCGCCGGAGCAGCGCGACGTCTCGAAGACGCCGGCTACGACGGCGCGTGGGCAGCCGAGACCGGGCGCGACCCCTTCCTACCGCTCGCCGTCGCTTCGGAGGCGACCGAGCACCTGGAGCTCGCCACGGGCATCGCAGTGGCTTTCGCGCGCAATCCGATGACGCTCGCCATGTCGGCGAACGACCTGCACCAGCTCTCGAAGGGCCGCTTCACCCTCGGGCTCGGCTCGCAGATCAAGCCCCACATCACGAAGCGGTTCTCGATGCCGTGGTCGCACCCGGCACCTCGGATGCGCGAGCTCATCCAGGCGATCCGCGCGATCTGGGACTCGTGGAGGACCGGCGAGCCGCTCGACTTCCGGGGCGAGTTCTACACGCACACGCTCATGACGCCGTTCTTCAACCCGGGGCCGAATCCCTTCGGCAACCCGAAGATCGTCCTCGCGGCGGTCGGCGCGCGCATGGCAGAGGTCGCCGGGGAGGTAGGAGACGGGCTCCTCGTCCACCCGTTCACCACCGCCCGCTACCTGAGAGAGGTCGGCCTGCCGGCCCTCGAGCGCGGCGCCGCCAAGGCGGGGAAGGCGCGGGGCGACCTGGTCGTGGCGCTGCCCGGGTTCGTCGTGACCGGGTCGAGCGCGGACCAGATGGAGGAGAGCGCACGCGCGGCGAGGGCGCAGATCGCCTTCTACGGCTCGACGCCCGCCTACCGCCCCGTCCTCGAGCTGCACGGCTGGGGCGACCTCCAGGGCGAGCTGAACGCGCGCTCCAAGGTCGGCGCGTGGGAGTCGATGGCCGAGCTCGTGGACGACGAGGTCCTCGAGACGTTCGCAGTGGTCGCGCCCCCTGACCGCCTCGCGGCGGCGGTGCTCGAGCGCTGGGGGGGCCTCGCCGACCGGTTCAGCCTCTACGGGGCCCTGCCAGCCGCCGAGATGGCCCCGATCATCGCCCGGTTCCACGAGGCGCCGGGGAGCCCGCCCCCTGCGTCGGGGCACCAGCAGGGACTGGGTCCTCCCGGGCCCTAGCGGTACCTTCCGGGATCGTCCGGGAGAGGACGACGTTGCTCCTGGTCAGCGGTGGTGTCCGAAAGCTGGCGCTGTAGTACCTAACTCAGCGCTTCGGGGCATAGGCGTCGAGGCCGAAGAGGTCGTACAGGCGTCGCTGGATGGGGTCCATCTCGGTCAGCATTCGCCGTGCCCGCGGACGCCCCCGCTCCCCCTGATAGAGGAGCACGGTCTCTTGGATCCCGCCCAAGATGTCGAGGAGCTCCCGGACGCTCATGTGCATCCCAGCGTGTTCGGCCTCGCGCGTCATGAGGCGGGCGACCATGAGCGCGACCACGCAGTAGAAGACGTGGACCCGGATCTTCTGGTCGGTGAAGTGGAACATCGGAGAGAACGAGACCACCTTGGGGTCCTTCATCTGGCGGAAGTCCCCCTCGGCCGCCTCCTGCGAGCGGTAGTCGGCGACGACGCGCGCCGTGGACGCGTGCTCGGTGTCCTTGTCGGTGACGAGGATCCGCTTGCCGAAGAGCTCAGCCTCGAGATCGGCGCGTGCCTTCGGCTTCGTCCGAAAGCGCAGGCGCAGCTCCGCGGGGGCAACCCCCGACAGCGTCGTCGAGATGACCCTCGAGACCCACCGCGGCCTGCAGATGGCGGCGATCTCGGCCTCCACCTTGTCCCTGGCCTTCCTCGTCTTCCCCCGAGCCAGGCGGGCGGCGACCTCCGAAAGTTGGCGACTGGCCTTTGCGAGGGTCTGATCGAAGCCCCGGGACTGCTTGTCGTGCAAGCCCTGGGAGTGGCAGAGGACGACCCGTCGTTCCCTGCCGAAGATGACCTTCTTCGTCTCGTAGGCCGAAAGACCGGGGAAGCGCTCGGGGTCGACGGGGCGGTACTCCTCGATGGGCACGGCCAGGAGGTCGGGATGGTCCGAGGGGGCGACCGAGCCCACGAAGTCGACCGGCAGGGCGTCCAAGAGGGCGAAGTTGTCCTCGGAGTTCTGCCCGGCGTCGAAGACCAAGGTGAGCTGGCCACCTGTGACGGCGACCTGCTCACAGAGACCGGCGAAGCGTGCGGCCAGCTCTTGGATCATGGCGGGGAACTGGGTGACGTCAGGAAGGTTCCCCGCGTAGGCGTGGGAGAGGAGCGGGACGCCGCCGTCGACGGACACGACGAGCCCGAGCCCGACGATGCGCAGATCGGCCCGCTTTTGCTTGGAGTGGCCCCGCTGGGCGATCGGAGCCCGGACGTTCCCCGAGTCGATCCAGGTGGCGAAGTTCGTCATGTCGAGTACGAGGCCGGTGACGTCGACACCGAAGGTCTCGACCATGTGGGCGACCAGGCGCCGCTCGATCTCTCGGAGGTCGTTCTCATCGATCTCGTCCATCGCGTCCCAAAAGCGGCGGTGATCGAGAGCTCCGCCTCCGATGCGGAGCCACCGGTCGCCGGCGGTCTTGGCCCACCAGTCGGAGAAGGCGAGCTTGGAGCACGGGTCGCACACCCTGTTGAGCGCGGCCAGGGCGATGTAGGTCCCCACCGACGCCCCGGCATCGGACCTGCGGGCGCCGACCACGTCGTCGATGATCGCTGCCACCCGGAGGCGCTTCAGCATCTCCCAGGTCGCTGCCACGCCTCCGAAGACGAGGTGGCGGGTGCGCTCGGGCATGGCCGTCGCGCCGTTCATCGCCGCTTCGATGTCGGCCGCCTTGCCGAGGTAGCGCTGGGAGACGATCTTCGGCTTGCCGCCCACCCGGGCGACTTCGCGCAGGTAGTAGTACGTCTGGCCCTTGATGGTCTTGCCGACGATGGATGCCATATATTAGGTCATACACCCTCCGGCGACGAAACGCGAGCCTTTGACCTGGCAGTTCGCGCTGGTCAGCGCCTATTTCTCAAGAAAGTTCTGCGACGCCGCGAACGGGACTCAGCGGCGCAGGGGGGAAGGTACCGCTAGGCCGCCAGGAGGGCGATCGGACGGCCGTCCGGCCGGCAGCGGCCGCCCGATGCCCCCGCACGCACGGCGTGGGCACTGGCGTCGGTCCAGGGTGGCGACGAGGGACGCCAGCGGACGGATCACCGGCGACGTCCACGGATCGCACGGGACTGACTGGCGCTACGTCGGGCACTGGATTCCGCCGACGTTCATCCACCCGGAACGGGCCGGCGGAGCCATCCAGGTCTGGCGGCTCGAGCTACCGACCGGGCAGTCGCCGGAGCCACCGGACGACGAGATCTGTTGATCGAGACAGGGGGGTTGTAATGAGCAGGGGCTATACGACCGACGGCAAGCGGATCTCTGCGAGCACGCACGCCCGACGGAGCTGGACGTGCAGCTGCGGCAAGGTCGTCTCCGGCAACGGCGGGCGCTCCAGCCACCAGCGAGCCTGTCTCGTCTACCTGGGCGAGATGTTGGCCTACCACGAACGCATGCTTGCCGAGCTGACCACAGGTGAACGTTGGGTCTCCGAGGCGCTCATCGACCGGCATCGGCACGCGGTCGGCGTCCTACGTGAGCGCATCGCTGCCCGACAGGCGGTCGCCGACCAGCAGAGCCGCCATCGAGGCGCGGGTGGTGAAAACCATGACTTCCTCGGCGAGTAAGCCCGAACGCATCGAGACCTGGGTCTGCACCACTTGCCATGCCGGATGGGAAGTATCGGCGTCGGAGCCACAGCAATGTCCATGGTGTGCCGGATCAGCGCAACACCGAGGCACCTACGTAATCGTCAATATCCGAACGGTGGCCTCCTCCGCACTGACCACGAGCGGGCCGGCGTCTGCGACGGGTGCGAGATCGGCGGCGACATCGTGACCGCGACCGGCAGGCAAG
>JAJZMD010000264.1 GCA_021803085.1 Actinomycetes bacterium
ACGGCTACCGCCACGCCTTCGAGGACGCCGTGGTCGCCGAGGAACTGTCCACGGCCGATCTCGGGTTCCGGGTCTCCACCCACCTGCTGCGAAAGAGCCTCGCCACCGATCTCGCCTGGCAGGAAGGGATCGAGGACACCGTGCGCCGCCGGTTCATGGGCCATCGGGCCGGCGACGACGTGTTCGGGCGGATCTACACCCTCGACCACCCCGAGATCGCCCCGCTCGTCAAGGTGGCTGCCGTCCTCGACGACAAGGTCACCGCCAGCATCGGTACCCTGCTCACCCCGACTACCCGCAAGGTGGCCTGGGGCAAGCACAACCCGCTACGGGACCGGGCCGAGGACGTCAACGCGACGCTGGTCACCACTGGCTGGCTGGTCAATCCCGGCACCGCGGACGATCCTTTGTGCGACGCCGAGCGGGTTGCCTCCGAGCTCGACATCGCCAGGACCACCGCCCGTCGGTGGATGTCCGACGGCACCCTGCCCACCCTCGTCACGCCCGACGCCCAGGGCGTGCCCCGCCGCTACGCCCGGCTCAGCACCGTGTGGGCGCACCGGGACCGCCTCGCCCGGCGCATCTTGCTGCCCGACCTCGCCGAGCAACTCGGCCTCCGCTACCACGAGGCCTACAACATGATCCGTCGCCTCGACCTCGACCTGGAGCAGCACCCGACCAGCCGCGTCTACGAGGTCACCCCCGATGCCGCCGACGCGCTGCGGGCCGAGTTGGAGCGCATCCAGGCGCTGTACGGCCGGTCCATGAAGCTCCCTGCCGCAGCCGTCCAGCTCCATCTGGCGGCCAGCACCGTGCGGATCTTGGCGGAGCGAGGCGATCTCGACGTCGACCCCGAGACCGACAGCAGCGGGCTGCGCTTCGTCACCCGCGCCTCGGTCAAGCAGTATTGGATCGCCCACCACGAAGCCAAGCGCCGCACCGCCCAGCCCGCCGCCGCCGTGCCCGTCGCCGAAGTCGCCCGCTTCACCGGTGAGACCCCCCGAGCGCTCATGGACCTCGTCCGGGCCGGCGTCCTCGACCAAGTTCCCGGCCGGCGCACGGCCCAGCTCACCGCCCCCAGCCTCCGCGCCTGGATGGCCAGGCGCGACCCCGACCTGGCTGCATCGACGAGCGACGATCAAGCGACCGTCACCGCGCTGCGACTGGCCGCCCAACCGGACCCCGCACAAGCCTCGTCCGATCGGACCCGTCGCGCCGGCCAGCGGTGACACGCCTGCACAAGCTGCGACGCCGGCATAACGCATCTCTTGACAAGGACGTCAGAATATCCGACACTAGATGTCGTGAAGACCGACATCCCTTCCGTGGCTCCACCACCGCCACCGCCGCCAGGAAGCGCTCCGGGGGGAGCGGCCGTCCTTGTGGGCGTGGCCACCAGGACGGTTGATCAGCTCGAGGCGGACCTTACGGCCCTACTGCGAGCGGCACAGCCGAATCGGCGACTCACCGAGATGGCGGACGACGGTTCACCGAAAATCCCGAGCCTGATCGCCGTCTTCCTGATCAACCAGGTCGGGACGTCGGTCGGCCGACCAAAGCTTGTCAAGTTGTCGCAGGTCAACAAGGTCGACCTGCGAAGCATGGGCGGCGTGGCCCGACTCGTTCATCGGACGCTGCACTCGGTCCCGGCAGGGCCGTTGGCCTCATGAGCGAGCTCTTGCCCGCAGCGGCTTCGGTCAGCGAGGCCTGGCTGCTCTCTCTGGAGCGAACCGCCGAGACCGACGGCGGCCGAGCAGTCCACGTGGTCTCGACCGTGGCCGAGCCCGGAACCGAGATCGCTTCGATCCGACGCGTCTTGGACAACGCGCTCGACGCGGCTGGCGCCCAATCGGTCGACACGGTGGCAGAGACCATCTTCCCTGCCTCGCTGTACCCCGATCCGGAACGGGACTGGTCACCCGAGCTGCCGGCAGCGGAGTGCGCGCTGCTCGACGCCGCCGCCGAAACGCTCTACGAGGCGTACACGGGCATGTTGCCGTTGTTGCGCACGGTCAACGCGAACAAGAGCGGCACCTACTTCTCTCGCATGATCTCATGGCCCGGCAAAGAAGCGGGAGGGATAAACCAGCTGGCGGCCAGGATCGAGCGACTCCGCGGCGAACAGCTGGCCGGCCGTCGCACCCATAATGCGCTCGACATGGACGTGGCGGCCGACGCGCTCACCGACGAGGAGGACCTTCGCGGGCTGCAGGTCTACGCAGCCGCCGACCGACGCATCCGAAGCTTCCCCTGCCTGACTCACGTCGATCTGACGTTGTACCAGGGTCGCCTGCACGCGACGGCCGTATACCGACACCAATACCTGTTTCACAAGGCGTACGGAAACCTGCTCGGATTGTCGTGGCTGATGCAGTTCCTCTGCCAGCAGACCGGCCATGAACTCGGCGAACTCGTGGTCCACGCCACCCTGGCGGACACCCAAGGCCGGGCCCGCGCACTCAAGCTGGCCCGAGATGCCCGGGCGGCCTTCGAATCGGACGAGCCCGTCACCGTTGGAGCTCACCGGTGACCGCCGTGTCGCCGAAGCGCGCCCTGCGGTCAGCCTGGAATGCCAGCGTGGACCTCGTCGACCAAGCGGCGGGAGCAGGCATCGACCTGGTGGAGGTCGAACCGCTCCGCCTACTCATCCAAGCCGGCGGCGATGTATTCCTTGACGCGGCCTGGACCGCCCGGGAACAGCGAGACGCCAACAATCAAGCGGAAGGGTTAGCCGGGAAGTGGGCGGCGAAAGAGGCCGTCATGAAGGTTCTCGAACGAGGCATCGGTGATCTCGACCCCCGCGACGTGGAGATCGTCACCGAGCCATCCGGGGCCCCGAGGGTGGAGCTCCACCGGACAGCGCTCAGCATCGCCAAGCGACGTCGGATCACGACGTGGCACGTCTCGTTGACCCACGAAGGCGGATGGGCAGCGGCGATCGTCATCGCGTCCTCGCTGCGCGCCACTCTCACCGGAACTGATGTCGGCAACCACGAAGGGAGGAACCATGCCTGAGCAGAAGCGACCAAAGACACCAGTCGCCGCAGCAAACGACAACGATAGCGGCGAGAGCGACGACAGCGAAGAGCAAGCAAAGATCGGCGCACGGTTGAAGGAAGCGCGCGAATACGTCGGGCTCCTTCAAGAGGACGTCGCCTCCGCGCTCGGCATCCCCCGGGCAAGCGTGTCGGCCATGGAGTCCGGCAAGCGCCGCGTGACCGGGCTCGAGGTGCGGCGACTCGCCCGTATCTACCGCAAGCCAGTCGGTTGGCTGCTCGGCGAGGACGACATCGAGCTGAGCGACGCCGAACCACTCTTTCGGGCCACCGAGTCGCTGTCGGACCGTGACCGAGACCAGGTGCTGCGCTTCGCCGAGTTCCTTGCCGCCGCCGGCAAGCCAACCGGTCCTGGAGGACAGGGCGAGCCGCAACGCCCCAGGCCGCGGGCACGAGGCCAAGGCCGCGAGACGGAGTCGTGATGCCCCCGACCGGCAACCCGTGGCAGCGCTCACTTCAGGCAGCAGAGTCCGCCGGGCGACTGCTGGACGAACTGGGCCTCGACGCTACCCGCCAGGTCGATGTGTTCTCGATGTGCGAGGACCTGGGACTGTGGCTCACGTTCATGCCACTGGACGGATTGCTCGGGGCGTTCGTTCCCGAGGGCAGCGGTGGAGTGCTGATCACCGACCGACGACCGATCACCGTGCAGCGCTACACCGCGGCCCATGAACTGGGACACTGGCGCCTTGAGCACGGTCACGGCCTCGCGCTCGACGGCGAGGAGCACGTGTTCGGAACGACGCCACACGAGCGGGAACGCTTGGCGCAAATCTTCGCCGCCAACCTCTTGATGCCACCACCACTGGTCCTCTCCTTGCTGGCCAGGATCGGCGTCGGCGACGACGCACCGGTCGGTCCACGAGATGCCTACTTCGTCGCCCGCGAAGCTGGGGTGAGCTACGAGGCAGCGGTGCGACAGCTCGCCAACCTCCAAGTGATCACCGCGGCGGACGCCACCTTGCTCTTGCCGCCCAATGTCCGGCCCCTCATGGTGAAAAGCGAACTGGCCGGCGGTCGGCGCCCCGTCTACGGCTACGCGGATGTCTGGCCGGTGGACGAGGCGTGGAACGACCAGGTTCTCTCGCTACGCACCGACGACGAGGTAGTCCTCTCTTTGCCCGAGAACCGAAGCAGCGGCTATCGATGGATGTTCGACAACGAGGTGACCGAGGTGGTCTCCTCCCCCGAACCGCCGCCGTTCGCTGATCAGCCTTCATCGACCACAGAGACCGACACCGCCCGACGGTTCGTCGCACGTGCCCGAACGGCCCGACGGGGCCGTGCGCCAAGCGCTGCTATCGACCGGGTACGACACCTCCCCGCGGATGAGGCGGCGAGTTCGGTCCCCGAGCGGACGCTGCCAGGAGGTGCAGCGGTGGTGGGCGACAGCTACCTCGCCGGCCGCCACGGTACGCCACAACGGCCCCGGGACACGCGACGCGCCCGCCTCGCTGTCGCAACTGGGGACAACGACGCCGTCAGCGCCCCCGTACAGTCTGATCAACCGGGCGCCGGTGTTCTCGAGCCTCGAAGCGGTCCCGAAGAACTCATCGCGGCAACCGGCCGACGCCTACTCGGCGTGCGTTTCCTCGAAGCCGGCCCCAAGACTCTGCACCTCCAGCACCGCAGCCGCTACAGCGACGCGCCCGCCGTCGAGGAGTACGTGCTCCACGCCCTCGTCGAACCCCGCCGAGAGGGATTCTCCATCGACCAGCTCGTCGAGGACCGCGAGGAGCCATGGGTCGGTCCGGTCCGAGACCGCAAGCTCCATGCACCCGCAGCGATCATCGATGACCGCGACAGCGACTGACGCCGCACCGCTTTCGAGAGTCCGATGACTTCCCACGCCCAACGCCTCGCTGCCAGCCGATCCCGACCCGCCGTCGACCTCCGGCACCTTCTCACCTCCCCGGTCAGGGCCCAAGGACCGCGCCCACTGTGCGTCCCGTTCTCCCTCTCCGCGGCCCACGAAGCCACCCGAACTCGGCTCGCTGCCGCCGGCGCCGAGATGCTCGCCGTGGAGCCGCTGTGGCAACACTGCCTTCACCAGGGTGGCGCCGGCTACAAAGGAACGACGCTGGCCGCCGGAGGATCCGCGCTCAGAGCCAAGGGTCAGACCACCGAGACCTGCTGGCCGTACAACCAGCGCCTTGGCGCCGGGACCGAGCCCGAACCGGCCGGAGCAGCGACGGCTCCGTGGTACACCGGCGCCATCATCGACACCCCCCTCGCCCACGACGGGATCGAGGCACTCGTCGAGGACGCCCTCGCTTCAGAGATCCCGGTCGTTTTGGTCATCGAGCTCACCGACGAGTTCGAGCACCCCACGCCCGCCGGCGAGATCACCGTCCCTCTGCTCACCGCGCCCGTGAGCGACTACCACGCCATCCTCATTCTCGGCGCCGCCACCAACGCCTCGGGGACACAGAGGCGCTTCCTCGTCCGCAACACCTGGGGTTCAGGCTGGGGAGCAGGCGGCTACGGATGGCTGCCGCCCGACTACCTGATCGCCTTCGCCGTGCAAGCCACCGCGATCGACCCGACGTCACTGGCAGCAACACCACCGACCAAGGGAGCAGCACCGTAGTGGAGCTCAACGACTACCAGGATCAAGCGGGGGAGACCGACGTCCTAACCGGTGACGACGACCTCTTGCCCTTGCTCGGCCTCGCCGGCGAAGTAGGCCAGCTCATCGCCGAGTACAAGAAACGACAGCGCGACAAGACCGGCTACCGAGCGTTCCGCGAGGAAGTTCACGAAGAACTGGGAGACATCCTCTGGTACGCGGCGGCCCTGGCTCGCTACAACGGCTTTAACCTCGACGAGATCGCCCGAGAAAACCTCACGAAGACCCGAGGCCTGTTCCGCCCCCCGGCGCAGCTCCCGCCTCACGACCGCTTCGACAGCGACGCGCCGGGCGACCAGCAGCTCCCCGCCCGGCTAACGGTCACCTTCGTGGAAACCGAGGAGACGACCCCACGAGGAGAGACGCTGCAGCGGGTACGGATGTACCGAGGCGACCAGCCGGTCGGTGACCCCCTCGACGACAACAGCGAGAACAACGACGACTACCGCTACCACGATGTGTTCCACCTCGCCCACATGGCGATTCTCGGCTGGTCACCGGTGATGCGCCGACTCCTTCACCGCAAGCGATCAGAGCTTCCCACCGTCGACCGGGTCCAAGACGGAGGCCGAGCCGCCGCCATCGAAGAAGGGCTCACCGCGTACGTGTTCACCATGGCCGCCGAGCACAGCTTCTTCACCACCCTCGCCCACGTCCCGCCCAGCGTGCTCAAGACGTGCACGAAAATGACCTCCCACCTCGAGGTCGCAGCCAGGTCCGCCGCCGACTGGCATGCGGCAATCCTCACCGGCTATCAGGCCTTCGGACAGGTCGTCGACAACCGCGGGGGCGTGCTCACTGCGGACCTGGACAACCGAACCCTGAGCTACGACGGGCCGGCCACTGCCATGTATGTCGGACCGTAGCCATCCCAGCGAGCCTGCGGGAGACGGGGTTTAGGCGATCTGCGTCTGAAGCTGCTCGTTGCCGGGCACGACGGCACCCAATGTCGGTAAGCCCCACTTTGGCGGGTAGCCGACGGCAAGAGGCGTATGGTTGGGCACGTACCGCTGTTTGATCCGCGTCCGGCCGCTACAGCCCTGCAGCTCGGGATGGGCCACTCGGGCGTACTTGGAGACCTCGCAGAATAGGTTCTGACAGTCGATCAGCTGCAACGGGCGACCCCACAAGGACTCGAACTCGATGTCGAGGGCGGCGAGGCAGTCCTCGGCCGCGTCGGCAACCGCCCGGATGACATCCTCCGCGCCGAGGCCGTCGGTGTCGACGAAGCATTTGGCGATCCCGTCATGGGCGCCCGGCCCCGCCACCACGAAGTCCATCTCCGAGAACGGATACAGGGCGCTGTAGTTCAAGTCGATGGCGAACTGGAAGGCCAAGAACTTCCCGAACGAGTGCACCCCTGCCAGGGTCGAGTACAGGTCCGCCAGGGTCGGTGCGCCAACCAGGTCGTCAACCGTGCCGTCGACGAGCAGCCGGCTGAGCAGCTGCAGGTGGTTCGCATGCTTGCGTTCCGCCCCGAGCTTCGGGCTTGGCATGATGTACGCCGCCGAGTACAGACGATTCCCGGCGGCGAGACGGATGTCGAGCAACTGCGTCAGTCGGTCCGCGTCGAAACTCGCCGCCGTGATCGGGCCGACGCTCTCCTCTAGGTAGCGCCAGGTCTCAACGCGGTTGAAGATCTTGAACAGCAAGATCCGCAGCACGG
The DNA here is from genome assembly GCA_021803085.1 of Actinomycetes bacterium. Lineage (GTDB taxonomy): Bacteria > Actinomycetota > Acidimicrobiia > Acidimicrobiales > RAAP-2 > JAJYVT01. The sequence continues at coordinate 7,352 of JAJZMD010000264.1, forward strand.
TCGATCGCTCGTCGACCTGGGCCCCGTAGATCACCTCGTTGATCAAGAACTGACTCACTCGATCAGAGGCCCGGTAAGCGTTCGTGAACCGGTGCGACGCCAGGACGGGATCATCGGTCCACGGGGGCTGCTCATCGCGTAGCCGGCGGTAGAAGATCTGTTGACGCTCGGCCGCCAGTCGCCAGTAGGAACGGAACGCCTCCGTCGCCCGAAGTACCCGGCGTCCGACGACGACCCGCATCGCCGAACCCTCGGTCACGACGCTCACCATACGGGTCGGGTGTGACGGCCGTCGAAGTGATCGTCCATGGGTCCGATCATCTCACACAGAAACACAGAAACACAGAATCACGGTAATACAGAAATACGCTACGATTTCTCGGCGTGGCGCCTCCTGCCGCATCCCACGCTCCGCAACCGAAGCGGCTCACCCTCGACCTCGCCCCAGAGGTCCACCGAGCGCTCAAGCTCCGCGCGGTTGACCTCGACGTGTCGATGGCCGAACTCCTCCGAGCCCTCATCGAGCAAGCTCTCAACGAGCCGTCGAAGCTCGCAAACCTGGCGGACGACCTCCGCACGAAGTGACAGACAGGAACAGATGTGGCCCGGCTTCCCGCGATACGCACGCTGAGCGACATGGTTCGGAGTAACCAACGCGGCCGGGCCACCGCCGGTGACTCTGCTGACTACCTCGTCGCGCATCGAGGCGACTTGGCCCAGTTCGAAGACATGGCGCACCTCGCGTCATCCACCGATCTTGAGTACGCCATGCCTGGCACGACCGATGCCCACAGGTAGCCACCGCCCGCCGCCTCGGCCACCACCTTGTCGTGGTTCGCGCTGCCCTCGCCGAAGAACTCTGGACACGCCAGATCTTCGTCGACACCGAAGTCCTGGACGAGCTTCTCTACTGGTCAGTGCGGGATCCCGACATCAACGACCTCGAAGGACACTGCCGCCGTAGAACAAGCGCTTCGCCAGCAGCTCACCTACTGGCACGAGCTGCTGGTCGTTGATGTGGACCCCGAGACGTTGCTCAAGCCCTACGCCGTCCTTCGGTTCACGCAGATCACCCCCAAGGTCCTCCGAACATTCGCTGCAGAGCTCGTCCTTGCTGCCGTAGGGCTGGGCGGGTTGGTCATTCTGGCGATCCTGACGGCCCAAGTGCACGGCATCCCTGGATGGAAGACGCTCGCCGCCGTCTTCGGCGTGCTCGGGATCTCCATCGGAGGCGTGCAGGCGTCACTCAAGAACGCCACGCAGTCCCTCATCGGACGACTGCATGCCGACCTCTACTCCGACCTCGTCACGACCGCGATCAGCTCGCTCCCCTCCCTGGGAAAGGAGGAGAAGGCGGCAGTACGAAAGGCGGTCCGGGCTCGGACCGTGACTGCCGCACTGCCGGCGCAATAGACCCGCCGGCCATCGCCCTCTATTCCTGCTCGAAACCCTGGTCGGTGAAATGAAGAGTGCGGGCGTTCTCGGTGACAGTACGGATGACCGGCTCGTCGAAACCCTCGCGAGAGCTGGCGGAAATCTCGATGGTGACCTCGACGTCAGCCGATGCGTCGCCAAGATGGGCGATGACCTCTTGGACAACCCGTCCGAACTCAAGGCTGAGGCGTTCGGAGCGCAGCGCGACACTCCCGTGGAACCGTCGCGGCTTGGCGGTTGCAGGCGGCGCGTCGGTTGCTGTCGATGTTGGTGCTGCCGGGCCAGCCATGTGCCCGGTTGTGGCGACTGACGCAGTACCCGACTGGGTGCCGACAGCTTGCTCCTCGGCGCGGAGCTGTTCGGCGGCGATTTCGGGGTGCACGAGCAGCGTGGACACCGACACCGCACTGCCACCACCGGGCCCAACGACGAGACCGAGGTAGCGCCCGTTGGCGGAGTCGTAGCCCTCGGCGAGTGCGAAGCCTTCCTCGGACCAGGCAAAGCCGGCCGGCCCGTCCTGGACGCAGCGGTGCAGCACGAGCCGGTCACGCAGGCGGGGCAGGTAGGGGTAGCGGGCGAGGGCCTCCCAGAGCTCTTCGACCGAGACGTGGCCCTTCTCCCACAGTGAGGCGAGCGGGCCGCCGAGCACGAGGGTTCGCAGCAGCGAGGGGGCGTAGACCAAGTTGAGGTGGCCCTTGTCGATAAGGCGCCGGGCGGTGCGTGCCGCGAGGTCGCCTTGGCCGTCGATGCGCACCGCGTCGAGCACGATCGGTCCGGTGGGGTCCGGCTGGGTCGGGATGAGCGCCCAGCCGTAGGTCTCTGCAAGGCGGCGTTCGACGGTTCCTTCGGCTTCTCGGGCCTTGGTGGCCGCCTGGGCGGTCTGCTGGGTGCCGAGGCCGAGCTCCTCTGCTTCGGTCGAGATCGAACTCCAGGCGAGCGCCTCGGCCATCCCCTGGCGCAGGTCGTCGACACGCCGGTTGTCGGCGGCGAGGAACGCGACCATGTTGCGATACAGGCGCGGCGCGGTGCCGCGGTGCTCGAGGATCTCGCGTGCGGCCGAAAGGGCTGGCGAGTCGTCGGTCTTCACGACGTGGGCCGCTTGTGGTGGGAGCACGACGAGGCGGACCCGGTCGTCGTCGTCGACGTCGGCTGAGCTCGAGGGGGCGACGTGCACGCCGGTGAGCTCGCCCCGGTCGCGTTGACGCCGAATTCGCTCGCAGAGCGCCGCGTCGAGCTCCGCCGTGCCGGTGGCGAGCCAGCGTTCGGCGCGGTCTCGGGCCATGCGCGCCACGGAGGGCGAGAGCCCATACCAGTAGCGGTCCCGGTCGACGTAGAGGTAGGTGGCCCGATCCGACAGCCTGGCCAGCGCGTCGGCGTAGGTGGCGACCGCCTCGCCCGGCGCGGCACATCCGAGGCGCACCCGCGCGGCCTCCACCCCTCGGTGCGGGGAGTGCACGGTCGGCGCCGAGCCCAAGAACACCGCTCGGGCGACCTTTCTTGCTGCGCCGTAGCGGCCGAGGTTCGGGTAGGTGGCGTCGAGCTGGGCGGGGAGCGATCCCGTGCCGTCCACGTCGGCGTCCATCACCGGCTTCCAGGAGTCCTCCAGGTTCCGAGCGAGCTCGGAGGCGACTGGCGCGTCGTCGAGGGGGATCGCGCCGGGCAAGATGAGCGGCGACTGGTCGCCGCCGCGCCACAGCGCTCCGACGACCTGGGCCATGAGTCGCAGCACTCCCCGGGTGCGCTGGAAGCGCTCCAAGGTCGACCAGTCCTCGTACAGCCGGTCGAACAGCTCGGGGTGAATCGGATAGGCAGCACGGAGCCGTCGCTCGTAGGCGGCCTCCCGGCACTCGGCGGGGAACTCGGCGGCTTGGGAGCGGTACGACTCGGCAAAGGCTCGGGCGGTCGCGTCACGATCGGCGAGCCCCGAGGCGTCGAGGGGTCGGAACAGCCGTCGCCGGACGATCTCGAAGCCTTCCTCGGCCGACGCCGGCCGCCACGAGGATTCGACCCGGCCGATCACGCTGCGCAGTCGTCGCAGTGCCTCGGCGCCGCCCGGACCACCGAGCTCGACGCTCGATCCACCGCCCGAGCCGACAGCGGTGGGCTCGGTGGCGACCGAAGCGGGGAGGCTCACGACCAAAAGGGCCTGGTCGGTCGAGCGAGCTGCCTCGGTGAGCGCCTGGGCGAAGGAGACGTGCGCCTCGAAGCTGCCGCCGATGAGACGCTCGTCGGTTGCGTACAGCTGGCGGGCATAGGCGACCCACTCGTCGACGAGCACGAGGCACGGCGCGCACGCCTTGAACAGCTCGGCCAGCGCGTCGCCGGGGCTCGTGCCGGTGCGGTCCGCATCGGCGACAAGTGCGTAGCCGTCCTTGCCGGCGAGCTGCCAAGCGAGCTCCCCCCACAAGGTCGCCACCTCGGTGCCGTCGGGTTTGACCGACACCTGGCCGGGTGCGATCCGGGTACCGACAAGTGCCGCTCTGGCCACCTGGGGCAGCTGGTCGACCCCGGCGGCCCGGACGAGGTCTTGGACCTCCTCGGGCAGCTCGACGAGCGCGGTTCCTGAGCACAGGTGCCAAAGAGCGATGAGCGTGTGGGTCTTGCCGCCCCCGAAGGTCGTCTGCAGGTCGACCACGGGCACGCCGTCGGTGCCGACGAGGCGCCGGGTCGCCTCTAAGAGCAGCTGACGCAGACCCTCGGTCAGATAGGTGCGGCGGAAGAACTCGACCGGATCGGCGTACTCGGGTCCGCCCGAGCCTACAGCGACCTGGTGGAGGTCGGCGGCGAACTCGGCCAAGCCGTAGCGGCCCTGGGCGACGTCGTCGTGGGGGACGATCACCTCACGCCACGGGCGAAGCCCCGCCACCGCCCCCGTGGTTGCTTGGGCTGCTGCTCCGGCCTTGCGGGTCTCGGCCTCGTAGCGAAGCCGCATCAGCTCGGTCTTGGAGCGGCCGACCTCTGTGGTCTCGCTGGCGTCGACGGCGACGAGCACCCGCTCGATCGAGTCGAGGGCCCGGTAGGTGTCGTCCGCGTTGAACGCGTCGTTGTGCGCCCAGCGGTTGCGGACGTCGCGCAGCTCGAACACGAGGTTGCGATCGGTCCGGGTGAGCCGGCTGCGAAAGGCGGAGTCCCACGCTTCGGTCATCACCTTCAACAAAAGCGCCGGATCGCGAAGCGACGCCGGCGCCGCGTTGCGCGGGCCGGAGTCGACGAAGCCCTCCAGCCAACCCTTACCGTGCACCGAGGCCATCTGGCGGTCGACGAACGGTGCAAGCCCCGTGGCCAGCACCTCGAAGGCCCTGCCGACCCGCTCCCGGTTACTGACGGCCACGTTCTGCTCCTAGCTCTCGTCGCACCTCGACCACCACCTGCTCGGCAAGCCCCGCCAAACGGTGCGCGAGTTCGGCGTCCGCCTCGGCGAGGTCATCTGCGTAGCGCCCGTCGACCGCCCACGGGTTGCACCACGCCAACAGCTGTCGGTCGATGCCGACAAGGCGCCCCAGCCCAACGCACGAGTCGTGCAGGACAAGCAGGTTGTGGGTCTTCTGGAACGGCACGCCTACGTCGATGAGCGTGGCTTTCAGGGCTTTCTCGACGACGAGATGGGAAAGAAAGCACACCATGCGACCGGGGGATTCGGGGTCCCGGGCGACGGCTCGCATCGCATGGAGGTCGTCCTCGACGTTCGCCAGCCACCGGCGGGCCTCGTCGAAGCTGTTGTCAGGCAGCTCGGGCATAGACGATCCGTCCTTCCCGAAGCGGCCAGTAGTGCATCGAGCCGATCACGTCGTGGCGGCGCTCGCACTCGCGGCGGTCGGTGACAAAGACTTGCACCGGGACCGAGCCGCCGAGGGCGCCGTAGAGTGCCGCCTCGAGCGCGTGGCGCTTGGTGTAGTCGATGGAGGAGAGCACCACCATCAGGTCGAGATCCGAATCCGGGCCGTCGTCGCCGCGGGCGACGGACCCAAAGAGGAGCACCTGTTCGGGGTCACAGGCCGCCACGACAGTCTCGACGACATTCGGCACCCACTCGGACAGGGTCCGACCGTCGTAGCGGGCCTTGCCGTCGCGGACCTCGTAGGTGACCGGGCTCATGACGCAAGCTCCGGCTGGACCGACCCCGGTGAGCCGGCCCGTCGCAGGATCTCGGGCCACGAGGTGACCAGAGCGTTGAACCCGAGGGCGTCCTCGGCCCAGCCCCGACGCTCGCAGATCGCATAGAGGCGATAGGCAAGATCGCGTGCCACTTCGCTGAGTCCGCCGAGACGGCGCACCAGGTCTGCTGCGCCAGACTCACTGCCGTCATCCCAAAGCGCCTTCACCAGCTGCTGAGCGACTTCCCACACCGGCATACGCGTGTCGGTGGTCGGGTCCCAGTCTTGGGTGAGCTCGGCACGCCGCAGCAACCGGACCCGCCCGGCCCGAGCGACGAGGATGCCCGCTTCCTCAAGGCCCTTCACCGACACGTTCGTCGCTCGGGCCAGACCTTCGGCGGGGTCGTAGCCGGCCTCGTCGAAGCCGTATTGCTCGAACCACTTGATGGCAAAGCGGGTGTCCCCGTCGAACTCGCCCTCCTGCTCTGCGAGCACCTCATCGAGCACCTGGTTGATCAGCGTCAGCGCGCTGCGCACCGGCATCGTCTCGCCGGTCGGCTCGACCACCTTCGCGTAGCGCGAGAACACTGCCATCCCCGGGCCGATCGCTGCCTGGGCCAGGTCCACTGGAGCGATGTTGCCTTGTTGCAGCTCGCGCAGCGCCTTGGGCAGCTCAGCGTGCAGCGCGGCGAGAAATCCGCGCCGGTCCGTGATCCCAGCGGTCTCGCTGCGGGGACGGCACGCCAGGACGATTGACGACGCGAGAGCGTTGCTCGCCTGATTGCGCATGCGGTTGCCGAGCTCGGTCCGCATCGGCCAGGTAGCGGTCACGGCGAACCCAGAGCGGAGCAGACCGGCGAGCATCGTCTCCCATCCGGTAGAGGCCACGCCGCTCTCGTCGTGCTCGGACTGTTTGAACGCGTAGAAAACGGTGATTGGGTACGCCGGGTCAACCGCCTTACGCAGGTTCGCGAATGCTCGTTCGAACCCCTCCTCGAACCGTCGATCGGCCTTTACCTTGTCGCCATCGCTACGAAATGGATTAGCGACCAACTCGGCGGCCTTCGGCGTGAGCATCGTGGAGAACAGATCCGGGTACATCGATGTAAGAGAACGCCGGAGCCAGACGTAGAAGAAGTCGGAAAGGTCCGCATAGCCGACGTTGTCGTAGTAAGGGGGGTCAGTGCATACGGCGACGCTCATTGGAGTCGATGCCGTGGCGTCTACCTGCTCAGCGTCGGCACCCGTAGCTCGGGGGAGGTAATCCAATACGCGTGCCACCCAACCTACGCTCCAGGTGTAAGAGCAGGGACCTTCGGTAAAAGGGCGGCCCTCGGCAAAGTCCCACACCATCGACAAAGCTTGTCGACTGAAGGTATCGTTCACGCTCTCCTTGCCAGCGTCTGGACGCCACCTACTAAGCGCTGAATTGGTGGAAACAATTCGACCGAGTGATAGAGCGAGGTAGGTTGCCACGGTGTCTGCGTACGCTGTTCCTCCACCGTCGTTGATGACTCGCTGGCGTGCTACACCGACGAGATCCGAGAAGATGCAGAGAGCGGTGAGCTGGCGGTTGGTGAACAGGTCGGCATGGCGGACCATGCCGTAGCCTTGGACCCGAAAGCCGAGGGCTTGTTCCGGAAGCTCGGTCTCTGGGACGTCTGTAGGCGGTGGCACGTCGGCCGCGTTTTCGTGCTCAGGATCCGGCGGTAGGTAGATGCGCTGGCGGTCGCCTTCAGCAACGATCGCCATCAGCTGGGCTCGCATGCGGCCTGACTTGCCTTCTGATCGCACGTGGGCGAGCGGTACTGGCGAGTTGCACATCAGGCAGGTCGCGCCGGTTCGTCCGACGGTGCCCTCAACGGGAGGACCAGATGATCCATGTCCGATCTCAAAGCGCACTGAGCCGCCATCCACTACCGGGCGAACCCAGGCCTCCCTGCCCTTCTTCTTGCCGAGCCAGAACGAGCGAACCAGCGGCATTGTGGCTTGGCAGGCTGGGTTCGGGCAGGTAACGGTACGCGCCCAGATCCAGGCGATGACGGTGGCCGTCCGGCCGTCGGGGAGGATGGCCGGAGGGTAAAGATGCCCGATGCGGCGCTCCGCCTCGTCGCGCATCCAGGTTCCGTAGTAGCGCACGTCCTCGGCGAGTCCTTGGGCTCCCGACCAGGTCTCGATCGCGAGTCGGCCGTCGCCGTCGCGCGGGTGAATAGGAGGCTGAGCAGCGAACTTGGTCGGTAGCTCAATGAGCGCCTTGGTTATGAGCACCGCGACCGGGTTTAGGTCGCTCCCATGAGCGACGAGTCCGAGACGCTGTGCTTCCAGGGGAATCGATCCGCCGCCACAGAACGGATCGAGTACCTCTGGCACGCTGTCTCCACAGGAGCGGCGGATCTCCTCACGTGCCTCGGCTAGCACCGCCTCGTCTTGGGTGGCTTCCCACGGCACGAGACGCTCGATGATCCGGAAAAGCCGCTGGCGCTCTTGGTCTTGGGCCTCCTCGGTGGGAAAGCGATCGGGATGCGCAGATGGATCGTCAACGAGTTGGGCGAAGAGAACTGCGCGACATGCGGCGAGCGGCCGTCGTGCCCACCATAGGTGCAGGGTCGACGGATGCCCATGTCGGATGGACTTCTCCCGCGCCGCTTCTCGGTTGATCGCTTCGAGGGGGAGCGCGACTTCGATGAGTTTGCGCCGGGGCGCCTGGTCAGTGGTCATCCGGGCGCTTTCCGATTGGGGATCAGGCTGGGACACTTGCGGCCTCCCAGAGCTTGTCCCAGTCGAAGGTGGTGCTGCGCTCGGCGAAATGCAGGTGGCGGGACTTGCCGGCGAATGGATCGCGCAGGTAACGGACCTGGGAGGTTCCGTCGGTACGTACCTCGACGAGCGCGAGGAGGTAGCGATCCGCCGCATTCAGTCCGGTGAGGATCTCGTTGCGGGTGATGGTGACCGTGGTCGAGCCTTCGATGCGGCCCTTCACTTCGATGAGTAGCAGGTGGCCGTCGGGGTCGATGGAACGGATGTCGAAGCCAGGGTTCGAGTGCGGCATTTCCTCGGCTCGCCGGCCGATGCGAGCTTCTTCGTCGAGCACCGCTCGCACCGCTCGCTCTTCGACCTCGCGCGTCTCGCGGGCGAAGCTGCTCAAGGTGGCCGCCTCGGGGTCACCAAGGGACGCGAGCAGTCCCGCGGGCACGACGAGCGCCCCTCCGATGAGTACGGGTGGAAGGGCTTGGAGCTGACGTTCTTCTTCGAGTTCGACGAGACGGCGGCGCATCCTGGCGGCAAGTTCGTCGGCTCGGGCTTGGGCTCGCTCGGGGTTCATTTTCGGCTGGCGTCCGGCCGCGGCCTGTTCCTTGAGCACGGCTGCTCGCTGGTCCCAGTAGTTGATCTCCCGGCTGAGCCGGGTTCGCACTGCCGTGATGGTCCGCTCGGCGCGTTCGTCGGTGCGGGCAGCGACTTCGGCGAGATGCTGAGGCACTATGTGCTCGATGCCGTAATCGAGCGCCCGGCGTTCTAGCCCGGGGCCGGACAGCCAGTCCTCTCCGAGGAGCGGCTTGCAGGTCACCAGCTCGTCTGGGGTAGCGGGGCGGTAGTCGAGGTACGGCGCGTACCCGCCCGGCGAGCCGTTGCCGTCACGGTCGACGCTCACGAACTCGAAGCGCCGGGAGACGACGTGGTCTCGCCCGCCCTGGCCGGGCCGGGCATCGGTGATGGTGTGCTCCAGGTAGCACAGGACCCGGGGCACCTCGGTGGGGTCGGTGTCGTCGATCAGGACCGCCCCGGTCGAAAGGAGCGACCCGTGGCGTTCGATGGTGAGCGCCACCACGGCGTCGAGGAGGGGATGTCCGGGGGCGACGAGCTCGGCGGGGGGCCGGCCGGGCTGGTGGATGAGCATCTTGTCGAAGCAGATCCGCTCGTAGCGGCGCAGCACTGGCCGACCCGAGCGGGCGGTGCGGGCCCGAACCTCGGCGGGCACGTGGGTCACCTCGTAGCGATCGGGTTCGCGCATCGCCAGTCGGCCGCCCAAGGTTGCCAGCGCTTTGTCGAAGAAGGCGTGGACGTAATGCGGCTGGAGCCGGCGCGCCGCGGCCTCTTCCATCAGCAGACGCAGGCGGGTGACGTCGGCTTCGGAGAGGACCTCGGAGGCGAGCGCCTCGGCTGCGATGAGCGCGCCGATGCCGTCGCCGACGTGGGCATCGATCACCTCTTCGAGGCGAGCACGGACATCTGGACGTTCGCCGTAGCGGATGGCCTCGATGAGCAGGTCGCGTAGTGCCCGGCCCGACATGGCCTGGCCGAGGACGTCGAAGACCTGGCCGCCGAGCGCCTGGCGTTGCTCGTCGAGCTTGTGGAGCAGTAGTTGGTACACCTGGCCCTCGCGGGTGCCTGCGGCGACGAGGTTCCACATGTGGCAGACCTCTTCTTGGCCGATACGGTGCACTCGCCCGAAGCGCTGCTCGATGCGGTTCGGGTTCCACGGCAGGTCGTAGTTGACGACGAGATGGGCCCGCTGGAGGTTGATGCCCTCTCCGGCCGCGTCGGTCGCCACCAACACGACACAGCCCGGGTCGGAGGTGAAGGTGTCCTGGGCGACTCGGCGCTGCTCTCGGCGCATCCCCCCGTGGATCGCTACGACCGCCTCAGGGCGCCCGAGGAAGCCTTGGAGGCGACCGACGAGGTAGTTGAGGGTGTCGCGGTGCTCGGTGAAGATGAGCAGCTTTCGCCGGGTGCCGGAGTCCTCGAACATCTCGGGCTTCTCGGCGAGCAGGCCCGCCAGCTCGATCCACTTGCGGTCGGTGCCCGAGCCGAGCACCGAGCGGGCAAGGCTCTCCAGATGCGACAAGGTGGCGACCTCGGCTTGGAGCTCGACCGCGGTCTCGGCCGCGGAGGCTTGGTCGACGAGGCGCTCTTCGACCTCTTCGAGCTCGGCGGCTTCCAGGTCGTCGGTATCGAAATCGTCGGCGAGGTCCTCGCCGAGTCCGAATCGGGCGGTCTCGTCGTCTACCGAACCCGACCCGGGGTTGTCGGTCGTCGCGCGCAGTTCGGCGAGGTGGTCTTCGAGGCGCTTGCGCCGCCGGGCGAGGGATTGGCTGATCGCCTCAGGTGAGGAAGCGAGGCGACGCTGCAGGACGGTGAGGGCGAAGCCGACCACGTTGCGCCGCCCCGAGGTGAGCCGCTCAGCCCGGTTCATCTCCTCGGTCACATAGGTGGTGACCGCCTCGTAGAGATCGGTCTCGGCCGCGGAGAGGTCGAAGGGGACGGTGTAGGCGCGCCGCTCGGGGAACAGCGGCCGGCCGTCGAAGCGCAACAGGTGCTCCTTTACCATCCGGCGCATCAAGTCGGTGGTGTCGATCTCACCTGAGGCGGAGCGCCGCCGACCCTCGAAGCGGTCGGCGTCCAACAGCGCCAAGAACAGCTGGAAGTCCTCGTTCTTGCCGGCGTGCGGCGTGGCCGTGAGCAGCAGCAGATGGCGGGTGGTGGCCGACAAGAGGCGCCCGAGGCGGTAGCGGCGCGTCTCGCGCACTTCGTCGCCCTCGTAGTGGGCCGACATGCGGTGCGCCTCGTCGACGACGACAAGGTCCCACTCGGTCGCCTCCAAGCGAGCCTGGATGTCGTCGTTTCGCGACAGGTGGTCCAGACGGGCGATGACGAGATCGCGCTCCGCGAGCGGGTTGCCGGTGTGGCTTGCCTCGATGGCGTCTCGGGTGAGGATCTCGAAGTCGAGGGAGAACTTCTCCGAGAGCTCGTCCTGCCACTGGGCGACGAGACCACCCGGCGCGACGACGAGGCAACGGGCGACGTCAGCTCGGAGCAGCAGCTCTTTGATGTAGAGCCCCGCCATGATCGTCTTGCCGGCCCCCGGGTCATCGGCAAGGACGAAGCGCAGCGGCTGGCGGGGGAGCAGCTCGCCGTAGACGGCACGGATCTGATGCGGGAGCGGCTCGACGAGGGAGAGGTGCACGGCGAGGAGCGGATCGAACAGGTGCGCCAGGCGGATCCGCCGGGCCTCGGAGACGAGGCTGAACAGCTCGCCGTCCGCGTCGAAGCTCCACCGGACCCCGGACTCTCGGATCTGGAGCGCCTCCTCGTCGGAGCGGTAGAGGAGGCGCTCGCCGACCCGGCCGTCTGGGTCGCGGTAGGTGAGGGTGACCGCCGCACCACCGTGCCAGGAGAGCGCCACGGACGTGACGTCCTTGGCGGGGACGACTCCGCCGATCACCGAGCCGGGAACGAGGTCCTCCAGCTGGGCGCTCACGCGCTCCTCGCTTCGCGCTCGTGGTGAGACGGGGACGGCAGTGGCATCGGGTCCATCGTCGCAGGTCGCGGCGATGGCAACGGGGCTTCCGACTGACCGACGCCGTGCCGATCGGCGTCGAGGCTCGCCGCGATGTGACCGAGCTGGACGACCAGCGGTGCGAGCAGGGGCGGGAGCAGCTCGGCGACCGCCCCGGGGACGAGCGCGCGAAACGTCGGGGGCAGCAGCTCCAGCAGGTTCGCCACGACTGGGATCGCGGCTCGCAGCTCGTCGAGCGGCGTGCGCTCGGCGACACCGGCCAGCTCGTCGAAAGAGAAGGCACTGAATACGGCGTCCATGAAGCGAGCCGCCTGAACCCGCTCGTCAGGGGGCAGCTCGGCGATGGGCAGGCCAATGCCTGCGAGCAGCTCGATCGTTGCCTGGTCGTCGGCGACCTCGCCGCCGAGCTGGACGAGGAACAGGTTCGTGAGGACGCCGCGAGCCACCGCACGTGGTGACTCTCCCTGGGCGATCCCGGAGCGCTTCACCTGGGCGGCGACCAACCCTTCGAGCCGGCGGCCGGCCACCGTCGAGAGCAGCTGGTCAACGCCGTGCTCGGCCACATCCAGCTCGTCGCTGTCCGCAGGCACCTCGACGGTGAGCGCCCACTGGTAGGCAGCGCGGATCGTGTCCTCGGGAAGCTCGACGCCGCCGGCGAACAGCGAGAAGGCGACCATCTGCCACGGCTGGCCCCGCCGCATGCGCGTCGCCACCTGACGGCATCGCTCGGCCATGTCGTCGGGGTAGACGACCTCGGTGCCACGGCCGCGCCCGAGGAAGCGCCGGAGGCCCCTCGGCACGAGCCCCACGCGCCGCCAGTCCTCCAAGCGGCGAGGTGAGCAGGCCACCCCCTGGACGCGCAGCTCCGCTACCAGGGCCTTCGTGGCACGGGAGGGGGTAGCAGGGCGCGGCACATCCCAAGGTTACAACCCCCGGTTGAGATGGTGGTGGGAGAGCAGAACCGCCTCGTACGCTGGGCATCCGCCGGCCACCCGGTGGTGGCAGGCGCACCGAACCAGGAAGGAGGTGATGAAGATGGCAAACCAAGACAAGAGCGGCTTCGGCAACGCTGCGACCTGGGCGGCAGCCGCCCTCGGGCTCCTCGGTCTCGTTGCCGGAGCGTTCAGGATCGGGCTCCAGCGACTGCTCTGGATCGCCACCTGCGCCGTCGGTGGAATCGGCCTGTGGAGTACGTACCCATGAGTCGGTTGGCCCACAGTCGTACGTCGTCACCACCTCCGACGTCGGGGTCTGAGGTGGCGATGGCCGGCATCGCGGTTCGGGTCGGGGCGCAAAGTTGAGGGTGCCACAGGCTCCGGCTCGCCTCCGGCAGAATTCGTGCCGCACAACTTCATCAGCAGCCAGCCGAGGCGAGCACTGGTGGTCAGCCTCCCAGCTGAGCCACCTTGTTCGGCCACGGACGGCCGAGACGCCGGCGTTGAGGTTGCACCGGACGCACTCGCCAGATCCGACGTAGGGACAAGAGGATGGAAGCTCTGTTGGCAAGCGGGTGGTCTCGTACCCGGCACCCCAGCTCGGTCACCTCCGTCCGGATGCCGACCAAGGGCAAGGCCTACCCTTGACCAGGATCACCATCCCGCTCTACGAGGAAGTCCCATTCATCCCCGACTCCCAGGCCGTGTACTGGGTGGACACTGCGATCCTGCCCTTAGGCGACCCTGAAGAGCAGCGGCCCGTTGTAGTGATGGCCGTGCCGGCGACGACCGCTGGAACCGTGCGAGTGGCCACCCGTTCGAGCACGGAACGCTGGGGGATTCCGCACCCGCGTGCGGAGGAGCTGGGCCTGAGCAAAGACGGCTGGTTCTCGCGCCGGGCGAACGTCCTCTGCGAGCTCTGGACGCTCGGCAACGTCAGGTCGACCGGAACGCTTGACGACGACACGTTCGCGGCCGTGTGCGCGAGGTTCTTATGAGTGCACTTCAAGAGCTCAGTGAGGGCGCTCCCGGCGATGAGTTCGTGTCGTTGCTACGCCGGACGATCAGGGCCGTCGCCATTGCCCGCAACTTTCCCCCGCCGGACGATCTTACGAACTGGGGGGACGAGGCGATCGGTCGGATCGTGTCTGAGTTCATGGCGGACTCCCAGACGCCGCGGCGTCTGGTCGATCTCTCCACGGTCTGCGGCAGCGACCGAGCCCTCAAGGCCAGGCTCGAGCGCACGGTACGGAACTTCCTCGCTGACCTCGGCCGTCGGACGCCCATCGGCAAGCTCGTCGTCCGCGTGAATGAAGTCCTGGGAGGACACGACCAGTTCGTTCGTGCTGAGGGTCGATGGTCACTGGCAACCGGTTCGAGCGCGCCCGGGCAGCCCGATCTCGATCGCCTCTCAGAGGCGATCCGTCCCCATGAAATCACGACGCCCAGATGGGGTCATGATGCCCGTCGTTCAGCGCCCGTGGCTGATGGGGAGACGATCGCATCGCTTTGCAAGACGCTGCTCGACGCAGCCGGCGGCTCCCTTACCCCGCGGACGATGGCGGCTGCCATCGGCATGCGTCTCGGCATTGGCCAAGCTCCGATGTCCCTCGATGCGGCTTCGCTGGATGGCGGATGGCCAGCCACTTCGTCCATGGCGGACGCCACGGCAGACGAGGCCCTCCGAGCGACGCGAGCCAAGGAGATCCTGGCCCTCCTCAACGATCGAGAGCGTCTGGCCCTCGCGTGGCCGGAGTACCCCGTCCGCGAGGTTGCGCCGTTCCTCGGGGTCGGACCATCCCAGGCGCACATCATCCGGAGAAGGGCGGTAGAGATCGTAAGAGCCGAACTTGTCGACGACGCCGATGGGGAAGGCGTGGTGGCGCAGATCCTCGAACTTGCTCGATGCTGGGCCGACCAGTGGACAAACCGCGGAGTTCCGGCGTAATGAGACCGCGATGAGGTACGGACTGAGACACCCTCTGGACCTGGACCTCGCCGATCTTGCCAGCGACCTGGTCGAGCCGGCGCAGAGGGAGGAGCTGGAGCAGCATCTCAGCGAATGCCTCCTCTGCCGGATCAAACTAGGCCGGCTGCGCGACACGCTCGGGGAGGAATCAGCAGCACGGGAGCCAGCTCGGAGCGGTCCTGATGTCGGCGAAGCTCGACTCAGGCCACGCTTTGTAGTCCCCCGCATGACATCCGCAAACACGGCCGTCGAACGAGCGGAACCAGGCGAGATCTGGGCCGCAGGAGACGAAGAGCGAGTCCTCCTGCTCGTAATCAGGCGAATAGATGACCGGGTCCTCGTCGCGCCCGTGACGTTCGACGCCCTCTCTGCCGACGACGAGACGGTCGTCGTCGGTGCCGAGCTATCGCCGTTCGACATGTCCCTCGCCGTCTACCCGATGCTCGCGGCGGAGCTGCCTGCGTCGCTTCTTGGTGCTCGATTCGGCGAACTGGCGGCGGCGGCCGACATCGACCGGCTGCTCGCCGGCTCCCTGCCCGGCACGGCGCGAGGTGAGTCGATCAGCGGGCCAACCGACCCACGGCTCGAGTTCCGCCAGGTGTTGGTGGACACTCTCGGAGCGCTGGAAGAGGTCGGACCTGATCCCGATATGGGCGCCGACGCGCCACCCCCTCGACCCGAACGTGTCGCGTCGGCACTGGTGGCGGAACTGCGGGCCCGGCGAGGCGAGGCCTGCAAGGTCCACCGGCTCGGTTCATGGGAGGGGCTCACCCTCGCCTACTCGAAGCGATGGTCGCCCATCGGGACGGTGGATGAATTCGGCACGATCCTCGTCGTGTTCGATACGCCGTCAGGGCTTGCCGACGACGCCGATTTCAACGCTGCGATGTCGGTTTTGACTCGATTCAACGCTTCGGCGGTCGTGGTGCTGGCGACTGGGCTGAGCCGCACCGCCGATGTCTTTGAGGCCGCATCGCTGAGCTACGGGATCGGGGTGCCATCGGGCGAGACGAACCCGCCCACCCCGATGCTCTCCGGGCTGGCGCCGGTCGATGCCATCGCGAAATTCCTTGACCAGAACTCCGCGTGGCCCGAAGGTGCGTGGTCGACGCGAGGTTCCACGTCCCCTTCAGATGTCCTCGGCACTCTCTCTCGGTCAGCAGCCTCGGCCGTGGAAGAGGTCGTCCGACAAGGACGGCGAGCCAGGATCGCGCCGAAGGTAGCCGGCTACGAATCGGTGGAGGGACTCGTCCACGATCTGAGCGAGGTCCTCCGGGGGGCCCTCGCAGGAGAGTCGGTGGCAGAACGTCTGTCCAATCTCGCAGATGGAGACGCACGGTGATCCGCCGGGTCCGCCTGGACAACTGGCGCGCCTACCGGCACCTGGACTTGGCCGTCGAACCCGGTGTGACCTTCCTCGTCGCCCCGAACGGAGTGGGAAAGAGTTCGCTGCTCGAGGCCGTCCGATGGGCCCTCTCACCTGGAGACTTGGTCGACGATCCGACCGTGATACGGCATGGTCATACAGATGCCGCCGCCGAGGTGACGGTAGCCAGCGAGAGCGGCGAGCTAGACGTCCGGCGAGTACTGACCCTGCGTGGCTCCCGAGCTGTCTCGTCGCTCGAGGCTACGCTTAATGGTCGCAAGTTGCCCGAAGCGGAGTTCCGCCGTTTCCTCGCTGACGCGTGGTCGGCGGACTTACGCTTCATATCAAGGACCGCGTTCCTCACCGAGGACCTGCGAATTGAGCAAGACGAGCCGGACCTCAGATCACATCTCTGCAGCGTCTACTCGCTCGACGAGCTGCAGCGCGCCCTGCAGGAGATCGTGCCAGCTCTCGGTCGAGCGAGCCGCGGTGTAAGGGCGGCCCGGGCAGAACTGACGGCGTCCGCGGCGGAGCTCAACGCCGCGCGCGAGGACCGGGCGCGCCTTGACGACCTGCTCGAAACGGCGCGATCCGAAGTGATCGAGGCTCGCGAACGGCATGCGGACGCCCAGCGGGCCGCGGAGCGCGCTTCCGCCGCGAACGAGCTCCGAGCCGCTGCCGCCGTATGGGCCGATCAGAGCGCGGCGCTTCGCCGGGAGATCGAGGAACTGGCCGGGTCACCAACAGGAGACGCCCCGCTCACAGGGGTGCTCAGCCAGGCGAAGCTGTCCGTGCGGAGCGAGGTGGAGTCCGCTAGGGCGGAGCAGGCACGGCTTACCGCACGGCTGGAGTCGATCGAAGAGGCTCTCGCTAGGTTGCAGGAAGCCGGGGGGCAGTGTCCCGTTTGCTTGCGCGAGCTCGATGACCAGAGCCGTGGGACGGCAGAGCATCTCCATTCGCAGGGCCTCGTTGAGATTCGTGAACGGTTGCAGGGGATAGACCCGGGTCCGTTCTTGGAGCGCCTGAACCGCATCGAGACATTGGAACGGCGCGCGACGGCGTTAGGGGAAAGACCCAACCCGGAAGATGCGGGGGACTTTGACGTGCTTAGCGGCGAGAGTGCGGCTGCTTTGGCGCGCCTGGAGCGTGCGGCAGCTGCGCTACGCGAGCTGGAGATCTCTGTCCAAGCAGCGGACGAGAAGATCGAGCGTATCTCGGGCGAAATTGCGGAAGCGGAGCTGCTCAAGAGACGCTACCGGGAGGTGGCGCTCTTGGAGGCGGCCGAGAAGGCGCTGAACATCACGATCGGCTCCGTTCTCGGCGAACAGCTCGAACCGTTGGTGTTGGAGACCAACCGCCGCTGGCAGTCAGTCTTTCCCGATCGGCCGAACCTGAAGTTGATGCCCGACGGCACCATGTCCCGAGACGTCGGCGGCGGCGAACTCTCCTTCGGCGCGTTCAGTGCCGGGGAAAAGGTGGTGGCCAAGCTCATGCTGCGGCTAACGACCCTACTCTTGACGACGAGGGTGCCGTTCTGCTGGGTCGATGAACCACTTGAACATCTCGATCCTCGCAGCCGGCACCTTGTGGGCTCGATGCTGGCGCACCTCAGCGGCGCCGCCGGACTGGAGCAGATCTTCGTCACGACGTACGAGGAACCACTTGCTCGTCGTCTCGCCGAGTTCCAGCCAGGGCGTGTACGGGTCGAATATCTCCGGACCGAGCACGTGAGCTAAACGGTCTCGAAGAACTCGCACGCTCTCGCTCCAGGCCACCTTCCGCCCAGGAAACGACAGAGAGCGGACGCGGACACCAGGTGCGACGTATGGAGACAGCGAAAGACGCAGTCGGTTCCACGGCCGCACTGGCACCTACAGGAAGGAGATCGCTATGAGCGAAGCTGTCACCTCGGCACCCGAGGAGGAAGTCGACCACACGGAGTACGCCATCGTCATCAACGGCGAGCTGGCAGTCGTCCCGCACCGGGAAGTCTCGTATACCGAAGTCGTTGCCATCGCCTATCCGACCCGGCCCGACCCGAGGACGACCTACACCGTTACCTATCGCAATGCCGAGGCCCCCAAGCACGAAGGGATCTTGGTCGAGGGCGAGTTCGTCATCGTCAAGAAGGAAGGCACCACCTTCAATGTCACCCCCACTGGTAAGTCGTAGCCCCGACCTCCAGCGCCTTCAGGACGAAGGCTACGACGTCGAGATCCGCTCCAACTATCTCCTTGTCAAGCATGTCCCCTATGTGAATTCGGCCAGACAGGTCGCCTACGGGACGATGATCTCCGAGCTGTCGACGAGCGGCACCACCACGGTCAGGCCGAGCACCCACGTGGTGTCGTTCGCCGGAGGCGTCCCCTGCGACAACCACGGAGCCGAGCTCACGAACATCATTAACAGCAAAGGCTCGAACCGGATCACTGAGGGTCTGACGGCAGACTGCACGTTTTCGAGCAAGCCGCCTGAGGGCTACCTCGACTACCACGCAAAGATCACCGCCTACGTGAACATGCTGTCCGGCTGGGCGCAGGCGATTGATCCTGCCGCGACGGCGAAGACCTTCCCGGTCGTCCCGACCGGCGAAGAAGAATCGGTGTTCCGGTACCTGGACACGGCGTCGAGCCGGGCCGGGATAAGCCTTATCACGAGCAAGCTGGCTCTGGCCAAGGTGGCAATTGTCGGCCTCGGCGGCACTGGCTCGTTTATCCTGGACTTGATTGCCAAGACTCCAATCCAGGAGATCCACCTCTACGACGGCGACATGCTTTACACCCACAACGCCTTCCGGGCTCCTGGCGCTGCCTCCCTCGAAGAGCTGCAAGCAGCTCCATCCAAGGTCGAGTACTACCAGCGCAAGTATGACGTCATGCGTCGAGGGATCGTGACCCACCCGGTGCACGTCGACGAGTCCAACGTCGCCGACCTGAAGGAGATGACCTTCGTTTTCCTGACCATGGACTCCGGCCCCGCCAAGGAGCTCATTGTCAAGAAACTTGAAGAGTACGACGTCCCGTTCATAGACGCCGGTATGGGCGTCTACCGGACTGGCGATGCGCTCGCTGGCATCGTCCGGGTCACCGCCAGCGTCCCGTCCCATCGGCGCCACGTCTGGGAAGGCCAGCGGCTGTCGTTCTACGACGGGGGTGCCGACGACTACGACAGCAACATCCAGATCGCCGACCTGAACGCGCTCAACGCCGTGCTCGCAGTGCTCAAGTGGAAGAAGCTGTACGGCTTCTACGCCGACCTTGAGCACGAGCTGTACATGGCTTACACGATCGACGGGAACCACCTTCTGAACGAGGACAGGGCCTGTTGAGGCGCACCTTGATCAAGCACGAGTTCGTCGAGTACGTGCCGTCGGAGCTTGCCGAAGGCGTCCTCTACGTCTCCATCCCCTACGCCATTGCAGTACACAGATGCGCCTGCGGCTGCGGCAACAAGGTCGTCACCCCGATCACGCCCGTCGACTGGCAGCTGCTCTTCGACGGCGACTCTGTGTCGCTTACCCCTTCCATCGGAAACTGGGGTTTCCCCTGCAGGTCCCACTACTGGATCAAGTCGAATGTGATCCGGTGGTCTGGTGCATGGACCGACGACGAGGTCGCCGCCGGCCGGTGGCGGGACGATCGCGACCGCGAGGCCTATTTCGCTCGGCGGGCGGAAGCGGACGTCGGTCCGGTTGCAACGGTGAGCAAACCCGCTCGGCGCCGCCTCGGCCGCGTCCGGAGGTGGCTTCACCTCTGATTGCCTGCAATCCGGGGACCCGGTCGTTGGCCGGGTCCCCGGGTATGACCGCCTTGCCGGGACGGTGGCGGCCGGGAGGGTTTTCCGGCGCGCCGGGCGGGCAGGTCCGCTTACCAGCCGATGTCGGCGCCTGGGAGGTCGAGGACTCCGGCTGCGCGGAGGCGGTCGATGACCTCGGCGCGTTGGGGGTGGTGTTGGGGGTTGGCGAGCCAGTCTCGCCAGGTGGGGTAGCGGTCTCGCTCGAAGCCCCGGCAGGCCTGCTCGAAGCTGTCGGCCATGAAGCGTAGGACCCGGTCCCGTTCGTTGTCGCTGGTCGGTTCGGCCAGGTACTCAATGGCCCAGGCGAGGCGGTCCGTCCCGCCGAAAGAGGCATGGAAGGTGTGCGCGTCGAAGGCGATGACGTCGCCGGGCTGGGTCTCGACGACGGCGCAGGGGTAGTGGTCGTGGCCGGCGTTCTGGTAGGCGCGAAGCGACGGGCGGGCATCGGCGTGGTGCGAGCAGGGCACGAATCGGAGCGCACCGTCGGTGGCGTCGAGGCGGTCGAAGTCGGTGGCGAACGTGACGCCTCGAACGCCGATGCCGTCGTCGTGCCAGCCGGCCTCGGCGAAGTATAAGACGCCCTCGGGGACCGAGGGGAGCGCCGGGGTGTCGAGGAGCTGTTCTGCGGCGTCGAGGAGGACCGGGTTGTCGCAGACCAGGGTGGCACTGACCGGGGTGAGCGTCGAGGCCATGGGCAGGTAGTGGCCGCTGATGCCGTCGATCACCCGCTCGTCGTAGGTGGCGCCGTACGCGTCGTGCAGGGCGGTGTCGACTTCTCGTCGCAGCGCCTCGGTCCGCTCTGGGCCGAGCAGGCCGGGGAGGGCGACGAGGCCGAAGGCGCGGAAGTGGTCGACCTGGCAGGTGCTGAGCATGGGTTCCTCCTCGAAGTGGATACGGATGGGCGCTGGCCGGGGGGCGTCAGCCCCCCGCCGAGGAGGTGCCCGGTCGCGCGCGATCGAGGTACGGACCTCGTGTGCGGTGGTGGTTCAGCCCGTTCAGAGGAATTGCACTGCCCGCAAGGCAAGCGCCGGCTCGCGGGGCTCACCTGGCCTGCCGGCCTCCATGGTGCGTCCGCGCGAGGAAGGCGTCCGCATCGGCGCGATGGAGGAGCCCAAGCAGCCTCCCCTCGGGATCGGTGACGAGGATTGCCGTGACCTTGCGTGCGTGCATGCGGCCGACGAGCTCGTGCAGGTCCTCGTGGGCTCGCACGGTGGCCGGCCCGGGGCGCATGGCATCGACGGCGCGGGCGTCGTCATTGCCTGCCAGCGCGGACTGATCGAGGACGCCCAGCACGACGCCGCCGCCGGAGGTGACGACGCAGCGGTCCTCGCCGGATGCGGCGACCCGTTGGCGTGCCGTGGCGACGGTTCCGTCGGGTGCGCACGTGGGGACGGCGGTGCGTGCCAGGGCGCCGGGGCGCGGCGGCGTCAGGGCGGTGCCTTCGGTTGGAAGCCCGGCAGCCAGCCAGTCGGCCTTGCCGGCGGTGTAGTCGTAGACGGCGGTGAAGCCGAGCGTCTCGAGCCGGCACGCGGCCCGTGGGCTCATGTCTCAAAGGCCGTCCCAGCAGTAGACGATCACCGGGTTTGACCGGTCGAGCCCCGTGACCGTCTTGGGCCCGAGCGTCTTGAGCGGGATGTTGATCGCCCCGGGGAGGTGCTCGTCGTCGTACTCGGCGGCTGGCAGCACCTCGACCAGCTGGGCGCCTTGTTCCATCAAATGGCGGACGTCGTCTCGATGCAGTGAGGTGGCCATCGGTTAGGTTCCTACCCGGTCGTAAGGGCGGCCACGATCTGGTCCACCGAGGGAGCCCCTTCGACCCCGGTCTCGGTGCGGTAGGTACGGCAGGCGAACGCCGCTGGAGTCTCGGGTCCGGCGAAGGGGTCGACGCCGTCGACGAACAGCGCCGGCGAGCCGTGAAAGCCGCGTCGGCCGGCCTCGTCTGGGTCGGCGACCTCCTCGACCACGACTCGAGGAGCGGGACCGGGGAACCGTGCGAGGGCGTCGGCGAGCCGCTGGCGGACGAGAGCGACGTTTGGGCAACCGGGGGTATGCAAGATGGCGATTGTGTCGGCCATGGATCAATCCTAAAGCCTCCCCTGTAGGGGAGAGTCAAGGGCTAGCGTGGTGGCGATGGCGATGAGGATCGGGGAGCTTGCCGAGCGGGCGGGCACGTCGGTGAAGACGATCCGTTACTACGACCGCATCGGCGTGCTCCGGCCTGCGGAGCGCAGCGAGTCCGGCTATCGCCTCTACGGGGTGGACGCCCTCGACCGCTACCGGTTCGTGCGCGCCGCTCAGGCGGTCGGGCTGCGCCTCGGAGAGATCCGCGAGATCATCGCCCTTCGGGACGGGGGTGAGACGCCGTGTGGCTTCGTGGTGGACTTGATCGGGCGCCGGGCCGCCGAGCTCGATGCCCGGATCGCCGAGCTGGTGGCGCTGCGCGACGAGTTGCGAAGCCTCGACCGGCGGGCACGACGTCTTGATCCGCGCCGATGCGACCCGAGGCTCGTCTGCCACGTCATCGATGGAGGTGCCTGACCGCCGGACTCGCGAGCGCGTCGATGCCCCTGCAAAGACGACGACGCGCTGGTCGCTCGTGCAACACTCACCATCCGAGGGCCGTCGGCACCAACTTCCCGCGTCGGGCGAAGGCGAGGTAGGTCCGCTCGAACGCCATTTTGGCGACGAGCCAGGGTCGTCCTTCGGAGACCGTCGGGATGCGGTTGCGCGGCGGGCGGACGGGGTCGACGGCGAGGTAGGCGGCGCGGTCGCCCATGTCGAGGATGCAGCGGGCCGACAGCTCGGCGGTGGGGGCTTCGTGGCCTTGGAGGCGCGCCGCGAGGTCGGCGGCGGCGATCTTCGCCATCTGCTCGGTCATGTGGCCGGTCTTCGGGAAGTTCACCGGCACTGCGGTGGCGTCGACCGGGGGGAGGGCGACGGCGACGCCGACGGCGTAGACACCGTCGGCTACGGCATGGCGGTAGTGGTCGTCGACGGGTACGAAGCCCTTCGGGTTCGCGAGTCCTTCGCTCGCAGCGACCGCCTCGACGCCGGCGAGGGGCGGGATGACGATCGAGCACACCGAGGGAGTCGGGGCTGCATCGGCCGTCTCGATGGCGTCCTCGGTGATTCGCGTGATCGCGGCCGAGGTGCGATAGGCGATGTCTCGTTCCTCGAGGGCGGCCTCGAGGAGCTGGCGGATCGTGCCGGCGCCGCCCATGCCCATGTGACCGAGGAACGGCTCGGGGGTGAGCAGGCTGATGGGGACCTGGTGGCGGAGCCCACGGCGGCGCAGCAGATGGTCGAGCTCGAAGGCGAGCTCGTAGACCGGTCCGATGCAGCTCGCTCCGGGGGCCGCGCCGACGACGACCGGTCCCGGCTCGGCGAGGAGCCGCCCGATCGCCCGGGCGAGCTCCTCGGTCTCTCCGGCCGACATCGGCGAGTGGCCGGGGCCGTCGAAGGGCCCGAGGCCGGGGACGGCCTCGTTCGCGCTGCGGTGCCCGGTGGCGACGACGAGGAAGTCGTAGGGGTGCTCGGCGGCGTCAGTCGCGACAGCTGTGGCAGCGGTGTCGACGTGGGTGACCGTCTCGTTCGCGAAGCGGACCTGCTTTCGGGCGAGCGGGACGGCGAGCGGGAAGGAGATCTGCTCGAGGCGGCGCCGCCCGGTCGCCACCCAGGGGAAGGACGGGACGAAGCGGAACTGGTCGTCTCTGGCGAGAAGGGTGATCTCGGCGCGCTCGGGGGT
>JAJZMD010000263.1 GCA_021803085.1 Actinomycetes bacterium
GTTGGTTGACGCCGGATGCTATGTCGACCGGCCAGGTCACCACGAAGCTTCTCCAGTCGGTTCCCCGGTGGAACCCGAAGGTCGTCGAGGGACCGGGCAGCGTGGAGGATCAGCAGCTTGCGGTGCGCTGCCCGGTTGACTGCGTCCCCGAACTTGGGGGTCCGTTGGCGATGCCAGACGGCCGCGGTGTCCCGGTCGCGAAACGACAGCAGCACATCTCGTGAGTGTAACGGTCAGCGTTATGAACGACAACCGTTATCTCTCGTCCCGCCGGCTTGCTCGCTGCCCGCAAGGCGAACCTCCGGCAGTGCCGGAACGACGCGCCCTGCGGGCGGGCCGAGGCGAGGAAGGCATTCGGTGACCCCGGCGCACCCCGTAGTCGGAGATCGGCAGCCGCGGCAGAGCGCTACCGCATCGGCACCTGCCTCAACCTCGGTCGATCGTTGCGGGCGTCCCTGGGGGCTGGGGCCGCTCAAGGAGCCTGTGGAAGCCTGTGTGGGCCGCTGGGGCCTTGTGTGGGGGCCTCACCGGTGACGACGGGCGTCGATGCCGATCATCACGGCATCCACCGCGCCGGCGACAGGGAACGGCACCCGCCATGGCACCGCGTCGGTGAGCGGGACGGGTGTGAACAGCACGGCGATGACGAGGCCGACAACGAGGGAGGCTACGACGAGCGCTGCGGCCGCGACGAGAGGGGCGAGGTCGCTCGGAGCGAGCGGGCCGGCCTCGGGGTCTTGTGGATCAGGGAGGACCCCGGTAAAGACACCGACGCGGCGGGCGAGGTCGGCGAGGCGGGCGAGGCCGGCAGACCACGGTCAGACGCTCCGGCAGCAACGAAGGATCGGAACTGCGACTTCGCGTTCAGCGGTCGTAGACGTCGCGCCGATGCCCCGGTGGGACGACGACCATGAGGAGCACGCCGTCTTCAACCGCGGAGATCAAGTCGGCGACGTGCTGTCGAACGCCGCTTCGGTCGCGGGCGCGCCGGCACAGGTGCTCGATCCGACCAAGGACGACCAGCCGATCGGACGACCCGGCACCGGCCACGCGCGCG
Organism: Actinomycetes bacterium; assembly: GCA_021803085.1. Classification (GTDB taxonomy): domain Bacteria; phylum Actinomycetota; class Acidimicrobiia; order Acidimicrobiales; family RAAP-2; genus JAJYVT01. Next base: position 1,058 of record JAJZMD010000263.1, read on the forward strand.
CCCACGGTGTCGTGAGCTGTCTTCGATGCCTGGCCGCCCGGGCTCGAACCGGGACCGCAGCGTCGAATGCGGATCTGGCGTCCAGCTGCTGGAGCGCCCCGTCGGTGGACGAAGCGGAGCGCGTGACGCTCGACATCGCCGCCGGAGTTTGGAACGGGGCCGGTCGCCGACGCGCCGCGTGCGGTGCCACGCCGGCCGTCACCCGGCGAAGCGCTGCAGGCGCTGCGAGAACTCTCGGCTCGCGCCGCGGGTGGCGATCGCCTGGCGCTCCCGTTCGAGCTGGGCCTCGAGCGCGGGCGCGAGGACCGCGTTGACGAGCTGCTTGGCGGCGCCGAACGCGCCTGCCGTGCGCGTCGCGAGCTGACCCGCCAGCTCGGCGGCTCGAAGGAGGGGGTCGTCCGCGATCTCGTGGAGGAGGCCGATCCCGAGGGCTTCTGGTGCTTCGACGACCGGGTCGACGAGCAGGAGCGTCTGTGCCCGGGCGCTGCCGACGACGAAGGGCACGATCGCGCTCCACCCGCCGTCGGGCACGAGTCCCATCGACGTGTACGCCTGCTTGAAGCGGGCCTGCGGTCCACCGATGCGGTAGTCGCACGCGAGCGCGAGGCTCATCCCGGCTCCAGCGGCGATCCCGTCGACCGCGGCGAGGACCGGCTTGGCCATGGCCCGCAGATCGGTCACGACCCGGTGCAACGGCACGGTCAGGTCGAGGAAGAACTGGCGCGGATCGCCCCCGGCGGCGACGTGCGCTGCGGCGGCCTTCATGTCGCCACCCGCGCAGAACGCCTGCCCGGCGCCGCTGAGGATGACCGCGTCCAGCGCGTCGTCCTCCCGGCAGCGCGCGACCGCGGACTCGAGCGCCTGGGCACACCGAGCGTCGAGCGCGTTGAGTGCGGAGGGTCGGTCCAAGACGACCGTGGCGAGGTTGCCGGCGACCTCCAGGCGGACGCCGCTGCCGTCGGGTGCTGTCATCGCCTGCCTCCCCAGGTGCGCGCGGCTGAAGCTGTCAGCCGCCGGGGCCGTGGCAACGGACCGTGAGCCAGCAACGGCGGCCTGGCGCAACATAACGCGCGTGCTCAGGTGGCCGCGCAGCTCTCGTGTGAGGAGCCGGCCCGGCGTGCTCGGGCTTCGGACCGCGACGCTCCAGCGGCGTGGTCGGCGGTGCCGCCCGCGCGGGGGAAGAAGGATGCGCTGGTCAGGCCCCGGACGCACGGCAAAAGTTGACTAGATCAGTCATATTTGCTGAACTGGTCCCCGTGCAGCTCCAGACGACCGACCCGGCGATCACCGCCGACATCGAGAAGTTCGAGCGCCTGCTCGCCGAGTACCTGGCGGGGCAGCTCGACGAGGACGCCTTCCGGGTGTTCCGGCTCAACAACGGCATCTACGGCCAGCGCCAGGGGGGTCGCAACCAGATGGTCCGGGTGAAGGCGCCCTACGGGGCCCTCACCGCCGCCCAGCTCGAGGTGCTGGGCCGGGTCGCCGAGCGCTACAGCCGGGGCTGGGGGCACTTCACGACCCGCCAGAACGTCCAGTTCCACTTCGTCGCGCTCGAAGCGGTGCCCGAGCTCTTGCGCGAGCTCGGCGACGTCGGGCTCACCACCCGGGAGGCGGGCGGGGACACGGTGCGCAACGTGATGGGCTGCCACCTCGCCGGCGCGTGCCCCTTCGAGGTGCTCGACGTGAGCCCGTGGGCGGAGGCCACCTTCGCCCGCTTCCTGCGCCACCCTTACGCCCAACGCCTGCCCCGCAAGTTCAAGATCAACTTCTCGGGGTGTGCGACCGACTGCGGGCAGGCGATGTGCAACGACGTCGGTGTGGTGGCGGTCTCACGCCGCCGTCCCGACGGCACCGAGGAGGCAGGCTTCCGGGTGTTCTTGGGCGGCGGGCTCGGAGCGAACCCCCACCCGGCCCAGGCGCTCGAGGACTTCACGCCCCGCGAGGATCTTCTGCCCACGATCGAGGCCGTGCTGCGGACCTTCGACCACGACGGCAACCGCCACAACAAGCTTCGGGCCCGGCTCAAGTGGGTGGTCGACACCCTCGGCATCGACGAGCTGCGCCGGCGGGTGCTGCGCGAGCGCCAGCTTCTCGTCGCCTCGGCCGACTGGCCGGGCGGGATCCCCGAGGTGGTCGCCCGCCGTGGCGATGCCCCCGCCGGCGCCGGGCCGGCCGACCGGGTGAGCCGGGTCGGGACGCCGGTCGTCCTGCGGAGCAGAAGCGGCCACGACCCCTATGAGCGGTGGCGGGCGGCCAACGTGGTGGTCGGGGCGGCAAACGGCAGCGTGTCGGCGATCGCCCATGCCCGCCTCGGCGACGTGACCGCCGAGCAATTCGGGGCGCTGGCCCGCATCGTGGGCGATCTCGGCACCGGGGCCAGGATCACCAACCGCCAGAACCTCGCCCTGCGGGGCCTTCGCACCAAGCAGCTCCCCGAGCTCTACCACCGGTTGGAGGCCATCGCCATGGCCGCCCCGAGCGCCGAGCTGGCGGGCGACGTCGTGTCGTGCCCGGGGGCGGACACCTGCAACCTGGCCGTCACCCAGAGCCGCGGCCTCGCCGAGGAGATCGCCCGGGCGCTGGACGCGGCCGGCCTCGGCGAGGTCGGCGGGGTGCGGATCAACGTCTCGGGCTGCACGAACAGCTGCGGCCAGCACCACCTGGCCGACATCGGCTTGCACGGGGTGGAGCGCCGCGCCCATGGGCAACCGGCACCCGGCTACCAGCTCCTCTTGGGCGGCCACCTCGGCGAGACCGAGGTGCGCTTCGCACAGCGCGCCCTGCGCTTGCCGGCCCGGGCAGCCGCGGAGGCCACGGTGCGCCTCGTCGGCCGCTTCGCCCACGAGCGCCTGGCGGGCGAGACCTTCGCCGCCTGGGTGGAGCGTGCCGGTGGCGCCAAGGGGCTCGCAGAGGACCTGCGAGACCTCGATGTCTGGCCCACGCCCGAGCAGCGACCCGAGTACTACGTCGACTTCGGAGAGACCGGGCCCTACGTCGCCGAGGTCGGAGAAGGCGAGTGCGCGGCAAGCTGAACCACAGCCGGCCGGCCGACGCAGGCGACGACCACGCCGCGTCGGCAAGCGGAGGCCCAAGTTCCCTACGTCACATCCAAGAAGCGGCGGAGTGCCTCTCGGATGATCTCACTGGAGGTCGTGTGGTCTACTTCGGCCCGTGCCTCCACGGCCCGCCTGAGCTCGGGATCGAGTCGGACCGGGACGACTTCTGAAGGCGCGCTGCCGAGCATCGGCCGCCCGCGCCGACGTGCCTTGAGGACCTCGACGTCATTACCACGCTCGGCCTCGTCTGCCATCGCGTCGATGTCGGCGTCGGTCAGGATCTTCCCGGTCTGGGTCGTGAAGGTCTTCGGACGTTCCACCATCACTCTTCTCCCGGCTGAGGCATCAGGCTGTGGTACGTAGGGCGAAGTGGCATCGCATGGATCGCCAGCAGTCGGTCCCCGGCGAGCACGAGGATGCCCAGCTCGATCAGGTTGCCGGCCCGATCCGGGCCAGCCACGGCCACCTTCGACGGATCCGCCTCTGGATCGAGGTCGGAGACGACGAGCCGGTGATCGTCGGCATGCCGGACGTCGCGTCGGCGATCCCGTGACGACGAGCCGAGCGACGGTTGTGCACCCACCGATAGTGTCATACGTTATTGCTGCCCACAGCAAGGTCGCTCCACAGGGGGGCGGCGGCCGGTAGGCGCCGAGTCTCTCGACTGGTGCTGTCATCGGCTGCCTCCCCAGGAGCGCACGGCTGGGACCGCCAGCCGCCGAGGCGTGAGGAGCCGCCCGCGGCGCCGGCTGCGTCCTTCTCTCGTGGACGACGCGCTCGGCGTCCCTCGACCAGGTCGCAGTCGGCGCACACAATGATGGTCAAGTTATCATAAATACAGCTATCATTCAGAGGATGTCCAAGCCATCTGACGTGTTCGACCGGGACCGCGAGTGGGCCGCGCTCGACCGGTTCGTCTCCGCCGAGCGCCCCGGGGCGACCCTCGGTCTCGTCTATGGCCGGAGGCGCCAAGGCAAGACGTACCTCCTCGAGGCGCTCTGCGAGACCGCCGGAGGTGTGTACATCGCGGCGCTGGAGCAGTCTCCGGCCCAGAACCTCGCCCGGGTGGCCGACGCCTACCGGCGAGCGAGAGGGGGGGCCGGGCTGGTGGTCTTCGGGTCCTGGGAAGAGGCACTGTCCGCCGTGCTCTCGCTCGGCGAAGACGCGAGTGCTCCGACGCTCGTCGTCATCGACGAGCTTCCTTACCTTCTGCGCGGCGCGCCCGAGCTCCCGTCGGTGCTCCAGGCGCTCTTGAGCCCGCGTTCGGCCGCGGCCACGCGGTCTCGCACCCGTCTCGTCTTGTGCGGGTCGGCGCTCTCGACGATGGAGGGCCTCCTCGCCGGCGGCGCACCGCTCAGGGGGCGCGCCACGCTCGAGCTCATGGTCCACCCGTTCTCCTACAGGGATGCGGCCCGGTTCTGGGGCACCGCGCACGACCCGGTGCTCTCGATGCTGCTGCACGCGCTCGTGGGAGGGACTCCCGCCTACCGCGAGATGTGCGGCAACGCGCCGTCGTCGGTGGCTGAGATCGACGAGTGGGCGACGTCGACGC
>JAJZMD010000068.1 GCA_021803085.1 Actinomycetes bacterium
CAGATCGGCGAGCGCAACAGCGGTGGACGGCTCGGCCTGGATGGTTCGCTCCGGTGGCTGGAGCTCGAGGGCGCCAGGCGTCCGATCAGCCGCCTGGCGGGACCTTCCCCCTTGTGCCGCTGAGCTGTTGCTCTCGGTGGCTCGGGCGGTTCTTGAGCACAACCCCCTGACCAGAGCGCATCGCCTGCTCGACGGCTCGCGATGGGTCTCCGGGAAGTGGGTGACCTCTTCCATGGCTTCGATCATCGGCAAGACCATCAAGGGCCAGACCTACTCCTACCTGCGAGCAGCCGCCCAAGTGGGGGCAAACCGAAGGTCGTCTCCCAGCGCTACGTCGGCAAGGCGGTCGACATCGAGGCGGCGACGGACGGCGCGACGGCGATACCGCCAGGCTCAGTCGAGTGCCGACACGGCCGCCAGGGCCCCCTCCTCCTCGAGCTCGCCCACCAGGGCAAACCCCACCTCGCCGGCGCCCCCGGCCGCCTCGGCCGGCAGGTCGCCCCGCCGGGCCCGGATCAGGGTGGCGGCGGTCACCGCGGCGGCCAGCAGCAGGCCGGTGCTCACGGCGAAGCCGGTGGTGTAGCCGTGGACAGGCGCCACCCGGGCCAGGTCGGGCAGGCCGTGGTGGGCCAGCACGAAAGCCGAGGTGGCACTGGCCGCCACGGTGTTGAGCAGCGCCGTGCCCAGGGTGCTGCCGATCTGCTGGGTGGTGTTCACCAGGGCGCTGGCCACGCCGGCGTCGGCGTGGTCGACCCCCACCAGGGCGGTGGAGCTCATGGGGACGAAGGTGGTGCCCATGCCGAAGGCGGTCACCAGCTCAGCCGGTAGCAGGTGGCTCAGGTAGGGGCTGCCCGCGTGCAGCTGGGTCATCCACGCCATGCCGAGGGTGGCCACGGCCAGGCCGGCCACCATCAGGGTTCGTGGCCCAACCCGGGGCAGCAGCCGGCTCGACAGCGTGGCGCCGAGGATGATCCCCAGCGAGAAGGGCAGGAAGGCGAACCCCGTCCGCACCGCCGAGTAGTGCAGCGTCCCCTGGAAGTAGTAGGTGAGGAAGAGGAAGGTGCCGAGCATGGCGCACCCCACCAGCAGCGAGGTCAGGAACGACCCGCCGCGGTTGCGGTCGAGGACGACCCGCACCGGCAGCAGCGGATGGGCGGAGCGCAGCTCCACCACCACGAACGCCACCAGGCCGGCGACCGCCGCGCCGAGCAGGCCGAGGGTCACCGGCGACGACCACCCGTCGGTGCCGGCGGTGGTGAAGCCGTAGACCAGCAGGAAGAGCGCGGCGGTCACCGTGGCGGCCCCCGACAGGTCGTAGCCGCGGCGAGAGTCGGCCCGGCTCTCGTGCAGGACCCGGACGGCGGCCAGGGCAGTCAGGAAGGCGATGGGCACGTTGATGAGCAGCGTCCACCGCCAGCTGGCGAACTGGGTCAGGGTGCCGCCGAGCACCAGGCCGATGGCGGCGCCGCTGCCGGCGACGGCGCCGTACACGCCGAAGGCCCGGGCCCGCTCGCGGGGCTCGGTGAAGGTGGTGGTCAGCAGCGACAGCGCCGACGGCGCCATGACGGCGGCGAACCCGCCCTGCAGGGCCCTGGCGGCGAAGAGCATGGCGGCGCTCTGGGCCAAGCCGCCCAGCGCCGAGGTGGCGGCGAAGCCCAGCAGCCCCACCACGAACGTACGTCGGCGCCCCATGTAGTCGGCGATGCGCCCGCCGAGGAGCAGCAGGGTGCCGAAGGCGAGGGTGTAGGCCGTCATCACCCACTGGCGGTCGGCTACCGAGATGTGCAGCGCCCTCTGGGCGGACGGGAGCGCCACCACGACCACCGAGGCGTCGAGCACGATGATGAGCTGGGCGACGGCGAGCACCACCAGCGCCCAGTTGCGGCGGCGGTGCTCGGCGGCCTCGGCAGGCGAGGTGGCTGCGGCAAGAATCGGTGATGCCATGGTGGCCTCCTGGCGTCCGGGATAGGATGGGGAGCGATGGTTCCGCTTACAGAGCACTATACGGAACGATGATTCCGATTGTCAACGAGGACGCGCCTCGCCGTCCGCTGCGCGCCGACGCCGCCCGCAACCGCGAGCGCATCCTGGTGGCCGCCGAAGAGGTCTTCGCCCGCGATGGCCTGGCCGTGCCCGTCGACACCGTCGCCGAGCGCGCCGGGGTGGGGGTTGGCACCATGTACCGCCACTTCCCCACCAAGGAGGCGCTGTTCGAGGCGATCGTGGTCCACCGCCTCGACGAGCTGCTGGAACTTACCCGCGCCGACATCGAGGCTGGCGCGCGCGGGGACGGGGCCACCGACCGGTTCTTCGCCTTCCTCGACCGCGTCGGGGAGCAGGTGTCGCTCAAGCACGATCTGTTCGACGCCCTGGGGGCGGCCGGGGTCGACCTGCGGTCCAGCTACGGCGACCGTGTCGCCGAGCTGAAGCGGGCCGTGCAGCTCCTGTACGACCGGGCCGTCGCCGCCGGCGGCATCCGCAGCGACCTCAACGCCGACGAGGTCATGCAGCTGGTGATGGGCGTCTGCCACCGGCCCGACGGCAGCCCGGCCGACGACGGCGCCACTCGCCGGCTGCTGCGAGTCGTCTGCGACGGCCTACGCGTCCGGTCCTGACCGCTGTTGGGAGCAGACTGCCGCCGCCGAGACCTGACTGCCGCTGCCGAGACCAGACTGCTGTCCGATCCTGACCGCCGCCGGAACCTGACTGTCGCCGCCGGGACCAGACTGCTGTCCGATCCTGACCACTGTCCGGACCTGACTGCCGCTGCCGGGACCAGACTGCTGTCAGGCCGAAGGCAACGGTCAACAGGCCAAGGGCGATCGTCTTGGTCCCGTGGCGCGCGACGGGCGTCCGGCCGCCGATCGAGGCTCAGCCGAAGGCCAGGCCGAGCGGCACGAACGTCGCGGTGCCAATACTTGGACGCCGCGGTGCCGGTGCCGGACGTCGCCGGTTCCGATTCACCTTCATGAGGTTCTCCCCCCTGCAGGTTTGACGGCGACAGTCTGCCAGCCGGCCTGTGTGCGGCTCCGGCCCGTCGACCGCTCACGCGTCGCCCGAAGTCGGGTCGAACGATGGTGGTTCCAGCCCGAACTGCACCCCGACCCTGCGTCAATCTCGGCCTATCACGCCGAGTCGAACAGCGCGCGAGCGATCTGCCCCGCGGTTGCCGTCGGACCGTCGGACCGCGACCGCGGTGGGCGCCCCTGTCGCTGCCGGCTCGACGTCGCCGTGCGCGCAACGCCGGGCAACGCCGCGTCAGGCACCGATGCCGGAGCGGGACTGCCGTCCATTCGGCTGGTCGAGGCGGGATCGCCCGGTTCGTCGGGACGCCGCCACTCCCACGCACCGGGGACGCCGCGAATGGTCCACCCCCGGTACGTCTTGAGGTCGTGGTGGTGTGAGCACAATCGACAGAGGTTGCTCAGGCGTGTCGGCCCGCCGCGGGCGAAGGGCACGATGTGGTCGATCTCGAGTGGGCTCGACACGTCACAGCCGGGGACCACGCAGGTCGCATCGCGCACCTGCAGGGCCACCCGGAGCGCCCGGGGGATCACCCGACCGAGCGAGACCACCGATGCCACATCGACGCCACGGGTGACCACCAGGTCGACGCGGCTGGCCCCTATGTAGCGCTCCACCATGGACAACGGCACCGGCCCCACGCCGGCCAGCTCGCACCGCTCGCCCGGGCCGAGGCGACCCCGACGGAAGGCCTCGGCGTCGACGAGGAACGTGATGCTGGCCACCGGACCCGTCTGCGGTCCCTGCTGGTCAGTGGCCGAGCCACGTTCCTCCGCCGCATCGGCTCGATCGGGCGCATGTGGCGTGCCGGAAGACCGTGCACCGGCCACCGCGCTCGTGACGAGGTCGACCAATGCGTCGACCTGATAAGCGTGGTGCGGCTCGCGACGACCCTGGCGCCGGGCAACGTTGAAGAGCTGGCCGGCACGCTGCTCGACAGCCGCCATCACCTGGGCCCCAGCGTCGGGGGTCGTGTGCACCTCGAGCCGAAACGCCCCGTCAGCGGTGCGGCTGTGACGCAGGAACCTACGACGGTGCACAGCCGCCAGCCGCTGCTGCTCCGCCTGCTCGTCGCGGACCTCCGCCTTCGCCCGGTCGCACACCGCGGCCAGGCCACGCATGCCGCTGCGCCCGGCCGCCCGAAGGAGTGCGCCCTCACTCCGCGGGTTAGCGGAAGCTGCGTCCGCCACCCGGTCGACCTGGACCTCGGACAGCGCGCCGGCCATCGCCTGCTCGCGGGTGCGCTGCAGCTCCTGCAGGCGCTGCGACGTCTGAAGGGACCGGCGCGCCGCCGGTAGCCCCACACCCGCCTGCTCCGCGTACCAGTGCTCGGCCGACCGGCTACCAGAGGCCGCCACCGCACTCGACTCCGCCGCCCGTGCCGCGCACGCCAGCCGCAGCCCTGCGAGCCGGCGCTCAACGGACACGACCTCGCCGACGAGCACCGCAGCATCGCTCGGGTGCAGTGTCCGGGGATCGAGGCCGGCCACCATCGTCGCCAGGTCGTCGCCGAAGCGGCGAATCTCGGCGATCAGGCGGGGGCGGGATTCGGCGGCGGGCACCGGCCAATGGTCGCATGAGGGTGTATCACCGATGTCGTGGCGGCGCGGGATGCCACCGACCTCGCCAGGCCTTCCCTCGCCAGGCCTTCCCTCGCCAACGGGACGGCGCACCCCGTCGACGGCGGTCACGGCGACACGGACCACGACAAGACAGGCTCCCCACTTGGCTTGCACTCTCAACACCGTCGGGGCGACACCCCGACCGGTAGGCCCGACCCACCTACGGACCCGTTGGTACCAGCCCCGGCTGGCCGTCGTCGTGACGATGGCCGCAGCCGCGGCGGTGGCTGCCGCTTGCGGCACCGGCCCCACGCTCCCGGCGTCCTCCCCCTTGTCCACGCCAGGCCCGTCCACGGACCCTGTCATGGGCGCTCTTCTCGACGGCCGCCGCCGCCATCCACACCTGCACCGCCAGCGTCGTCGACAGCCCGGGGCACGACCTGCTGCTCACGGCGGCCCACCCCGAGGCGGGCACCGGCGTCGGTATGTCCTTCGCCCCGGGCGCCGTGGACGGCCGCAAACCGCTCGGCCGGTGGACGGCCGCACACCGTTCGGCCGGTGGACGGCCGCAAACCGCTCGGCCGGTGGACGGTTACGGCCGTTCACACCATGCCGGCGTGGACGACAAGCAGAACCCGAAGGCCGACGTGGCCGTGCTGCTGGTCGCGACCCGCTTCGTGGGCGGACTCAGGGTCGGGATCCAGGACCGCACCGGGGGCCACCCGCTCGGGACGGTGCGGGACGGTGCCGGCGGCGATGGCCCGCTCCAGGTGACCGATGTTGGCGCCCAGCTCCCCGGCGGGCGCCGCCCGTGCCGCCATCTCCTCGAGCAGCCGCAGCACGAGCTCGGTCCGGGCTGGCCTGCGGGCCGCCGAACGCCACGCCGACGCCGACGCCGACGCCGACGCCGACGCCGACGCCGACGCCGACGCCGCCATTCTGCCGGTTGACCAGCCGTCGGTGACGGCGAGGTCGTGGACGTGCCATCCGGGTGGACCGGCCGCGCCACCGCAGCCCTCGACGCCACC
>JAJZMD010000079.1 GCA_021803085.1 Actinomycetes bacterium
CCCTGTCCGCCGACCGACCGGCGCCTGCTCAGCCGCTATCCTAGGTGAGCCTCGGGGGTGTAGCTCAGCTGGTAGAGCGCTACGTTCGCAATGTAGAGGCCGTGGGTTCGAGTCCCATCACCTCCACTCGAGTTCCGTATTCGAACTCGCACACGCTGAAGATGTCGTCGAAGGGCGGCCGGTACTGCTCGTGGCAGAGCCGGCCGTCCTTCACATCGAGGCGCTCGAACACCGCGGCGTTGAATTGCTTGCGGGTGCGGTCGGACGCCTTGGCGTAGGCGTCACCGCAACGGGTGGCGAAGATCGTCGCCAGCTCCAGGATCTCTTGCCATTCGCCGAGGTTGGCGTCGAGGTCACCCAGGCGGTCCTTGGCAGCTTGGATGTCGGCGCCGATGCGCGCCTGCTCCGACTTCAGGGTCGTGACGTCGATGGCGCCGACGTAGTAGGCGTCGAGGAGCTTTCGCCGCTGGGCTTCGGCCTTGGCGACCCGGCGGGTGAGCAGCTCGCGCTGGGCGGCGTCGGCCCGCTGGCGTTCGACGATCTCGGCGGCCAACTCTTCGCGTAGGCGCTCGGCCCAGGTGGCCGGCAACTCGATGCGGGCGTAGATCTCTTCGACTTGGGCTTCGAGGTCGTCTGCTGCGACGTAGCGCTCCCGGCAGGTGCCGTGTGGGTCATTCTTCTGGCCGAGGCAGAAGAAGTAGGTGTAGCGGCCCTTCGAGTGCTGAATTGACAGCCGCCTTCCGCACACGCCGCAGTGCAGGAGGCCCTTCAAGTAGTGGGGGTGCTTGCGCTCCCTGGTTCCCCGCGCCGCTCTCGCGGCGAGCAGCTCTTGGACCCGGCGGAAGGTCTCTGGTCCGACGAGCGGCTCGTGGGTGCCGGGATGCTGGACACCGTTCCACTCCACGATGCCGACGTAGACGGGGTTGGCGAGGATCTTGGCCAGCCCCTGCCAGGTGATCGCCTTGGCCTCGCGGTCACGGCGTCCCCGGCCCACAAGCCCGCGGTGGGCCAGCTCCTGCGCCAGGCGCTGGAGCGTCCATTCGCCGGTGGCGTAGGACTCGAAGGCAGCGGTGACGAGCGCGGCGCGCTCTGGATCGGGGACGATGCGTGCCACCTGGTGGCCGGCGATCACCTCGCGCAGGTTCACATAGCCGAGCGGAGCGCCGTGGGGGAACCCGCCCTGCTTCGCCTTCTCGCTGAGCCCCTTTTTGATCTCGGCGGCGAGGTTGGCCGAGTAGAACTCGGCCATGAGCGCGTGGATGCCCTCGACCAAGCGGCCCGAGGCGGTCTCCTCCACGTTCTCGGTCACCGACACGAGCGCCACGCCACGTCGCCGCAGCAGCGCCCGGATGGCGACGTGGTCCTCCATGTTCCGTGCCAGGCGGTCGATCTTGTGCACGACGACGGCGTCGACGTCGCGCGCTTCTGCGATGCGCGCGAGCATGGCCTTCAAGGCCGGGCGGTCAGCAGTACGTGCCGACTCGCCCCGGTCGACGTACTCGTCGACCAAGTCCCACGAGGCGTCGCGGATGTGGCGGGTGCAGGCCTCGCGTTGGGCGGGGATGGAGAAGCCCTCCTCGCCCTCGCCCTTCTCGGCCTGCTCACGGGTGGACACCCGCAGGTAGATCACACAGCGCATGGCAGAACGCTCCTTTGTCGATCCCTTCATGAGGGCTCGCTGTTGGTGGTGGTGCAAGTCGGTCGGGGTCAGCTGGCCTCCTCGTCATGGTCCTGGCGGTAGCGGGCGGCCCGGGCCAGACGGGTGAGCGACTCGGCCGGGCGGGGCCAACCGGCGAGCTCGGCGAGGCGCACCCGGGTCCCGTCGGCCCTAAGAGGCGCCCAAACGGCGTCTGCCGGCCGGAGCGCCAGAGGTTGGGTCGTCGTTGCGGCCGCCAGGCCCTGGCCGGACAGGGCGCCACGGACGCCGGCCTCGCGCCGCGGTCCGGGGACGACGACGAGGACCCAGAACGCCCAGCCGGAGGCCTCCTCCAGCCTGGCGTAGTCGGCAGCCTTCTTCGCCAGTCGGCCGAGCTGCTCGGTGCCGCGGTCGTACTCCAGGCAAAAGACCACCGTGGCATCCCCTTCCCGCCAGACGCCGACGCCGTCGGGGTAGACGATGCCGGCCAGGCGCTCCTTGCAGTAGCGCTCCCCCCACCAGGTCGTGAGCTCAGCGTCGGACCGCTGTCGTGCGGCGGCCACGAGGCGGACGAAGAGGTCGTTGGCGCCGACGGTGTGGGCGAGGCGCTGGCTCATTGAGATCGAGAGCGCCTGGTCGGTGCGCCAGCGCATCTTGAGCTCCCGGTCGGAGTCACGGTTCGCCATCACGGCCACCACGTAGGCGCCCAGTACGTCGAGCACGTAGTGGTACTCGCCGTCGCGGCCGCAGCGTGGTGGTCGGAAGCGCTCCACGAGACGCAGTTCGTGAAGGCGGGTCATCCGGTGCTGGGCGGTGTTCAGGTCACGGAAGAACATCAGGTGGATCTGGCTCGTCGTGAGCACTCGATGCCAACGAAGGAGTCGAAGGATCTCTCGATCACGATCGGTCAGCGACGACGCCACGTCCGTGATCAGCCGGTCCGTGATCCGGCACCGCCGGCGAGAAGTCGAAGCAGTCATGCACAATCACCAATACAGTCGGAGTTCTTCACTGGCGGGGTGGGAGGGGTCTTGACGTGCGAGGACGCGTCCGCACACCCCGTCCGTTCAGGAGTGGCGGGAGAAGCGAGCCCCAGACGGAGGGAGAGACGGACGGGGTGACGGCCCCCCGCTTCTGGCATCCGCAAGGTCCTCTCGTGCTCCCGGCACACGGTGCGGTGCACCTCGGATCTGACGGCGTGGGTCTCGGCCGCCAGGGCCAGGAATGCTCGGGCGAGCGGCCGCAGCGCGCCGGGTGACGGGGGTTCGGCGACGCAGCGTCGCGGCGTGGATGGTGCGTTGCGGTCGTCGGGCCTGTCGCTGTCGGCGAGCGTTCTGCCCGCCGCGTCACGGCGAGCACGCGCGTCGGCGGGCGGACTCGCTCCCGTCCCTCCCGTCCGCTGCTCTTGTTGCGGACGCCGGGAGGAGGTGCCGGCGGTGGGCTTTGCGCCGTGGGGGACCCGAGACCTCTCAACTTGCGGATGGTGGGGGTCGCCGCCGACCACTTCTTGCAGATGGTGATGGTCTGGCTCCTGCCGGCGTGACGCCGCTCGGGCCGCCGTCACCTGCCGGCCTCGGCCACGCAAGCGAGCACGTCGGCGAGGCGACGGTCGTGGGGGTCGGCCGCAGTGCGCCAGACGGCATCGGCGGCGAGCGCACCGGCGCTCGGCTCGACGGCGGCGACCGCCACCCGCTCGGTCGCGCCGGCCACGCCCGAAGCAGCGTCGAGGACCGTCATGCGTCGGCGCTCCGTCCGGGTCAGCACCAAGCCCGCGATCAGAAGACCTGGCGAGGTTGCGGATGCTGCAGCAGCCAGGTACGCGCTCCACCGGGTGAGGACCGGCCCGAGCCGGTTTGGTGGGATCCGATCGATCCTTGCGAACAGGAGCGCTCGCACCTCGGTCCCGCCGAGCCGGGCGCTGAGCTCTGCGTCGGCACCAAGGCGCCGGTCGGCACCCGTGCGGGGATCGGCGTACGAGAGGCCGTTGGGCAGGCGGCGCCAGCCCGTGAGGGTGATCCCGACTTCTGGGCCATGGTCGCGGAGGTCGAGCCACAGCTCGCTCAGCGCCGCGACCGTGCGCACAGACGCGGGGTCCTCGCCCCAGGGCTCGGGTGGCCTCGTTCCGATGGCCTCCGCCCCGAAAGCGGTCAGCCAGACGTGGTAGGGGGAGGTGCCGACCGCTACCCGGGGGCGGTATCGGCTGACGAGCCCGGCCGGGTAGAGGACGCCGAGTCGGTGCTGGACGGTGCGCTCGGGCATCCCGGCGAGGCGGACGAGCTGGCCGGTCGTGAGCACCTGGTGCTCGCAGAGGAGGGTGAGCAGGTGCCGGTCCGCCGCCCGGAGTCGGTACCCCCGGACCTCGAGAACGGGTCGGGAGGTAGGTTGGACGTTTGCTTCTTCTGCGTCCGGGCGCGACGAAGTGGCTGCTGACGTGGGGTTGTGCAACATGGGTTGTCTGCCCTGCGGCCGGAGCAAGCGCCTTGAACGACGGAGGAGACCTCGATCGCGCGCGGAAGTCAAGGGGTTTCGGGAAGAAATTTCTGGAAAGTCCGGAACTTCTGCGACATCAAGCCCTTGGCCAGGGCCGGGCCCACGTCAGTTGTGTCAAGCTCGCTTCGTGTTCGAGCGCTTCACCGACCATGCCCGCCACGTGCTCGTCATGGCCCAGGAGGAGTCCCGGCGTTTGGATCATCCCTTCATCGGGACCGAGCACATCCTCCTGGGGCTGCTCAATGAGGACAACAGCATCGCCCGTCAGGTGCTAGCGAGTGCCGGCGTGACGCTCGACGCCGCCCGCGCAGAGGTCCTCGGCATCATCGGACAGGGTCGAGGCGGCGAAGACAGCCCGCCGTTCACCCCACGGGCAAAGAAAATCCTCGAACTCTCCCTTCGCGAGGCCCTTCAGCTGGGCGACGAAGAGATCGGCCCGGAGCACCTCCTCCTCGGCCTCATCCGCGAGGGTGAGGGCGTCGCCTCGCAGGTGCTCGTTCGGCTCGGGGCAGAGCCCCAGCGAGTCCGGCAGCTGACCGTGGCCCTGATCGCCGACGAGACCCGGGAAGGTCGGCGCCGGCCCTCGCGTCGCCGACGCCGCGAATGGCCCTCAGGTTTCGATGTGGCGGGCCCGATCCCCCGTGACGTACCCACTCGGGCACTCCTTGCTATCTGGCGCGACGTGCTTGCCGCCCTCGTCGGCCGCGACGGCGTCCGCACCGACGACCCGCCGGTCGGCGACTACGCCGAGTTCTTGCTCGCCGAGGCCCTCGGTGGTGAGCTCAACAGCGCCACGACAGGGCACTGCGACGTCCGGACCGATGGCAGGCGGATCAGGGTCAGGGCGAAGCTGGCCGACGCTTCCGCAGTGCCCGAACGTATCGACTTTGCGCCCACGCCCCGCAACTTCATCGAGCTGGCAGTCGTCCTTCTCGACAGGATCGACCTCACGGTCATCCGGGCGGTCCTCATCCCCGTGGAGGCGCTTGGGCCGGTTCGTGGACGCAACAGGGACCCGGATCTGGTCGTCACCGCCGAGATGCTGGATGCGAGCCGCGACGTCACCGAAGCGGTGAGAGCGGTCGAATAGGAACTCGGTTGCGGTCGCACACGCGCAGCCGAGGGTGGATCGGGATGACGTGCGCCGCACGGCCTGCCCGGGTGCGATCAGGGAGGTGATCCAATCCGCGTGGATCGGCGGGTGACGCCGTGCAGCGTCTGTCTCCGGAATCTCCTACGTCTTGCGTAGCTACGTTGACCGTAGTAACATCTGCATCATGCCTGACGGAGACGGATCGACCCTCTCGGGGCCGCCGCTGTACGTGCTCATGAGCCTGGCGACCGGACCGAAGCACGGACATGCCCTTATGAAGGACATCGCTG
>JAJZMD010000185.1:0-27528 GCA_021803085.1 Actinomycetes bacterium
GTCACCGCCACGGCAACCCGTGCCGCGAAAGAAGGCCGACTTCATGCCCGTGAAGAACGAAATGACCGGTCACGGGTGATCTTCACCGCGCTGAGCCCTTGCTGCTAGCGCGTCGTCTACCAGGGACGCTGGGAGGATGTCCATACGGTCATGGTGAACGGCTGGTCCGACGGTCATGGTGAACAACTGGATCGAGAAGAAGTAGGCTCACGAGTTGAGAGACCATGTCGGTGAGGACCGGGCACGAGTCTCTGTCGATTCCACAATTCCGTTGCGATCTGCAACTCTAGGCAGATGTGCCGACCCGGGTTGTCAGGAACGCAGTCCGTCAGCGGGTCGTAGGTGTCAGCGTCCGCCACACCGCCGCCCGCCGGCCGCGCCGCCCCCTCCGGTCTTTCCGCGCCCGCCGCCCCCCCCGGCCGCGCTGCCCCTGCCGGCCCCTCCGGAACTGCGGGAAAAGCCGAGATTCGCCGCTATTCAGTCCTGGTCATCTGCAGCATGACCCTGTTCATGGCGTACCTCGACAGCAGTGCGCTCAACGTCGCGTTGCCGACCATCCATCTCGACCTCCATGCTGGCGTGGCCGATCTCCAGTGGGTGGCCGACGCGTACCTGTTGGTGCTGGCGAGCCTGCTGATGTTGTCGGGGTCGATCGGCGACCGCTTCGGGCGGCGCCGGCTGTTCACTTCTGGCCTCCTGCTCTTCACGCTGGGCTCCGCGCTGTGCAGCGCGGCGCCCACGATCGGGGCGCTGATCGTCTTCCGCATGGTTCAAGCACTCGGCGGGTGCTTTCTCGTTCCCGCGTCTCTGTCGATCGTGCGGCAAGTGTTCAGCGATCCTGTGGAGAGAGCGCGTGCGATTGGGGTGTGGAGCGCCATGTTCGGGCTGGGCATCGCTGCCGGGCCGATCATCGGCGGTGCGCTGGTCTCGAGCGTCGGGTGGCGATCGGTCTTCTGGGTCAACATCCCGATCGGTCTCGCCACCTGGCAGCTGGCGCGGCGCGTCGTGCCCGAATCACGGGCTGCACGCGGGAGGAAGTTCGACCCAGTCGGCCAGCTCCTCATGGTTGCCGCCCTTGCGACGGTCACGTACGGCTTGATCGAGGGGCCGACGATGGGGTGGGGCTCGGCGGTCATCATCGCCATGTTGTGCGCGGCCAGTGCCAGCCTGGTCGTCCTCTTGGCCGTCGAGCGACGGAGGGACGAGCCGCTCCTCGAAGCTCACTTCTTTCGCAGCCCGCCGTTCTCGGCAGCGACCGCGATCGCGGTGGCGAGCTTTCTCGCGCTCTCCGGCTTTCTCTTCGTGAACACCCTCTATCTGCAGGAGGTGCGAGGGGACTCGGCGCTGGTCGCGGGCACCTCGATCCTCCCGGCCACGGTCGCCATCGCAGTGTGCTCTATCGGCGCGGGCCACCTCATCGGGCGTGTTGGAACGCGGATCCCACTGGCGCTGGGCGGTGTCTGCATCGCCGCAGGCGGGGCCCTGCTGCTGAACCTTGACCCCCAGACGAGCTTCCTCTTGCTCGTCGCGTCCTACACCCTCCTCGGGTGCGGGTTCGGCCTCGTGAACCCTCCGATCACCCATACCGGAGTGAGCGGGATGCCCCCGGAGAGGGCGGGGGTGGCGTCGGCCATCACGTCGGCCTCCCGGCAATTGGGCAACGTGCTCGGCGTGGCCGTCATGGGGTCCATGGTGAGCGCCGCCACCCTTGGTTCGGGCCGTCTTGCCGGCGGGTTCGCCAGCAGGTTCACGACCGACAGTCGTCTTTCGTGGGCCGTCTTGGTGGCGTGCGGAGTTGTGTGCACGCTGGCGGCACTGGCCTTCACGGGCCGTCGCGGCATGCGGGCGGCCGCGCGTGTGTACCACGACGATCCGCACGTGGTCGTCGGGCCGAGGGCGACCGACCAGCCTCTCTCTCCCCCTGTCGTCGGCTGATCGGGCATCCCGAAAGGCCGTTCCGGGGACCGGCCCTGCCTCGCGGGACCACCACCGGCTGGTGCCAGCCGGCACGCATCGGGCGACCGTTCCCTTTCGTGGGGAGAGCCTGCACCAACCGAGTCCGTCTGTCCGAACCGTCCGAACCGTCCGAACCGTCCGAGCGGTCCGAACCGTCCGAACTGTCCGAACCGTCCGAACCGTCCGAACCGTCCGATCGGTTTCGTCGGTCTCTTCGGTCCCTTCCGTCCGACCGGACCCGAAGCTGATGCTGACCCCGCGCACCGGCCCACGCGTCCCCGCCCACCAGGTGACGACGCGGCACCTCGGAGCGGCGTACCCGCTCCTCACGGAGGCCGGTCTCGGGCACAGGGGAGTGCTCGTCGGGCGCGACATGCTCGGCGGCTCCTTCGTCCACGATCCGTTCGAGCTGTACGCAGCCGGCCTGATCAACAGCCCCAACATGATCGTCTTCGGCCAGATCGGGAGGGGAAAGAGCGCCTTCGTGAAGACCTACCTCTGGCGCCAATCGGTCTTCGGGCGCCGCGCTTGGGTCGTGGACCCGAAGGGCGAGTACCGCGCGCTCGCCGCTGCCTGGGGCACGCAGCCGGTCGCGCTCCGACCGGGAGGCTCGGTCCGGTTGAACCCGCTGGACCCCGGGCCCGCAGACGAAGAGCTCGAGGGAGGGTTCGAGCGTGCCGACGACGGGGCTGATCACCTCGAGGTTGCGCGAGACGACATGCCGGTTCGTGCCCGCCGGCGGCAGGCGGAGGTCCTGGCGTCCTTGGCTTCAGCGTGCCTCGGGCGGCGGCTTCTGCCCCGAGAACGCGCCGCAACGGACCTTGCGCTCGCCGCCGCCTCGCTCGCTCGGGGTGTGCCGACCCTGCCGCAGGTCGTCGACGCGCTGTTGGACCCGAGCGCCGAGTCCGCGGCGAGCGTGCGCACCGGCCGGTCGACACTGTTGGAAGACGGTCGTGACGTGGCGCTCGAGCTTCGGAGGCTCGTGCACGGTGACCTCCGCGGGATGTTCGACGGGCCGACGTCCCCGGGGCTCGACCTCACCGGGTCGCTCGTCGTGCTCGACCTCTCCGCCCTCTACAACTCGCCCGCGCTCGGCGTGCTCATGGCCTGCGCGACGGCGTGGCTGCAGGCGACGCTCGCGAGACAGGCCTCGACGGCGGGATCCGGGCACGTGTTCGTGGTGGTCGACGAGGCGTGGGCGGTGCTCGCCAACCTGGGCGTTGCCCGCTGGCTCCAGGCGTCCTGGAAGCTCTCGAGGGCCTACGGCGTCGCGAACGTCGCAGTGCTTCACCGGGTGTCAGACCTCCAATCGGTGGGTGCCGCGGGATCCGAGCAGGTCGGGCTCGCGAGCGGCCTCCTCGCGGACTCAGAGACGCGCATCGTCTACGGGCAGGCGCCCGGCGAAGTGACCGCGGCACGGGAGCTGCTGTCGCTGTCGGAGACCGAAGCCGAAGTGGTGCCGCAGCTCCGGCGTGGGGTCGCGCTTTGGAAGGTCGGGAGGCGGTCGTTCCTCGTCCAGCACGTCGTCGGCCGCGGCGAGCGAGCGATCGTCGACACGGACGTGGGGATGGCTCTCGAGGCGTCGGAGCTGTCAGAGCGTGGGCATCGCCGTTCGGGCGGACCCGTCGGTGGACCCGTCGACTCACTCGGAGCTCTCGAGCCGGTCCTGGCGTGAGAGCCCACGTCGCCCTCGTCCTCGCGATATGCGCCGCTGGCGCCGTCCTCGTCTCGGGCAGTCTGGGCCGGCATCACAAGCCCGCGGGAGCCAAAGGTGGGCAGAGCGTTCGCCGTCCCGGCGCCGGGAGGTCGTGGATGGTGCAGAAAGGGAGGGGACTTGGCCTACTCGTCGGCCCGCGGCGTGCCGTGGCGCCCGATGCGGGAGCACGCTGGGCTCGACACGCCGATCTCCGGCCGCTCGCGTGCGCTGGCTTCCCGCGTGGGCGCCTGGTGGTCGGCGAGGAGGTTGGCCGCATGCTCGGTCGCCGAGTCCTCGCGGCGGAACCGGCCCAATCGGTGGCGGTCATCGGCCCGACGCAGAGCGGAAAGACGACCGCGCTCGCAGTTCCGGCGATCTTGGCGTGGGACGGGCCCGTCATTGCCGCGAGCGTCAAGACCGATCTCGTCCGCGACACTCTCGATTGGCGAGCGCGATGCGGGACGGTCTGGTGCTTCGACCCGGCGGGAAGCACTGGGCTGCCGCGTGATACGTGGTCGCCCGTATCGGCTTCCAGAACCTGGCCTCGAGCCCGGAGGGTGGCGGCCGATCTCACCGAGGTAGCCCGCAGCGACGGCACCACCGCAGATGGCGAGTTCTGGTACGCGACCGCGGCCAAGTTGCTCGCTCCGCTGCTCTTCGCCGCGGCGTCCGCCGGTCGCACGATGCGGGACGTCGTGCGATGGGTCGACACCCAGGAGACCGAGGAGGTGTCGGACCTCCTCCATGCGGCCGGAGTGCCCGAGGCGCTGCAGGCGGCCCGGGCGACGTGGTTGCGCGACGAGCGGCAACGGTCGGCGGTGTACACGACGGCGGAGACGGTGCTCGAGCCGTTCGCCGAGCCGGAGATGGCGCACGAGCCAGCGGACGCCCACGACACGCCACCCTACGGGATCCGCGCGCCGGGCCATATGCCGTGGAGTCCTGCAGCCGTCGGGGGTGGCGAGATCGATCCCGAAGCGATCCTGCAGGGGAAGCACACCCTGTACGTCTGCGCGCCGGCGCACGACCAGCAGCGGCTCCGAGCCGTGTTCGCCGCGTTGGTGGGGCAGGTGGTGCATGCAGCGTTCGCAGCCTCGGCGCGTGCCGGGCGGCCGCTCGATCCGCCTCTGCTCGTGGTGCTCGACGAGGCCGCGAACATCGCACCCCTGAAGGAGCTCGACGGGCTTGCGGCTACCTGTGCCGGCCACGGTGTCCAGCTCGTCACCGTCTGGCAGGACCTGGCCCAGGTGCGAGCACGCTACGGGGAGCGCTCCGCCACCGTGGTCAACAACCACCGGGCGAAGCTCTTCCTGCCTGGGATCGCCGACCCCGCCACGTTGGACTTCGCAAGCCACCTCGCCGGTGACCAGGTGCTGGCGACGCCGTCGGTCACCCACGGCGCCCGAGGTGAAAGGACCGTCACGACATCGCCGCAGGTGCGTCGTCTGCTGCCGCCCGATACCCTGCGACGACTACCGAGAGGATGCGCCGTCCTGCTCTACGGCGCGCTGCCGCCCGCTCGGGTCCGGCTCCGCCCCTGGTACTGCGACCCTTCGCTGGCAGCTCGTGGCGGACGCACGGGCGCGTCGAACGGCATGCTCCCGACGTCGGCGGTCGACGTCTGGGAATCGGCTTCCACCGCCGGAAAGCGGGGGGAGCACGGTTACAGTCGGCGGAATGACGACTGCAACCGTGCCGGCACCTGACCGGCCGCACACGCTGGCAATCGACATCGGGGGCACCGGGCTCAAGGCTTCGGTGCTCGACTCCTCGGGCAGGATGGTCACCTCTCGGGTCCGCATCGCCACGACGTATCCACTGCCGCCAGCGGGGAACCAGAGCTTGCTGACAAAGCTGGGGAGGCTCGTCGCCGAGCTTCCGGGCGCCGATCGCGTGTCCGCCGGCTTCCCAGGCATGGTCCGGAACGGCGTCGTGCTCAGTGCGCCACACTTCGTCACGAAGAACGGACCCGGTACGGACGTCGACCCCGAGCTGGAGGCTGCATGGGAGCGCTTCGACCTCGCAGAGGGTCTGCGTACGATCACGGGCAAGGTAGCCCGGGTCGCGAACGACGCTGATGTGCAGGGATTGGCGGTCGTCACCGGGAAGGGATTGGAGGTCGTGGTCACGCTCGGAACCGGCTTCGGCAGCGCGCTCTTCCTGGACGGCTCCCTCATGCCCCACCTCGAGCTCGCGCACCAGCCTTTCCGGAAGGGAGACACCTACAACGACCAGCTCGGCGAACGGACCCGGAAGGAGATCGGTGATCTTCGCTGGAACCGGCGGGTCGCCAAGTCCGTGGCCAACCTGGACGGGCTCTTCTTCTTCGACCACCTCTTCATCGGGGGTGGCAACGCCCGTCGGGTCGACCTCGCCGAACTCGGTGACGCCGCGGAGAGGGTCACGATCGTCGACAACGCCGCTGGGATCCTGGGAGGCATCAAGCTGTGGGAGGGTCGTCACCTCGGAGTATGAGGAGCTCGGCGACAGGTCAGGCGCCGCCCATGGGTCGCTGTTGGCCCGCTCTGCGGAGCCACTCTCTATCGGTCAGGTAAGCTCCGGGCCTCCGCGGCAAGCACGCGCTCGTAGCTCAACGGACTAGAGCATCTGACTACGGATCAGAAGGTTGGGGGTTCGAATCCCTCCGAGCGCGCCACATAATCCCAGCTCAAAGGCCGTTTTCGTTCCTGGGTTTGCCGTGCGGTTGCCGCCGCGAGCGCCTTGTTCGAGTACCATTCGGTTGTCAAAAGGTTCTCAGGGGAGGGGATGCCCGGACGCGCCACCTGCGTCCGCGTCGCGACTGCTCAGGGAAGCGCCGGTCTGGACTGACGTCGCTTATCGGGGTCTTCGAACTTGCCGCGTGGGTGACCCACCGATCACAGCACGGCAGACCTGTTCACGCCCAAACGTGAACACCTCGTCAAGAACGGTTCACATCGGTGGCGAGATCCGGTCCCGAGGAAGCCCCCCGCCCCACCCCGCGGGGGCGGGGGGCGCACCGGCGTGAGACCTGGCAATGGGGAGGCGGAGGGGCATTCGTACACTTGTCGCACGTCAGCGGCAGAGCTCCCGCGGCACTTCCGCAGGTGCTCTCGTCGCGCGACGGCGCCACGACGGTGCGTTCAGGGTTCACGCTGGGGTGGTGATTCCGGCCATCATGAGCCCGAGCTCCTCACGCGCCGCGGTACGCGGATCGGCCGACCCGATGATGCGACCCTCGTACATTACGAGCACGCGGTCGGAGATCGCCATCAACTCGTCCAGGTCCTCGGAGACGATCAGGATCGCGGTGCCGGCGTCGCGCTGGCTGATGAGGCGATTGTGGATGTATTGGGCTGCTCCGATGTCGACGCCCCGGGTGGGTTGGGCGACGAGGAGAAACTTCGGACGTCGCACGAGCTCTCGAGCCATGATGAGCTTCTGGATGTTGCCGCCTGAGAGGGTCCGTACCGGCGTGTCGAGGCTCGGAGTGCGGACGTCGAACTCCTCAACGAGCCGTGCGCAGTGTCGACGGATGACGCTGTTCTGAAGGAAACCGAGCCGGGAGTACGGCGCCTTATGACTATCGACGAGTAGCAGGTTCTCCATGACGCTGAAGTCGGGCACCACTCCGTCCCGCAACCGCTCCTCGGGCACATAGGCGAGACCGGCGGACCTCGCGACCGCCGGTCCGGCTCCGGAGATGTCACTTCCCGCAAGCCGCACGGTGCCTCCAGACGGCTTTCGCAGGCCGGCGATGGCCTCGGCCAGCTCCCGCTGACCGTTGCCGGATACACCGGCGATGCCGACGACCTCCCCCTCCCGCACCTCGAGGTCGAGGTCGCGCACCGCGTCGTCTCCCCGGTCGCCCCTCACGACCAGTGCGCGCACGCCGAGTACGACCGCTCCGCTCTCCGCCTTCGGAGGTTGGACTTCGGTCACGAGCGTGCGGCCGACCATCATCTCGATGAGTGCCTCGCGGGTGGCATCGGACCGATCGAGCGTCCCGACCCGACGCCCAGCCCGCAGCACGGTCATCCGATCCGATAGGTCGAGGACCTCCTTGACCTTGTGGGAGATGAAGACCAAGCCCCTGCCGGCCTCGGCAAGTTGGCGAAGCACGGCGAAGAGGGTGTCGACCTCGCCCGGCGTGAGAACGGCGGTCGGCTCGTCGAGGATGAGCAATGCCACGTCGCGGTACAGCGCTCTAAGGATCTCGACGCGCTGGCGCTCGCCGACCGAGAGCTGCCAGACGTGTGCCTTCGGGTTCACCCGGAGGCCGTACCGTTCAGCGAGTTCGGAGAGGCGCTTCGACACCCTCGCAAGATCGGTCAGGGGTCCGCGGGAGGACTTGAGCCCGAGAGCAACGTTCTCGGCCACGGTCAGCGTGTTCACCAGCATGAAGTGCTGATGGATCATGCCGATGCCGAGGCGGATGGCACCTGCCGGCGACGCGATCACGACCCTTTCGTCGCCTAAGCGGATCTCTCCCTCGTCCGGCTGGTAGAAGCCGTAGAGGATGCGCATCAGCGTCGTCTTCCCCGCACCGTTCTCGCCGAAGAGAGTGTGCACCTCGCCTGGTTTGACATCGAAGTCGACGCGGTCGTTGGCCAGCACACCGGGGAACCGCTTGGTGATCCCGGACATCGCGACGAGCACGCTCTCGCGCGCCCGCTCCGGCGGCCCCGCCGCCGTCGGAGCGCCGGAGACGGTCATTGCGGTGGCGTGATTGTGCCGTCCGTGATGCCCTTGATGAGCTTTTGCGCCTTGGCCCTGATCGCATGGGTGAGCGGGAACTTACGAAGATCGTACCTGGGATTGAGTGCGATCTTCTCGCCGTCGTTGCCAAGGTTGATTGTGTAGGTGACACCACCGAGCTTTCGCGCACGGATATCGGTGAAGATCTGAATGAGGACGGGCTTCCAGTTGTAGATCTGGGACGTGACGACGTTCTTCGGAGCGATCGACGCCTGGGTCCACTGCGTACTGAACCACGGCAGCCCGTCCGAACGGGCGACGCCGATTGCACCCACCACTGATTGAGAGCTGCCGGTGAGCACGTCCGCGCCGTCGGAGACGAAGGTCCTGGCGGCCGTCGCCATGAGGCTGTCTGTACTGAAGGATCCCGTGTAGACCGGCCTCACGGTCACCTTCGACTTCGCGGCCGCGGCCGCGGCCTCAGCGCCGGCGACGAAGCCGTCGATGTACAGCTTGGCATCTCCCGTGGCGATAGGACCGATCGGTCCCAGTACCTTCGACTTGCTCATCATCTCGGCGATGTAGCCCTGCACGTAGCCACCTTGGTTCGATGCTGCCTCGTAGCCGAACACGTTGTGCAGTCCGAAGGTCGCTGCTGCCGTGCCCCAGGCAAACGAGACCTTCGGGAACTTGGGGGCCACCTGCTCGACGATCGACCCGTATTGCGAGCCGTGACAGATGACCAGGTTGTAGCCCTTTGAAGCGTACTGCCGGATGACCTGAGCGGCTGTAGAGACGACGTACTCTGTGTCGGAGACGGAGATCTTGAGGTGCTCCGTCTTCTTGAGATCCTCGAGCGCGCTGTACATCGACTCGGTGAAGGCGAGATCGTTGGTAGCGCTGGGGGCGACGAGGGCGACCTTCAGCGTCCTCACGGTCTTCTTCTTCGTCGTGTTCGCCGAGATCTCGCGGGAGGTCACCTTATGAGTGCCCGCCGACGCAGCGGCGCTCGCCATGGCGATGCCGCCGGACCCCGCGATCCCCAGCACGAGCATCAACGTCGCGCCGGCTACCTTCATGGTGACTCTGTTCAGGTCGGTGATGCGCATGTGATGCCTCCCCTTTCGTGGGTGTCTGGTTGCTGAAGATTGCCGGTCGGTCATGCCGCGCGCTCGAAGGGCTTCCCGAGGGCCGCTGGCTGGCGGAATCGCCGAGCGATGATGACGAGCACCATGATGGTGAGGACGGCGGGAGCGGCTGCGGCAAGGTCGGAGGCGCTGACCGGGATGATCCCGAGGGATTTCCACTGGAGGACCACGGCGATCGTCAAGCCGTAGAGGAGCGACCCTGCCATCACACCAAAGGGGCGCCAGGCGCCGAAGTAGACGAGCGCCACCGCGATGAACCCCTGGCTCTGGGTGATGTCCTGCACGAAGATGCCGTCGTAGAGCAGGAGGGCAGCACCCGCCAGGCCGGCCATCGTGCAGCCGAACAGCACCGTTGACCAACGGATTCTTGCCACGCTGATGCCGACGCTGTCGGCGGCTGCTGGGTTCTCGCCTGCCGCGCGCACGTTGAGGCCGTAGGTCGTCCGGTTGAGCACCACCGTCACGACCGGTACGAGCAAGAATGCGACGTAGACCAGCACCGTCTGTTGGAACAGGATGGGACCGAGGACAGGGATGCGGTCGACGACGGGGATGGCGAGCGTGTTCAGCTGCGGGATCGGCCTGGGGGTGCCGACGAGCTTGATGAACAGGAGGTCGCTGAAGCCGAGACCGAAGAGGTAGATGCCGATCCCGCTTATGCCCTGCTCGGCCTTGAGCGTGACGCTCGCGAGCGCGGTCACCACCCCGAGGAGGAGCCCGACGCCCATGCCTGCGAGGACCGCGACGAGAAGATCTCCAGTCTGGAGGGCGGCGTAGTAGGTCGCGAACGCCGAGAGCAGCATGATGCCGTCGACGCCGAGGTTGATGACGCCGCTCCGCTGCCCCATCGTCTCACCGAGCGTCGCGAAGAGGAACGGCGCGGCAAGGCCGAGCGCGGCGGTGAACGTCGCAGTGAGCACCGTCTGGCTGAAGAACTCGCTCATTGCGGGCCTCCCGGCGGGGCCCCCACGACGGCGCCGCTCCCCTCCACCGGACCGGGCTGCAACTGAGAAGGAGGGCAGGCGGGCACCCGGGACGCGCCCTTGGAGAAGGGCGCGAGGACGCGTTGTGAAAGCGATGACTCGCTTCCGGCCACGGGGGGCGCGAGCGCGTTGAGGCGCTCCCGGCGCCGCAGGTACTCGAGGGACACGAGGAGGACGACGAGGACGCCCTCGAGGGTCGTGACCATGGTGGAAGGGACCCCGGTTGCCACCTGCAGTGCGTCCCCACCGACCAGCATCCCGCCGAAGAGGAACGAAGAGACGATGGTCCACAGGGGGCTGAGGCCCGCGAAGAGGGCGACGACGATCCCGTTGAAGCCATCGGACCCGGTGAAGCCCGTCAGGCTGCCGTCGGTCACCATGCGGTGGGATGTGCTCCCGAACACGAGGAGGGCGCCTCCGAGCCCGCACATCGCCCCGCTCAGCGTCATCGCGGCCGTCATCGTCCGCTTCACCGCCATGCCGGCGTAGCGGGACGCTTCGCGCGAGATCCCGACGGAACGCACCCGAAATCCGAAGGTGGTGCGCCGGAGAAGGACGTAGACGGCGATCGCCATGACGACAGCGACGATCACGCCGGCCTGCAGCTGGGTGCCCGGCACGAGGATCGGGAGCCAGGAGCTGTGCGGCAACACCCGGGTCTCTGGAATCAGGCCGAACGTCGAATTCTGAGTGCGGTCGACCATCGGGCCGGACAGCAGGTAGTTCATGATCTGGACGGCGACGAGGTTCAGCATGACCGTGCTCAGGATCTCGTTCACGTTCAGGTACGCCCTGAGCGCTCCTGGAATGGCGCCCCACAGAGCTCCCCCGGCGGCGCCGGCAAGAAGGACGAGGGGGACGAGCACCCCCGCCGGCAGGCCCGGGAGGGCGAGAGCCGTTGCAGTGCTTGCCAGCCCTCCCAGCGCAAGCTGGCCCTCACCGCCGATGTTCAGGACGTTGGCACGGAAGGCGATGCAGATTCCGATCCCGACGAGCAGCAGCGGAGCGGCACGGACGGCAGTGGCCCCGAGCGCTGTGCTGCCGCCGAAGGCGCCCACGACGAGTGCGTGGTACCCGGTCAAAGGGTCGGCGCCGAGGGCTGCCATCATCGCGGCCCCGAGCAGGAGGGCGGCGAGGAGAGACCCAGGTAATGCGTACCAACGCAACAGGACGCGACGCCAACCCACGGCCCTCACGGGCGCGAGCCCCCCCCAGGCGATGCTCGCACGGGTCAATCTTGGTCTGCCCCTGGACTGAATGTCAATCGCCGCCAGACGAAATGTCAATCGATCGGCGCTGGAACACGTGAGAGGGGTCGAACGTCAGTCATCGGCGGCACGTCCCTCCCAGCAGAGCTCGACATGCCACCACGCTCCCTACGACTTCCCAGGCTGACCAGGCAATACTCGTGTGCGAACCGGAGCCCGCACCCTTGGCGCCCCATCGGTGCTGCGGGTGCCGCCTCCTGCCGGTGCCGCATCTCTGCGTGGCCGTCCTATCTGCTGGCTTGAACATTTTGTCAAGCAGCACGGCAATCCTTGACCGGTCCCCCGGTCTCGTCGACGTCGACGAGCTGGTCATCGAGGCGGTCGATCACCCACCACTTGCTCGAGCCGGCACGGAGCGGTCTCGTTGCCCAACCGCTACCCGATGGCCACGGGTCGCTTGTGTGGGCCGATGCGCTCGTGCTGCGCTGCCACAGCCCAGCACGATCATCGCAGCCCCGTTCTGACCGAACGAGCCGGGAACGGCACCGTCGGTCCGCGCGTCACCTCCTGACCCGACGGGCCGCCCGCGCACCACGCCTGACGCGCTCCTCGAGTTCCAGATCCCCGTCTGCACCTGGGCGCAGTGCGACGAGGAGCGCTCTGGGTTCTATGGGACCGACCTCACCGGCGACGAGGGCAGGCACCCTCCGCACGGCAACCGGCCGGACGTCGGGCTCGCGGTCGATGTCGAAGAGCGACGCCGACGACTTGGGTGGGGTGTCAAAGGTCTGGATTCAGCGCGCCGAGGGAGTCCGATCCCTTACGATTCCGACACCGCGAACGAAGGAGGCGCAGGGAATGGGCAGGCGAACTGTGGGACGTCGTGCTGCTCGAGTCGCAGCCCAAGCGGTCATCGTCGCTGTGCTCGTCGCCGGCAGTGCCACCCCGGCCGTTGCGGCGAAGCCCGCGGGCCACGGCGGCGGCGGGGGCGGTGGGACAGCCACGCCCACCGGCAACGACGTCTCCTACCCGCAGTGCGGCAGCAGCCTGCCGGCGAGCCCCGCGTTCGGCATCGTCGGTGTGACGGGAGGGCTCGCCAACGATCTCAACCCCTGCTTCGGGCCCTCGTCGTCGTACCCGAGCTACGCCGAGAGCGAGCTGTACTGGGCCGTCGCCTCCGCAACTGGCGGGTCGAGCCAGCCCAAGGCGTCGCTGTATGTCAACACCGCCGATCCGGGGAACGTCTCCAACGGCACCGTGATCGCCGACTGGCCCAAGACTTCCTCGGGCACCGACCCGTACACAGCGTGCACCACGACGACGGTCACGCTCACAGGCGTCTCGTACACGGTCGGCGCGAACTCCGATGCCTGCGCCTGGCAGTACGGCTACAACAAGGCGGCTCAGGACGCAGCCTGGCTCGGGACCGCTGCGAGCGCTATCAACAGCCAGTCACCCCCGGTCACCGTGCCCGGAACAGCCAAGCGCTATCCGTGGTGGCTCGACGTGGAGACGGCGAACACCTGGCAGTCGGACACGACGATGAACGTCGCCGTCCTTCAGGGCATGATCGCGGGGCTTCAGGCTGCCGGGGCGACCACCATCGGGGCGTACTCGACCTCCAGCCAATGGGACACCATCACCGGCGGCACCAGCTCTTCGTCAGGATCGCTCTACCAGATTCCGAGCTGGATTCCCGGAGCACGCACCCTCTCCGGCGCAGAGGCGAACTGTGCGCAGGCATCCTTCACCGGGGGCACCGTCACGGTGACGCAGTGGTTCGGCCATCCCGACGACGGCGACTACGCCTGCTGAACCTTCGGAGAAATGTGCCTTCGAGCGGGTGCGAGACGCTGCAGGACATCGGAGTCTCGGCCCAGGTCACCTCGACGGCACGTCACGTTCGGTTCGCGCCCCGCCGCACCCGGCGACGCTCGGGCTGCGCCGTCGGTGCCCCTCTCTCGGAACGCGAAGGGTCGAACGGTGGTCCGGCGGCGCTCATGCGAGAGGGTTGGGGCTGCCAACGCCGGTCGTGATCAGGCTCCGCAGGGAGTTGCTCACGTAGAAGGTCCAGGCCCCGGAGCACTTCTCGTAGCACTCCTTCCTGGGTGTCAGGCCCACGTGCGTGAAGCGCACTTCGGTTGCCGCGTCCAGCGGGAGGATCTCGAACGTGATATCGGTTCCGACCCACTCGTCTGGTTCCGAGGTGAAGCTCAGTCTCGCGTCGTCGACGTGCCAGACGACACGCCGGCCCGGCACGAGCTCCGAGACGGTCTGCGTGCTGACGTGCACGTCTTCGTACCGATAGCTGAAGGTGGCGCCCGGCACGCCCGTCTCTCCGTCGAGGCTCCCGGACCACCAGGCCCGGACGTCGTTGATCGCCGCGAAGACGGCGTCGGGAGCTTGGTCGACGGTGAAGCTGATGGTGAAGTCGCTCTCGCCCATGGCGGCGCCCCTCCTGGATAGACCTTGCATGATGCAAGCTAGCCTAGGCGTTTAGGTTGTATCATGCAAGGCCACTCTGGGATGAGGTGACATGCTGGGGAACACGTACGACAGGCAGGTGTGCTCGATCGCCCGCGCGCTCGAGGCCGTCGGGGAGCGATGGAGCCTCTTGATCGTCCGCGATGCGCTCTTTGCCCACGTGACCCGCTTCAACGACTTTCAGCACAACCTCGGCGTGGCGACGAACGTCTTGAAGACTCGGCTCGACTCGCTCGTCGCCGCCGGCATCATGGAGCGCCGTCGCCATTCGGAGCGGACCGCGCTGCACGAGTACTTGGTGACCGAGAAGGGACGCGACCTCGCACCAGCGCTGATCGCGCTGACGGCCTGGGGGGACCGCTGGTCGAGCCCGAACGGACCGCCCATCCTCTACACGCATGCCGAGTGCGCGGGCTCGGTTCGACCTGAGCTCACCTGCTCGAACTGTGGAGCCATCGACGCTTCCGAGGTCGTCGTCCGTCCCGGTCCCGGGATGCCCGACGAGTACCTCGCCGATCGTCGCCCCCGAGCGACGTCCGATCACCGATGACGTGGTCGCGCTCCGGAGTCCCGAGCGATCCGGGCATACGGAGCGTGCCCACCATCGCAGGCCGCCGGACATGTCGACGGGGGGGAAGGCGGGCGGCGCTGCGCCCCGGGGGCGGAAAGGTCCCTCGGGCCGTGGCAAGGCAAGCGACAGGGACGATGTCAGACGGATGCGAGGTCTGCTTCTGCCGCCGACCGATCGTCGTAGGGCTCGATCTCCACGATCTGGCCATCGCGGACGCGGTAGAGGTGGAGAACCTCGTCTCGTCTCAGCCGATCAGCGGGATCCGGCCAGCGGATGCGAAGGCGACACAAGACGCCCGCCGGTCCAGTCTTCGTCTCCACGACGTCGCCGCCGACTCCTTCGGCGAGCAGGCGCTCGAAGGTGGCGACCACATCACGCCGGCTGCGACACTTGTTGGGCGAGTCGTCGTCCCCCCACCGGGCATCGTCCGCGAGCAACGCGCCGAACGACACGATGTCGCGCGCTTCGAAGGCGTCCGTGATCTGCGCCGCCATCCGGCCGAAGGTTTCGCGGGTCGCGAGCGCGCTGCAGCAGCAGCTCTCGTCGCCGCACGTGGAGACACGAACGCCGCGCTCCACCGCGCACCCGCAGTGCGCGCAGACCGTCGTCACGTCTCGGATCGTACTGCCGTCCCGGCGAGCGGACGACTGCCAGCCAGCCGAGTGGTCGGACAGGACCTCCCGGCGGCGGCGAGCGCCGCATTCGATCCACTCATGGTGAAGTACCACCGCGGGTACACGGGCAGGGACTTCCATGTCACCGGCGGCCACGAGCGCGAGGCGAAAGCGGCGCAGCGAGCAAGAGAGCCGAGCCGCCCCGGGGTTCTCGTTCTTCGGATCCTGGGGCTGAGACGTGTCCCCAAGGCGGCGGTTCCCATCCGGAGGGCGTCACCGAGCCACGAGCGTCGCCACAAGCCGTAGGGTCCAGTCGCGTCGCGTCGCGTCGCGTCGCGTCGGACGAGTTCCGGCAGTCCGCGTGAGCCAGTGCACCGCGCGTCGCACCGCGACCTGTCGATCCCTTGCAACCGGCCGCCTCGCTGGCGCCGTCCCAGATTGCGATCCCGGCTGCGAGGCAGGTGGCGGATCTGCTCCTGAAACGGTCAGGCGCGATCGTCGACCTCGTCGACGTAGTGCCAGTCGACCAAGCCGTAGCGCTCCACGACGATCGCCTCCTTCATCGACGTCGAGAGGTCGCGGGCGTGGGCTATGGCCGCCTCGTCGTCGGTGAACTCGCCCGCTCCGACCTCGTCGCCACCAGGACGAATGAAGTGGTAGCGCCACGTCTTGGCGGAAGAAGCCAGGGGATCGGACATGCATCGACAGTACGGCAGGGTTGCTCCCACGTCCCGTCGGGCGAAGCCGCCCGCCCACCCCCGCGCACCCCCGCGCACCCCCGGGCGACGGGAGAGCTGGTGGCGCCCGGCCTCGCGTCAGCCGTCGGGGACGTCGATGAGGAAGAGCTGGGTCTCCTCGTCTCCGTTGATCCCCCTGTGCCCGGAGCCGGGCGGGAGCCAGAATCCAGAACCTTGCGGGACATCGAGCCGCCCGCCGCCTTCGAGGTCGTAGGAGATGTGACCACTGAGGACGAAGCCCCTGTGGCCCTCCGTGCACCACACGTCGCGCCGGGCTCCCGGTGCGTACCGCACGACGGCCCATCTGGTGCCGTCGAGCGTGCCGGCGCGGCTGTCGATGTCGCGGGCCTCCTCTGCCCAGGCCAGCGATTCGAACAAGACGACGCCTGGCGCGGCTCTGTCGGCTGGGTTCTCTGCCGTCACTCGGGCGTCCCTCGCTCGACGGTGATCGCGGCGTTCGGCTGAGAAGAGCTCGTCCGGCGACGGATCTCGCCGACGCGGTTGCGAATCGTGGCGGAAGGCATCGCTCAGCGTCTGGACGCAGCGCGCTTGGCGAAGATCCCGAGGAGCTCGTAGACGAGGTTCGCGGCAGCGAGCGCGGTGAGCTCGGCATGGTCGTAGGCGGGAGCGACCTCCACCACGTCGGCACCGACCAGGTCCAGCGTGTGCAGTCCTCTCAGGATCAGCTGCAGCTCGCGGGTGGTCAGTCCCCCGGGCTCGGGCGTTCCGGTGGCAGGGGCGTGCGAAGGGTCGAGCACGTCGATGTCGATGCTGACGTACACGCGCCTGTCCCCCACGCGCTCGCAGATCCGGGCCAGCGCGTCGTCCACGCCCTTCGTCGCCACGTCCACGGTCGTGATCGTCGCGAAGCCGAGATCCGCATCCTCGACAAGGTCCCCGGACGTGTACATCGGGCAGCGGATCCCGACGTGCGCCGAGGCGTCGAGCGCCAAGAGGCCCTCTTCCACCGCGCGTCGGAACGGCGTCCCGTGCGTGTACGGCGAGTCGAAGTACGTGTCCCAGGTGTCGAGATGCGCGTCGAAGTGCACGAGGGCGAGCGGGCCGTGGCGGGCCGCGGTCGCGCGCAGGAGCGGCAGCGCGATCGTGTGGTCGCCGCCGATGGCGACGAGGTGATCCGCGCGCTCGAGCACCCGCCGGGCGCACGCGTCGATGGCGTCGATGGCCTCGGCGATGGAGAAAGGGTTGGCGGCGGCGTCCCCGGCGTCCGCCACCTGGTGCACGTCCCAGGGCTGGACCTCGAGGAAGGGGTGGTGAGGGCGAAGGAGCTTGGACCCGGCTCGGATGGCGGACGGTCCGAACCGCGCCCCTGGGCGGTACGAGACGCCGGAGTCGAACGGTACGCCGAGGATCGCGACCGCCGCCCGCTCGACCTCGTCGAGGCGCGGGAGTCGCGCGAACGTGTCAGGTCCCGCGAAGCGCGGGACCCGACGCGCGTCTGGCGGCCCGGTGGGCGGCTTGCTCACGTCACGTCCTCCCGAAGTGCGGGACGCAACGTACTACACCGCTCCACCGCGCTACGCAGACGTGCGGGCACACGCTGCGGTCATCACGCGATCGGCTGTGGGCAGCGTCTTGAACTTCTCAGCCGCCCAGCGCCGAGTGACCTGCACCTGGCCGGGGTCAGCTCGAGCCTGTAGTCCTCTTTCACGACCTCCAGATGGGTCCACGACTCGACCCCGTCGACGCCGGGCAGCGCTCGGATCCGGTCCGTCTCGGTGACGACGGCACCGGGTGACGCGACCAGGAGCGTGGCGATCGCGTCCCACCGGCCGACGGTGAGCGACAAATAGCTCAGCGCCGGGAGAGCGCCGAGCGCACTGACCGCCGCGTCGGTGCGGCTCAGGCGCAAGCCGAGGCCGCACATCTGCGTCAGGCCGGCCTGGCCCGGGGTGGTGATGGCGGTGACGCGGACGACGCTCGAGGCGAGGAGCGCCTGGACCCGAGAACGGACGGCCGACGGCGAGCAGCTGACGGCTCGGCCGAGCCGGGCGTAGGCGATACGTCCGTCCGCCTGAAGGATGTCCAGGATCGCCCGGTCGAGATCGTCGATCCGGGGCATGACGGAGGGCGGCGAGGGGCTGGCACGGTCTTTGATGCGCCGGGTGTAGGTCGCGGCTTCGACATGGTGGACCCCTTCCACCGCCTTCACCCGGCGAATGAGGTCGTGCAGCGCAGGCATGTCCGGAGCGCGGACTTCGGCGATCAGCGAAGCCCTGCCGGCGACGATCGACACCAGCGGCGTGGTCGGCAGCGCAGCGACGGCATGCGCGACGTTGCGAGCAGAGCCCGAGACGAAGACGGAGAGGTGGGCGAACGCGTGCAGCCCCTGGACTGCAGGATCCACCACGCCGACGACGTGCAGCGCACCCCGCGCGACGAGCCGCTCGTAGCGGGACCGCGCGGCGGCCCGAGACAAGCCGAGTGCGGCGGCGACCGCCTCCATGGGCGCCCGGCCGTCCACCTGGAGCTCGCCCACCAAGCGCATGTCGAGGTCGTCGAGATCGACGGTCACACCGAAGAAGCCCGTTCGTCCGGAGCGCCGCGCGAAGCTCTGGACAAGAAGCCGCGATTCGCCCAGTGTGCCGCTGATCTGATCACACACCGCACCTTATCCGCGCGAAGCAGCGGCGCCTGGAATGCGAAACAGCCGATGTGGTCGATTGACAGAATCCGTGAGGCACCTGCAAGATGCCGCAGTTACGCGTTCGGAGGGGCCGCATGGCAGATCGAGGTGGGCTCGGGGGGAACGAGGGCCGGGCTGGGCGCGCGCCGACCGGTGCGCCCGCCGCCGGAGGGTCGGCAGCTCCCGACGGGGTCCAAGAGACTCCGCGCACAGCTGGCGGCACCGGTCGCTCCGGGACCGCAGGGCTCGGGACAAGCGTTGCCAGGGTGACCGGGACACCGGACGCTGGCGACGGCGCGGCGGACCTGACCGGGGACCGCCGGGCGCACGCGGCCAAGACGCTCGCGGACCGCTGGGTGGACGAGCACCGCCAGGTCCTGTCGGACTGGCACCAGGTCATCTGGGACCTTGCCGAGCCGGCGTGGCGCGAGTACCAGTCGGCAGCCTGGTACGTCGAGCGGCTGCGGGCTGAGGGCTTCGACGTGGAGGAGGGGTCGGCTGGCATGCCGACCGCCTTCTTCGCTCGTTGGTCCAACGGCCCGGGGCCGACGGTCTTGACCTACGCCGAGTACGACGCGGTCCCCGGCAACTGCCAGTCGGCCACCACCCGCCCCGGTCCGCGTCCCGGGCTCAGCCGCTTCGCCCCTGGCCATACCGACCCTCACTCGGCCCTCGGGATCTCGGCGCTCGCGGCGGCGCTCGCAGCGAAGCGGTCGATGGAGGAGACCGGGTTGCGAGGGACCCTCGTGCTGACCGGCGAGCCAGCGGAGAAGGTGCAGGGCTCGAAGGTGGTCCACGGGCTGCACGGCTACTACGACGGTGTCGACGCCATCGTGAGCTTCCACCCCTTCTACATGATCCCGCTGTGCAACACGGTGGTCTGGGACACCCATTGCGCTGCGTACTACTCGCGGATCTACAGCTTCGTCTGCGACCACCCCGAGACGTGGGGAGCCGTCGAACAGACGCCGATCGCGGCGTCGCATGCTGCCGCACGAGCGCCGGGAGCCAACGCTGCCCTGGGGCTCATGTGGGCCGCGACCAGCGCGACGCGCGACGCGATGCTCCCCTTTGTCGGCGGGTGGTCGCTTTCCGACGCGATCCTGACGGCCGGCCAGGCCACCGCCGACAACCTTCCTGCGTCGCTCGCCCAGATCCAGTACTCCTGGCGCACCCCCGACGTGGCCACGGCGGACAGGGTGCTCGACGTGCTCGACGCCAATGCCGCCGCTGCGGCCAGCGCCACCCACTGCACGCTTGCCACCAGGTGGGTCGCACGCAACCGGCCAGGCCTCGCCAACCACGCGCTCGCGAGGGTGGGGTGGCGGAACCTCACGCGCGTCGGGCCCCCCAATTGGGGGCCCGACGCGGCGGCCGTCGGCAACGAGCTGCGTGCCGCCCTCGGCGCGAGCCCGGTCGAGCGTCCGTGGCTGCCAGAGACCGAGACGCTCATCGAGCCCGAAGAGGCGGAGAGACGGCTGAGGGCGCTGATGCCGGACTGGCAGACCAACTGGACCTCTGACGACTACACGGAGATGACGTGGTACGCGCCCACCGTACGGCTCTACGTCGCCCGGCCCGCTCTGGGCACCGCGGGGCTTCCGGGTGGCGTGCCGAACTGGGTGATGAACGCCCTCGGGGGCATCCCAGCGACGATCGACCCGATGATCTTCTGCGCCGCCAAGGTCATCGCCGGCACGCTCATCGATCTCCTGGCGAGCCCGAACGTCCTCTCCGAGGCGCGGTCCGAATTTCAGGAGCGCCGCGCGCGCACCCCGCTGCCAGCTCTCTTGCCGGGCGACTTCACGGCGCCGGTCGACTACCGCTGGCCCGAGTACGTCACGACCCCGAGGGGAAGGGAGTGGTGGATTCCCGCCAATTCCGAGTTCTGACGCGGACACAGCGCGCCAGATCGATCGAAGAACGACCAGCCGCCCAGCACGAGGACGAAACGCAAGCGAGGACAGAGAGAGATGCTCACAGAGAGAAGAGGAGGGACGGGCGATATGGTGTGCGACGCACAGCCAAGCCACATCGACGGAGGCCAGATGGAGACGAGCCATGCACGAAAGCGGATCGCGGAGAATCTTCGCAGAAGCTCGCCGCGTCCGAAGCGGCGGAGCCGCTTAGCCGGCGCGTCCGGCGGGCTCTCCGCCCTGCTCGCGATCGCGTTGGCCGCCTCGGCCGGCACCGCGGTCTTGGCGGGGAACGCGGGCGCCAGTCCCGCGGCGAAGAAGGAACCTCCGCTGTACAAGCTCCTCCCGGCCAAGATCCGCGCGAGCGGAAAGCTCGTCCAGTACGTCACAGACATCTTCCCGCCGATGGCCTTCGCGACGCACACAGGCAGCGGAGCGACCGGCGTCGACCTCCTGATGTCGGAGGCCGTGGCGAAGGTCATGGGGGTGAAGCTCGTGACCCACATCGTCACGACATTCTCCGAGCTCTTCCCGGCGATCACAACGGGAAGGGCGGAGATGGAGTTCACCGCCACCTTCGACTCTCCCACACGGTACAAGTTGGACTACTTCGTCGACTATTTCCGAACGGGGACGCAGCTCTACATCCCTAAGAGCGAGGCGAAGACGTACAAGAAGGTCTCCCAGCTCTGCGGTCACACGATCGCCGGTGAGACGGGCACCCTCTACCAACCGAACCTGACGGCGGCGTTCAAGAAGATCTGCAAGGGTCGTTCCGGCCTCAGCTTCGTGAACGTCCCGGGTATCCCCGAGCAGAACACCGAGATGAAGGAGGGCCGCGCGCAGGCTGCGGTGGCCGGCCCGGAGAGCGTCGACTATCTGCAGATCACCAATCCCGGTCAGTACGAGCGGATCGGCCCGACCTTCTACCCCACGTTCTACGGCGTCACCTTGCCCAACAGCGCGTTCGGGAAGCAGCTCGGCCACGTCGTCGCGCTCGCGCTCGATCAGCTCATCAAGAACGGCACGTACCTGAGGATCCTGAAGAAGTACGACGTCCAGAGCCAGGCGGTCAGGTCGGCCACGATCAACAAGGGCACGCCGCAACCGTGAGAGAGCGGCGGAGGCGTTGAGGAGCCACGACGGAGCCGGCGCGCAGCCGGGTAGGTCGGGGAGCACTTCGCTGACCGCGGGCGGCGTCCCCCCGTTCGAGCCGACCTCTGCGGGGGGGCGCGCGTCCACATACGAGATCGTCCGGCGGAAGCATCCGTGGCGGTTCGCTGCTGCGATCGTCGTGCTTCTGCTCCTGGCGCTGCTCTTGTACGGAGCCGCCAACGCGCACCAGCTCCACTGGAGCGTAACGGGTCACTACCTGTTCAACAGAGCGGTCCTCGTCGGCGTCCTGCGAACGCTGGAGATCACGGCGGCCGCCATGATGCTCGGCCTCGCGCTCGGGGTGATCTTCGGGATCATGCGCTCCTCGCACAATCCCGTCCTGCGCGGCGTGGCGTGGCTCTACGTCTGGGCCTTCCGTGGAACGCCCATCATCCTGCAGCTCTTCCTCTGGTTCAATCTTGCGCTCATCTTTCCTCGCGTCGACATTCCTGGCATCGTCCACGGG
This sequence comes from Actinomycetes bacterium, assembly GCA_021803085.1. Lineage (GTDB taxonomy): Bacteria > Actinomycetota > Acidimicrobiia > Acidimicrobiales > RAAP-2 > JAJYVT01. Next base: position 22,256 of record JAJZMD010000185.1, read on the forward strand.
ACAACCGTCAACATCATCACCCCCTTCCTCGCCGCGCTACTCGGGTTCGGCATCAACGAGGGTGCGTACATGAGCGAGATCATCCGCGGCGGACTGCTGTCGGTGCCCCCTGGCCAGACCGAGGCGGCGCTCTCGCTCGGTGCTTCGCACGCGTGGACCACGAGGAGGATCGTCCTTCCGCAGGCGTTCCGCGTCATACTTCCGGCGATCGGGAACGACACGCTTCAGATGCTGAAGCTGACGTCCCTCGCTGCGTTCATCTCCTTCAACGAGCTGTTCGGGACGACGGAGTCCATCTACTACGCGAATTCCGAGGTCATCGAGCTGCTGCTCGTGGCTGGCGCCTGGTACCTCGTCGCTTCGTCGGTGTTGAGCGTCGTCCAGTACTACGTGGAGCGTAAGTTCGGCCGGGGGTTCCAGAGGGGGAGGCAGCAGGCGCTCGTGGAGCGCTTGGCCCTCCGCGCGATGGCGAGGTTGCGGACACGTGCCGTCTGACCGGGCGTCGAAGGAGGGAAACCGCACCGTCGTCGAATGCCACTCGGTCGTGAAGTCCTTCGGAAGCGTCCACGTCCTGCGTTCCGTCGACCTCGAGGTGAGAGAGTCCGAGGTGCTGTGCATCCTCGGGCCGTCCGGTGCTGGAAAGAGCACCCTGCTGCGCTGCATCAACCACTTGGAGGGCATCGACGGCGGATGGATCAAGGTCACAGACCAGATCATCGGCTACGAGCTCAGAGGGAACAAGCTGCACGAGCTGTCCGAGCGCGCGGTCCGTCGCCAGCGCGGCCTGTGCGGGATGGTCTTCCAGCACTTCAACCTTTTCCCTCATTTCACCGCTCTGCAGAACGTCATGCTTGGCCCGGTGGAGATCCTGAAGCAGCCACGGGGCGAGGTGGAAGCCCGTTCCCGCCTGCTGCTCGACAGGGTGGGACTGGCGAGCAAGGTGTCGGCCTATCCGTCGCAGCTCTCGGGGGGACAGCAGCAGCGGGTGGCGATCGCGCGAGCGCTGGCGATGAACCCGAGAGTCCTGCTCTTCGACGAGCCGACCTCCGCGCTGGACCCGGAAGTGGTAGGCGAGGTGTTGAGGGTGATGTTGGAGCTGGCGGACGAGGGCCGCACCATGATCGTCGTGACCCACGAGGTGGGGTTCGCGAGAGAGGCAGCAGACCGGGTCGCCTTCATGTTCGAGGGAAGGATCACGGAGATCGGCGCGGCGCGCGCAGTGCTCGAGAAGCCGAGCGAGGCGCGAACGGCCGAGTTCCTTTCCCATGTGCTCGTCTGACCTCGCCTGTTCCCGGTCGATCGTCGTGATCGACGACATCGTCGACGTCGACGTCGTCGCTGGGGAGCTGCCCGGGGTCTGGGGTGCGACCGTCCGCTCGGAACGGATCGTGCCGGCAGGACCGGGAACCTTCGCGCTCCTTGCCGGGCCCGGTGCCGAGGTGACGGACGTGGTGCTCGACAGACTGCCCGATCTCCGTGTCGTGGTCGTGACGTCGATGGGCTGGGACCATGTGGACACCGGAGCGGCCCGAGCGCGAGGCGTCGCGGTGATCGGAGTCGAGCCGTACTGCGTCGAGGAGGTGGCGGAGCACACTGTCGCTCTGATCTTCGACCTCCTGCGGGGCGTGACCTGGCTGGACGCGACGGTGCGGGCAGGCGGGTGGGACGATGCGAGGCTGGGACGCACCGTGCGCGGGGCAGCCCTCGGCCTCGTCGGCTTCGGTCGGATCGGGTCAGCAGTCGCGTGGCGCGCGGCTGCGCTCGGCATGGTTGTCTCCGTGTTCGACCCTGTCGTCGGGACGGAGGAGAGCCGTGAGAGGACCGTTGTCCGCTTTGCCTCCTCCCTCGACACGCTCGTCTCCGAGAGCGACGTGGTGAGTCTCCACGTACCGCTCGCCCCGGAGACCAGAGGGTTGATCGATGCTCGGCTGCTCGCCCGGTTTCGCCCGGGGAGCTATCTGGTGAACGTCTCGCGCGGGGATGTCGTCACAGAGGCTGCCTTGGGCGAGGCGCTCCGGCGTGGGCAGCTCGCCGGTGTCGCACTGGACGTTCTTCGGACCGAGCCTCCGGCACCGAGCGACCCGGTGCTCGCCTTCCCTCGCACGGTGATCACGCCCCATTCGGCGTGGTACTCGCCCGCTTCGGTCGAGCGCGTCTCACGGAGTGCCGGTCGCGTGCTCGCGCAGTGGCTCGGCAGCGCCGAGCACCGTCGATGACGTACGTGCCTGCATCCGACCCGAACGGCGGAGCGGCACTGGTCGCGGCGCTCGAGCGCAATGGCGTCGACGTCGTGTTCGGCATACCGGGCGTGCACAATCTCGAGATCTATCGGCACCTGTCCAAGTCGGCCATCGCGCACGTCGCGGTCCGGCACGAGCAGGCGGCTGCGTATGCGGCCGACGGGTATGCACGCTCCTCTGGGCGACCCGGTGTCTGTCTGACGACGAGCGGTCCTGGCATCACGAACGCGTGCACCGGGGCGGCGACGGCCTACGCCGACTCGATCCCGGTGCTTCTCTGCTCGCCCGGACCCCCTATCGGCGCCGAGGGTCTCGACCTCGGCCTCCTCCACGAGATGAAGGACGAGCACGGGCACCTGGAGAGCCTGGTCACCGCCAGCGTGCGCCCTTCCAGCCCGGAAGAGATCGGGGAGGTGATCGACGAGGTGTTCCGTGGCTGGCGCCGTGCGAGGCGACGCCCTGTCCACGTCGAGCTTCCGATCGACGTCATCGAAGGCTCGTGGACATTGGATGCGGGAGCGCGGCGGGGGCTGCGGAGCGCGGAGACCGAGCGACTTCGCAGCATCTTCGATGCCTCGGCGCCACCAGCCGGTGAACAGGAGCCCGCCGAGGCGCTGCAGCGTGCAGCGGAATTGCTGAGCTCGAGCTGCAGACCCCTTCTCGTACTGGGCGGTGGGGCGCGTGGGGCGTTGCGGAGTGTGCAGGGGCTCGCTGAGCGCCTTGGGGCGTTGGTGGTGACGACGGTGAGCGGCAAGGGCTCGATGCCCGAGCACCACCCGCTGTCGCTCGGCGCGTCGATCCGCTTGAGCGGAACGCGACAGCTCTTCGAGTCTGCGGACGTGCTGCTCGTCATCGGCAGCGAGCTCGGAGACTCGGATCTCTGGGAGAACCCGATCCACACCCGTGCGAGCGTTGTCCGTGTCGACGTCGACCCTCACCAACTGCGCAAGAACCTCGACGCGACGGTGACGCTCTGCATGGACGCTGGAGCCGCCGCCGACGGTCTCCTTGCCCGTCTGGGCCAGGAGGACGGAGTTGTCGCGAAGGAGGGGTCGAGCGGCTCCGTGCGGCCGCGCCGAGACTGGCCGATGACGTGGGGCAGCACAGGGGAGAAGATGAGGGCGGTCCTGCGGGACGAGGCGCTGGTGGACGGCGCGGCCTACGAGGTGGTCAACCGAGCGCTCAGTGAAGCACTGCCCCAGGAGACGATCGTCGCCGGCGACAGCGCCCAAGTCTCGTACTTCGGCACCGTGCACTTCTGGCCGATGGACCGACCAGGCCGGTTCCTCTACCCTGCTGGGTACGCCACGCTCGGCTACGGCCTGCCATCGGCCATCGGTGCCATGCGCGCCTGCCGGGGGGCGCCCGCGGTCGTCCTCGTCGGCGACGGCGGCTTCCTCTTCTCGGTGCAGGAGCTGCTCACTGCGGTGGAGCAGCGGTTGGCGCTCCCGGTCGTGATCGTCGACAACCACGGTTATGCCGAGATCCGGCAGGGGATGGAGAAGCGTGGGATCGAGCCGATCGCGGTTGACCGCCCTGCGGTGGACTTCGCCGCGCTGAGCCGGGCTTTCGGGGGACGCGGCCATGCGGTCGGGAGCGTCGACGAGCTGTGCACCCGAGCGGTCGAAGCCTTGGCGGCCGACGGGCCAACGGTCTTGACCATCGACGTGTCAGGCGGGTCACCGAGTTGAGACGGTGACGAGACCAGTCGGCTCCGCTCTCCTCGGGTGAGCTCTCGAGCTCTCGGGATTCAGCGGGGCTTCTCGGCGACTCCCAACGTGAGGTAGCTCCAGGGCTTGGGCCCCTTCGCGTATGCGTGGTCACAGCGCCCGAGCTGGAAGCCCGCCCGGGTCACGATCGTGGCGGGGTCGCGGGTGAGGTGGCAGCCGCCAGCCAGGAGCCGTTGCAACGGCTCGAGCCGTCGCTGCCAGGCAGCGACCCTTGGATCCGGTGAGATCCCGTGCTCGAGGAAGTGCAAGGTGCCACCGGGGCGGAGCACCCGGAAGATCTCGCTCAGGGCTGCCGCCGGGTGCGCAACGGTGCACAGCGTGAAGGTCGAGAGCGCAGCGTCGCAGCTCTCTCCCGCCATCGGCACCGACTGGCCGTCCACGCCGACGTGCTCGATGGCGACGCGGCTCGTCGCGATCCGTTTCCTGGCCAACTTCATGGCGACGGCTGCCGGCTCGACGGCGAGCACAGCCTCGACCTCTGCGGGGTAGTGCTCGACGTTCAGGCCCGACCCGAATCCGATCTCGACCACCCTTCCGTGGAGCCCCGCCGCCGCCTCGGCGCGCCAGTTCCCGATGTCAGGAGTGCCCAACACCCGATCGACCAGGCGAGGGAGCACCTGGCTGCGATAGAAGGCCACTCCTTCGACGTTATCGACGTCGTGCCCTACGTCTCGCGGTCGCGGCCGGAGCGTGCGAGCAACCGACGGCCAGCAGCTCGAGGGCCGCTGCGTCGTGACGTCGACTAGTGCAGGAGGCCGATCAGGCAGCCACCGGTGCCCGCGATCACGACGCCGGTCAACACACGATGAGCCGCCCGGGAGCCTGGGAGCGGCACCTTGAACACCCAGATCCCGATCGCGGCGTTGACGACCAGGCTGAGCTGGGCGATGGTGAAGCCGGCCCCGGTTCCCACCCTGGCGACCAGGGCGAGCAGAGCGAGGTTGCCCGCGCCGAAGAGGACGCCCGCGGCAAGCTGGGCAGTGGCCGCGCGGGCGGGGAGGCGGTACACCGCCCCTCCCGGCGCCATGAGGGCCAGTCCGCCCGCGAAGATGCCGAACGCGAGCGGCAGATTGCCGACCTCCGCCGGCACCTTGGCCCATTGCGCGGGCACGAAATAGCTTCCCCAGAGCAGCCCGGCAGCGGCGGCGTACAGCAGGCCCCGCCGATATGACGCCCTGCCGCTCCCGCCGCTCCCGCCGCTCCCGCCGCCGGACGCCCCGGGGACCCCTGCCTCCTGGGATCGAACGACGACGAGCAGGCCAGCTGCGACCAGTGCCACTCCGGCGCCGAGCAGCGCCCAGCG
>JAJZMD010000185.1:27538-30315 GCA_021803085.1 Actinomycetes bacterium
CCCATTGCGCGGGCACGAAATAGCTTCCCCAGAGCAGCCCGGCAGCGGCGGCGTACAGCAGGCCCCGCCGATATGACGCCCTGCCGCTCCCGCCGCTCCCGCCGCTCCCGCCGCTCCCGCCGCTCCCGCCGCCGGACGCCCCGGACGCCCCGGGGACCCCTGCCTCCTGGGATCGAACGACGACGAGCAGGCCAGCTGCGACCAGTGCCACTCCGGCGCCGAGCAGCGCCCAGCGTCCTACGGGCAGTCCGGAGAGCTCCCTGAACAATGCGGTTCCCCACACGAACGCAATCACGATGTTGAGTGGCGTCCACGAACCGGCGGCTCGCGCAAGTCCGATGAGCTGCGATGCGCGAAAAGCGAAGATGCTGCCCGCGGTCCACACGACGCCGCCTGCGATCGGCAGCCAGAACGCGCGCCATCCCATTGTCAGGCGGCCACTGCCCGCCAGGAAAGCCCCGGCGGCGAAGGCGAGGTTGCCGGCAGCCGCGTACAGCGTCCGGGTGCGCTGAGGGACGCCCCGACGGGCCTGAGCGGCCGGTATCCAGGCACCCCAGCACACCACGATCGCGATGGACAAGAGCGTGGTCATCTGAGGACCGGCACGCCACCCAGCCTGGCCCCTGTCTCCTCCGTGCGGCCAGGGAGCTCTGTCCCCACCGGCGGGACACCCATCACCAGATCCGGCTACTTCTCATCTTCTTAGGCCACGTTGCGGGGGCTCTTATCGAAGGGAGCTGTAATCGAATGAGGTGTTGGCAGAAACGGAGGCCCCGATGTCCGAAGTACCTCCCGGCGTGCCGGAAGGCGAGGCGGTCGACGAGTCCTCGAGCGAGGAGCTCGAGATGGCGAGGGGCGAGGCCCTTCGGCTCCACGAGACCGATGGCCCGGGACCGGGCCAGCCGGAACCGGAGCGGCCAGCGTCGGCCGAGTGGTGGCGCATCGGCACGGAGCCCCGTGCCGGTGCAGCGCCCCCGCCCGCCGGTGCAGCGCCCCCGCCCGCCGGTGCAGCGCCTCCGTGGTCGATGCCTGGCTGGGGGGCTCCGCCGTGGGCGGGCTCGCCCCAGTGGTACGGCTGGGGAGGACCAGGGTGGCCCGGTGGACCGACGCAGCCGCCAACGGGGTCCGCCCCGCCGGCGCAACCCCGACGGCACCCGCTCTCCTGGGTGGTCGTCGGCGGGCTCATCGCGACGATCGCGATGGTCGCGCTGGGCCTCGGGATCGGCTACAGCGTGTGGGGCGGCGCGAGCGTCCCGGCATCGGCTCGGAACGGCGCAGGCGTGCCGACCCCACGCATCCCCCCGTTGACAGCTGCTGGTCGTGGCGGCTTCCTCGGCGTGAGGATCGCCACCACACCCTCTCTCGCAAGGACATCGGGCGCCTACGTCGTCGGTGTGGTCGCGTCGTCGCCCGCCGCGAGGGCCGGAATCGTGAAGGGGGACACGATCACGGGATTCGGCACACGCACCGTGGCCTCGGCCCGCACACTGGCGATCGACGTGATCCAGGTGTCGCCGGGCACCCGGGAGAAGGTGGAGTGGGTCACCGCCACGGGCAAGCACGAGGTGGCGACGGTCACGCTCGCCAGCCGGCCGGCAACCCGTCGCCTCGGCTGAGGCCGCCGCCCGCCCGTCGCGGCTCCAGTCTGCCCGGGTCTCCGGCCGCGACCGCAGCCTGCGCTCTGCGCCGCGCCGGGACCCGCGGCTCAGCCCCGTGGGCCACCCGGAGCCGAGCCGCCACCGCCACGGTCCGGGGCGGATGGTCGGTCAGTCCGGCGCCCGCTCGTGCGGTCTGCCGGGCCGGCCTTCGGCCGGCGAGAGGCGCCGGCTCAGGTTCACGGCGTGGTCCCCGAGCCGCTCGTAGAAGCGTGCGAGAAGGGTGACCTGCGCGGCGACCGGGGGGTGCATCGACCCCGCGGCCACCTCGACGGTCAACCGGTCGTGGAGGATGTCGAGCTCCTCGTCTGTCTCGTCGAGGTCGAGCACGTCGGCACTTCCGCTCGCGTACACCTCGGCCGCTCCCCTCCACATGTCGATCGCCACTTCCGACATGCGCTGCACGATGCCCCGGCTGACCGGGGTCATCTCGCCACCCAGCCCGAAGACCGCGCGCTGTGCGATGTGCTCGGCTAGGTCCGCGCTCCGCTCGAGCTCTGAGAGGGCGGACAGCAGGCGGACCAGGCGACGGACGTCTGCAGAAGCGCCCACGATGGCATCGAGCTCATGCCAGATGCCCTCTTCGACAGATTGGACCTGAGCGTCGATGTCCTCGTCGCCCTCGACGACCGACCGGCCGAGGCTGACGTCTGCGGAGAGGAGCGCCCACGTCGCGCGGGCGAGGGCTTCGGTGACCCGCGCGAAGAGGCGCAGGACCTCCCGTTCGATCTCCGAGCCCATGACAGGACCGACCTTAGCGAGATGGTTGTGTGCCAGCTCGCACGACGGCCACGGGCCGGCCCGACGGAATGGCGCGAGCAGTGCCGGGGAGGGGCCCCCAGGGGAGGGCTACGTCACTCGCCGGTGCTGCCGTCGATCAGCTCGCGCACGGCGTCCGCGTGGCCTGCATGGCGTGCCGTCTCGTTGATGAGGTGGAGCAGCACCCAGCGCAACGTGGTGCCTTCTTCGCGGGAGCTCGGCGTGTCGAGCGGCAGCTCCCGCACGACCCGGTTCGTCTCCTCCGCCCGGTCCTCGTACGCACGAGTCACCTCGGTGATGGACAGCTCGGGACCAGGGAAGAATTCCTCCTCCGTGCGTTCGATCGGCCCTCCGAGCATCGCG
>JAJZMD010000016.1 GCA_021803085.1 Actinomycetes bacterium
AGCTGATCGCCTTCGACGAAGACGCCCGGCGGAAGCTCGAGACCGGCATGAACAAGCTGGCCGACGCCGTACGGGTGACCCTGGGCCCCAAGGGTCGCAACGTCGTGCTCGACAAGAAGTGGGGCGCCCCGACGATCACCAACGACGGCGTCTCGATCGCCAAGGAGATCGAGCTCGAGGACCCCTTCGAGAAGATCGGTGCCGAGCTCGTGAAGGAAGTGGCGAAGAAGACCGACGATGTCGCCGGTGACGGCACGACCACCGCGACCGTGCTCGCTTGGGCGATGGTGCGCGAGGGTCTGCGCAACGTGGCCGCTGGAGCCAACCCGATGTCGCTCAAGAAGGGCATCGAGGCGGGCGTCGAAGAGGCCGTGAGGTCGATCCACGCCATCGCCAGGGAGACCGAGTCCAAGAGCCAGATCTCTCAGGTCGCCGCGATCTCCGCTGCCGACACCGAGATCGGCGAGATGATCGCCGAGGCCATCGACAAGGTCGGCAAGGACGGTGTCATCACGGTCGAGGAGTCCCAGACCTTCGGGATGGAGATGGACCTCGTCGAGGGCATGCGCTTCGACAAGGGCTACATCTCGCCGTACTTCGTCACCGACCCCGAGCGCATGGAGGCCGTCTTGGAGGACGCCTACGTGCTGCTGGTGGGCTCGAAGATCTCCGCGGTGCGGGACCTCCTGCCCGTGCTCGAGAAGGTGATGCAGAGCGGCAAGCCGCTCGCCATCGTCGCCGAGGACGTGGAGGGCGAGGCGCTCGCCACCTTGGTGGTCAACAAGATCCGCGGCACCTTCAAGAGCGTCGCCGTGAAGGCCCCCGGCTTCGGCGAGCGCCGTAAGGCGATGCTCCAGGACATGGCGATCCTCGCCGGCGGCCAGGTGGTCACCGAGGAGGTCGGGCTGAAGCTGGAGAACGTCGGTCTGGACCTGCTCGGACGTGCCCGCAAGGTGGTCGTGACGAAGGACGAGACGACGATCGTGGAGGGCGCGGGCTCGGAGGCCGACATCAAGGGCCGCATCAACCAGATCAAGTCCGAGATCGAGAACACCGACTCCGACTACGACCGTGAGAAGCTCCAGGAGCGGCTCGCCAAGCTGTCGGGTGGTGTCGCGGTGATCAAGGTCGGCGCGGCCACCGAGGTCGAGCTGAAGGAGAAGAAGCACCGCATCGAGGACGCCGTCTCCACGACCAAGGCTGCGATCGAAGAGGGCGTCGTGCCCGGCGGCGGGGTCGCGTTGCTCCGTGCCCAGACCGCGGTGGCCGAGCGCGCCGACAAGCTCGAGGGCGACGAGGCCACCGGCGCTCGGATCGTCGCTCGGGCAGTCGAGGAGCCGCTGAAGCAGATCGCCGTGAACGCCGGGCTCGAGGGTGGCGTCGTCGTCGAGAAGGTGCGCAACCTGAAAGGCGCAGAGGGCCTGAACGCCGCCAGCGGCGTGTACGGCGACCTCTTCGCCGACGGCGTGATCGACGCGGCGAAGGTGACGCGCTCGGCGCTGCAGAACGCCGCCTCGATTGCGGGGCTGTTCCTCACGACCGAGGCCGTCATCGTCGACAAGCCCGAGGAGAAGGCTCCTGCCATGCCCGGCGGCGGCGGCATGGAGGACTTCTAGAGATCCGCTGCCTGCGGATACCCACGAGGGCACCCTTCGGGCGCCCTCGTGGCGCGTCTGAGGACTTCCTACACTGGCGTCGATGTCGCGTCCTGAGAGCAGGTCGACGGTGAGCGTCGCGGGCAGCTCGCCCCTGACCGCCGATGGCTGATACCGCCCCCCCGTCCTCGGGCATCGGTGTGCTGCACCTGTTCTGCCGCGCCGGGGCGACACTCGACCCGTCGAAGGTTCTCCGCGCCGCCGCCGAGGCGCGCGAGGAGGGGGACCAGGTCGTCGCCGCGTCGATCCTCGGCCACAAGGCGGACGTCGCCCTCATGGTGCTCGGCCCCGATCCGTGGCGGCTCAGGCGTCTCCAGTCGGCGGTTCGGGCCGCGGGGCTCGAGATCGTCTCCTCGTACGTCTCGCTCACCGAAGTGTCGGAGTACGCGGCGGGGTTGCCCGACGAGCAGAAGCAGGCACGCCTCTTTCCCAGGCTGCCCCCCGAGGGGAAGCCGGCCTTCTGCTTCTACCCGATGTCGAAGCGGAGGGGCGACGCGTACAACTGGTACACGCTCGACTACGACGAGCGCCTCGCGCTGATGACGGGCCACGGCCGCGTGGGGCGGTTGTTCCACGGCCGCGTGCTCCAGCTCGTGACGGGATCCACCGGCCTCGACGATTTCGAGTGGGGGGTGACGCTCTTCGCCGTCGCACTCTCGGACCTGAAGGAATGCGTGTACCAGATGCGCTTCGACCCCGCGTCCGCTCGGTACGCCGAGTTCGGGCCGTTCTACACGGGAATGGTCGCCGACCTCGCCACGGTGCTCGCCTCGGCCGCTCGATGAGCACCCCCGGCCGCCTCCGGCCTCCTGCGCCCGAGGCGACACCCGCCGAGCGCGACGCGGCGATCGACGAGCGGCTCACGCGGCTCGAGACGGTGCTCGCCGGGATCGGGCGCGTGGTCGTGGCGTTCAGCGGAGGGGCGGACTCGGCGTTCCTCGCCTGTGTCGCGAGCCGTGCCCTCGGGCCGGCGCAGGCGCTCTGCGTGACCGCGGTGTCGCCCTCACTCGCCGCCGGCGAGGAGCTGCACTGCCGCGCGCTCGCCGCAGAGTGGGAGCTCCGATGGCAGACGGTCGAGACGGCCGAGATGACAGATCCTCGCTACGTCGCGAACGGCGCGGACCGCTGCGCGCGCTGCAAGGACGCGCTGATGGCCGCCCTCGCTCCCGTCGCCGCAGCCGAGTCGGCGACCGTCGTGCTCGGGGTGAACACCGACGACCTCGGGGACTTCCGCCCGGGTCAGTCCGCCGCCGCAGCCGCCGGGGCGCGCTTCCCACTCGTCGAGGCGGGCCTTTCCAAGCCCGACGTGCGGGCGCTGTCCAGGCGGCTCGGACTGCGAACGTGGAACCGTCCCGCCGGCGCGTGCCTCGCCTCGCGCCTCCCCTACGGCACGCCGGTCACCGCGCCCACCTTGCGCGCGGTCGACGCGGCGGAGTCGGGGCTCCGGGCGCTCGGGCTGAGCGAGCTCCGGGTGCGCCACCACGGCGCGGTCGCCCGGGTCGAAGTCGCCGAGCGTGAGCTCGCGCTGGTCTGGTCGCGCCGCGCCGAGGTGGTCGCCGCGGTGAAGGCCGCCGGGTACGAGATCGTCTCGCTCGATCTCGAAGGGTTCCGCTCCGGGAGCTTGAACAGGCTGCTCAGGAGCACGCCCCCGGCCAGCGGATCAGCGACGGTCCGTGCGGGGGATCTGCCAGCCCGCTGACGACACGCGTCGGGCCTCGAAGAACACGCAGCCCTCCGGGCAGGCGAACGGGATGGCTTCGTTGGCCCCGAGCTTGCAACGCTCGAGCTTCTCCCCGGTGCGGGTGCTCTGCATGACGTAATGGCGGCACTCGGTGTTCACGGCCACGGTGGCCATTGTTGTCGCTGCGGCGCCCGCCGTGGCGTCGGGGAGGCGGTAGCGTCGAATCGTGGAGCAGAGGGACCCGGCCGTGCCGACCCGCACGCTGCTGCGGTGGGCGGAGAGCCTTGCGGCGACCGCGCGTACCGGCCTCGGCTTCTCGACGAGCCTCTACGAGCGGGAGCGGTTCGAGGAGATCCTGCGCGTCGCGGCCGACATCCGCACGGCGGCCTCCGCGGACCCCCGGGCGCCGGAGGACGCGGAGGGGATCGTCTCGGAGTGGCTGTCCCAGGTCGGAGAGGGCGTGCCCGGGTACGTCACGCCGAAGGTCGCCGTGGGGGCCGCCGTCGGCAACGAGCGTGGGGAGCTCCTGCTCATCCAGCGGTCGGACTCGGGGGCGTGGCTGTACCCGACCGGCTGGTGCGACGTCGGCTACTCGGCCGCCGAGGTCGTCGTGAAGGAGGTGCGAGAGGAGACGGGAATCGAGGCCGAGCCGGTCCGGCTCATCGCGGTGCTCGACGGATTGCGGCTCGGGTTCTCGCGGATCCCGCTCTATTCGCTCGTCTTCCATTGCAGGGCCGTCGGCGGGACCCTCCAGGCGCACCCGCTCGAGTGCCTCGACGTCGGCTGGTTCAGCCCGGGCCGGCTCCCCTCGCCGCTCGTCGGCTACGAGCGCTGGGGTGACTCCGTCTTCGCCGCGATCCGCGGCGAGCAACGGGACGTTCTCTACGACCGCGTACGCGAGCCGTTGTGGCGGGAACCGGCGATCTGACCGTCGAGGAGGCGTCCCGGGTCGACGACGGCCTCGTCGCCGCGCTCGCAGCGCTCGTCCCGCAGCTGTCGCGGAGCGCGCCGGCACCGGGTGCCGCCGAGCTCGATGCGATCGTGCAATCGCCGGCGACCACCCTGCTCGTCGCCCGCGACGGTGAAGGGCGCGTGGTGGGATCGCTCACGCTCGCCGTCTTCCGGATCCCGACCGGCGTGCGCGCGTGGATCGAGGACGTCGTGGTCGACGGTGCCGCACGAGGGCGCGGTGTCGGCGCGGCGCTGGTGACGGCCGCGCTGGAACGCGCCGAGGCGGCAGGGGCGCGCACGGTGGACCTCACCTCCCGACCCGACCGCGAGGCGGCGAACCGGCTCTACGTCCGGATGGGGTTCGCGGCGCGCTCGACCAACGTGTACCGCTACACCTCGCCCGGCTGATCGGGCCGCCGTCCTACGGCCATCCCCCTGCAGGCGGGGCGCGCCGCGTCGGCACCTGGCCCGTAGACGGCTCCTCCGCCCTCTGCGTCCGTGCCCCAGGGGCACGCGCTCGTGCCTTCGGGCCCAGCAGTCCGGCCAGGCGGTCCCGCTCGGTCTTCTCCGCGTGGCAGCGGTGGCAGCGCGACACCACATTCGAGATCGAGGACCGCCCTGTGCGAGCGACAGGAACCTCGTGATCCCTTTCGAGCCCCACCGTGCTCTTGCACTCGGTGCACGCCTTGCCGGTGAAGTCCGGGACGGGACCCAGATCGAGCGCCGTGCGAAGCTCCGCTGTGTACTTGCGCCCGACGTGGCAGATCTTCTGGATGTCCACCCCGTCGTGAAGGACGACCTTCAAGAACGCATCCTTCGAGAGCTGTTTCGCGAGCTCGACAGGGATCGGTCCGCCGCCGACCAGGTGGCAGGGCTCGCCCTCGTGGGCGTGACCACGCCGCCAGGCGAACAGGTCGCAGACGATGACGAGGTCGGCCGCGCCCTTCGCAGCGCTGCCGCCGTCCGACACCAGCACGAGCGCGTCGGCGGCGTGGGTCTCGAACCGTTCGGCCGCCCCGCCCTGCATCGCCGTCCGCCGGAGCCGAGCTGCCTCGCGTTCGATCCGGGTCACGAAGGGGATCCCGGTCTCTGGCGGCAATGCGCCGTCGAAGCACACCATCCCGAGGCCGTCTTTCCAGTGTCGGAAGCGTCGGGACGCCACCTGCCGGCGGTGGAGGGCTGTGACCGGGATCGAGGCCAGCCGCCG
>JAJZMD010000138.1 GCA_021803085.1 Actinomycetes bacterium
CCAGATCTTCGGAGCGACGAGGGAGAACCTCCTGCCCGAGGTCGACGAGATCGTGGGCGCCACGTGGTTCCTGACCGATCGGGTGCTGGCGGCCGACACCACCCAGTACTTCTGAGCTGCCTATTCCTGGCCAGCGGCTGCCACTCCCTTGAGGACGCGGTGGCCAACGACTGCACATCTTCGATCCGCGAGCGAAAAGCGAGGGACCGCATGGACCGCATGTCACCAGAAGGGATCGCTGCCAAGCCCGTCGTGCCAGCTCTCGTCGTGGATGCCTCGGGCCGGTTCTGCCCCGGACCGGTTATCGATGCGAGGGACGCCGCCCGGCAGGTGGCGCTCGGTGAGGTGTTCGAGCTCATCACCACTGACCCGGGCAGCTGGCGCGACATTCCGGCATGGTGCCGGAACACCGGCAATGCGCTCTTGGTGGCGGAGGCGCCGAGCGACAGTGAGCGACAGGGCGGCGAGCAGCAGCAGTACCGCTTCGTCATCCGCCGCGATCGCTGACCGGCAACCCGTCGGATCGCCAGCCGCTATCGCCGCTGGTGCAGTGGTGATGGCCGGCAGAAGCCAGAAGCAGCCCGCCGAGCACCCACGTGCCGACAAGACGGGCCCATCGCGCGCCGGGTCTTCTCGCTTCATCTCGTGCCGCTCGGTGGAGACAGGCCGGGGCGCCGACGGCAGTCAGCGACGTCGGGTCGGAGGTCTCCCCCGTGGAGACCATGGCGTTCCCGGCTGGCGAAGACGCACCTCGGTGGCCGTGTTCAGCTGATCGCCGGGTGGTCGTGGGCGCCGCCAGGAACAAGCAGCCAAGGGCGGGACGCGTCGAGCGTTACGATGACCGCTCGGCCCGGAGCTGGTCGAGTTCGGCGCGCAGCCGTGCCACTTCGGCGTCTGGTGGCGGGCCAGAGGCGCCACCGGCCTGGGCGCCGTTGCCGTTGGCCATCGAGGAGCATCCGCTCATGCCACCCATGCCGCCCGACGCCTTGTTCCCCGACATGGCCCGCATCATGAGCAGCATCGACAACGGGCAGATGGCGAAGAACAGGAACGGCAGGATCCGGGTGAACACGTGCGGGTCGACGGCGAGCACAGCGACGGCCACCGCGGCCAACCCGATGAGCACCTTGCGGTTGAGACACATTCGCATCGCTTCGCGCCTTCCTGTCGAGAGCGCGCCTCCCGGGGACCGTCGTGGCAGGACGGGCTCCCAAGAGCCACCCAGCAACGATACCGTGTCGTAGTTAGATCGGCAAGGGCCTCAGGCTGCAAGAAGGTGCCGGGTACCGGCATCACCGGGCTGCGGTGGCTCCTGCCGGGCGGTGTCGCCAGGGAGGTCGCAATGGGCAAGGCCAGCGTGCTGGTGGTGGACGACGAGCACAAGATCCAAGACGTGGTCCGTACCTACTTGGAGCACGACGGCTACGCCGTGTTCATCGCCGGAAGCGGCCAGGAAGCACTGGAGGCCGCGGCACGCCTTCGACCGGACCTGGTCATCTTGGACCTCATGCTGCCCGACCTGGCTGGCGAGGAGGTCGCCCGCTCGTTGCGGGCGATCTCTGAGGTGCCGATCATCATGCTCACCGCCAAGGCCTCCGAGGACGACCGGGTGGCCGGGCTGCGCCTCGGCGCCGACGACTACCTGGCCAAGCCCTTCAGTCCTCGGGAGCTCGCGGCTCGGGTCGAAGCGGTGCTGCGCCGGGCGAGGGGGACCGAGGCCGAGGTCGCCTCCTTCGACCGAGGGGCGCTGCGGATCGACAGAGCCAGTCGTGAAGTGTCCGTCGGGGGCCGCCCGGTCAGCCTCACCCGCAGCGAGTTCGACCTGCTGGTCACCCTGGCCGGAAGGCCGGGGCGGGTGTGGTCGCGCTACGAGCTGGTGACCCGGGTCCAGGGGTACGACTACGACGGCTACGAGCGCACGATCAACGCGCACGTGAAGAACCTCCGCCATAAGCTCGGCGACGATCCCCACCGTCCCCGGTTCGTGGCGACGGTGGTGGGCGTCGGCTACAAGCTCGACGTGGCTCCCGATGCGTAGGTCGCTCGTCCTTCGCCTCACCCTGGCGTTCGCGGCGGTTGGGCTCGGGACTGCCGCGCTCATCGCGGTGGTGGTGAACGTGGCCTTCGGGGCTCGCTTTGGAAGCTACGTCTCTGCTGAGCAGCAGGCCCGCCGGGGCGAGCTGGTGGGCGCCATCGCCGCCTCCTACCGCCACGAGGGGCGCTTCAGCTCGAGCGCGCTCGTCTCCCTCGACCCGCTGGCGGCCATGGCCGACGAGGAGGTGAGCGTCCTCGACACCCGGGGCCGGCTCGTCTGGTCCTCGGGGCCCGGGGCGAGCGGCGCCATGGCGGCCATGGACCGGGCCATGATGGGAACTGCGGACCTCGGGCCCGCGGTGCGGCTCCCGGTGATGGTCTCGGAAGTCCGGGTCGGCACCGCGCTCGTCCGCCTGCCCGCTGCGGGGCCACCCCCCGCAGACCAGGCCTTCCGGTCGTCGATCGAGCGGCTCCTGCTTCTGACGGGGATCGGCGCGGGTCTCCTGTCCGTGCTCGTCGGACTCCTCTTGGCCCGACGGGTGACGGCCCCGGTGCGAGCGCTCACCAGCGCGGCGCGTTCCCTCGCCGGCGGCGAGCGCGCGGCGCGCCTTCGGGCCGGTGCCCCTGACGAGCTCGGCGAGATGGCTGCCGCCTTCAACGCCATGGCCGACGCGGTCGAGGCCGAGGACGTCTTGCGCTGCAGCTTCGCCCGAGACGTCGCCCACGAGCTGCGCACCCCGCTCGGCGTCCTCCAGAGCCAGCTCGAGGCCCTCCAGGACGGCCTGGCCTCGCCGAGCGCCGAGACGCTGGCGTCCCTGCACGAGGAGACCCTGCGCCTCGCCCGGCTGGTGGCCGACCTCGAGACGCTGGCCTCGGCCGACGGTGCTCCCTTCGACCTGCGGCGCGAGATGGTGGAGCTGGCGCCCCTGGTGGACGCGGCCGTCGCGCAGATCACCGGGCCGATGCGCGACAAGGGGCTGTCGGTCGAGACCCGGCTGTCCGAGGTGGCCGTCGATGGCGACCCGGTCCGGCTGGGCCAGGTCGTCACCAACTTGTTGTCCAACGCCGCCAAGTTCGTCCCACCTGGGGGGACCGTGCGCGTCAGCCTTTCGGGCGACGGAACGTGGGCCTGCCTGGAGGTCGCCGACGACGGCCCGGGCATCGTGCCCGAGGACCTGCCCCATGTCTTCGAGCGCTTCTTCCGGGGTCGAGGCGCCCGGGCGGGCGGGTCGGGGATCGGCCTCGCGGTGGTGGCCGGACTGGCCGAGGCGCACGGCGGCGCAGTGACCGTCACGAGTGAGCAGGGGGAGGGGACGACCTTCACGGTCCGCCTTCCCCAGAGAGCGCCGGGAGTGCGCCGAGCCTTCGCTGGATCTTCACCAGCCCTCCGTAGGTTGAGCCCCGTCGGAGAGAACCGAGAGGAAAGAAGCGGTCGATGAGATTCGCGCACACCACCCGCTGGGCCGCTGCAGGAGCAGCCCTCGGGCTCACGTTCGCCGTTTCCGCCGGCGTCGCCGTTGCGGGCCTCCCGGGCTCGAACGGACCGGCTGTCGTCCCGCCCGCCGCAAGGGCATCGGCGCCTGTGCTCGCTGCGGCCACCACGACACCCGTCACGACCACCACCACGACACCCGCGCCGAGCCCCAACGCGTCCTCGGGTGTCCAGGCACCCGCGGGAGCTCCCCGATGATGTCGGCGATGCTGGCCAGCCTGTCGCCCCCAGGCCGCCCGTGCCGAGCTCCAGGCGCTCTACTCTCAGATGCTCACGTTCATGAACAGCACGCCCATGATGCGCGGCACCGCTGCGACGGGCCCGATGATGGGACAGCCGGCCACCGGTAACGAACCCACCGCCGGCCAGGCCTCGGCTTCCTGATCCACCACGCGCTGACGGCGGCACCTGCGGCATAGAGGGCCGGCCGTGGGCCGCGACCGCCCGGCCATCCTGCGACGTTGCAGGTGCCGTCCCTGGGCAGGGCGAGGACCGCTGCGCGCGGAGCCGGCACCCGCCGGGGAGGCCGCCGGCTGGCACAGAGGGCGGGACCGCGTCATGATGAATACGACACACTGTAGTTGGCGCCCGTCCCGGGCCCTGCCGAGAGGGACGTTTCGTGGCCACCAGGTCTTCATCCGAACGGCTGTCCACGGCTTCGGCGGAGGCGCGCCTGGGGGTGCGCCCGAGCGTGGCCGAGGAGGGAGCTCGGCCGTTGCAGGTGACCGCGTTTGCTTGTGAGCCGCTCGCCGACGTCGAGCCGCAGGCCCTCGGGCTCACCTACTTCTTCGACGCCGCCGCCGACGGGGAGCCCTACTCGGTCACCATCGCCTTCAGCGGGCGTCGCATCGGGGTGCGGGGCAAGCCGCGTCCGAAGGACGTCTTCGAGGTGACCGAGACGGTCGAGCGTGTCGTGCCCGGCAGCGGTCGTCTTGCCATCACGACCCGCGTCGCCGATGTGGCGCCCGGTGAGTGGCAGGTGACCGCCACGCCAGTGAGCGATCGGCGCGCTGGTGCCAGGTCGTCCCGGCCCGCGCCCACTCGGCGGCCGCGCCTGCCGGTCGCCTCGGCGTCGGGGGCGACCGGGTACGCGCCGGTCATCCAGGCCCGCGCTCCGGGCGCGCACCTCGGTGCCTGGCCCGCCCTGGTCGGCCTCGGGGTCGCGGTCGGCCTCGTCCTCCAGGCGCTGCTCGCCACCCACGCCCAGCTGCCGGTCACCGGGGTCCTTGGGGTATCGCTCGCTGCCAGCCTGGTCGGGCTGCTGGGCGCCAAGGCCTACTACCTGGCCGGCCATTACCTCATGCGACGCTTCCTGCCGGCGCACCGAGATGACGAGCGCCCGGCCGTGTGGAACGCCGGCATGTGCATCCAGGGCTTCGTCGCCGGTGCGCTCGGCACCCTCATTGCAGGCGCGCTCGTCACCGGGCTGCCCGTCGGCGCGTTGTTGGACGTGACGGCCCCGGGGCTGTTCGTCGGGATGACGATCGGGCGGTTCGGCTGCTTCTTCGGTGGCTGCTGCGCTGGTCGGCCCACCACGTCGCGCTTCGGCCTGTGGTCCTCGGACCGGCGCCTTGGCGTGCGGCGCATCCCGACCCAGCTCCTCGAGTCCACGCTGGCCCTGTGCATCGCGGGACCCGCCTTTCTGGCGATGTGGGTGACGACGCCACACCCCGGCGGGGTGGTGTTCGTCGGTGCGATCGCCGCGTACACGCTCGGACGCCAGGCACTGTTCCCGCTGCGAGACAACCCCCGCAAGACCGCCCACGGTCGCAGCCTCACGATGTCGCTCACCGGGCTCGTCGTCCTCGTCGATGTGTTGGTGGGCGTGCTCGCATGACGGCGGCCGGGACGACCACCACCGGCACGGAGTGTGGCGGGCCAGCCCGGGCGGCGCACCAGCGGAGACTTACGCCCGCAAGGCGGCCTTCGAGGCCGAGTGGCTACGGCGGTGACTCGGGTGTGACCCCTGCCCCGAGCCTCGCCGAGGAGACCGCGCTCGGTGGCGGGCGGCCCGGCACCCCGACCGCCACATCTGCGCGTTGGGTGCGCCGGATCTTCGTCGGATCTTCACCACCGCCCGGTACGCTCGGGGGTATACGAACGAGAGGAGGACACAGGTGAGAGGTGGACCGATCACCCGCTGGGCGATCGCAGGAGCGGCCTTCGGGCTGTCCGCTGCGCTCTCTGCCGGGGTTGCCTTTGCCGTCAACCCAGGCGCCGGCGGCGCCCCCGCGGCCCGAGTCACCTCGGCGTCCACCTCGTCTGGCGGTGCCGGCGCCTCGGGGTACACGGGCGGTGGCGCCATGATGGGCGGCGCCTGGGGAGGCACCGGGGCGAACGGCGGTATCGGGGGCATGATGGGCGGTGGCGCCATGATGGGTGGTGGTGGCGGGTCCTCGATGATGGGTGGCGGGGACACGGTCAGCGCCGGGGCCCTGTCGTCGCTGGTGAGCCGGGGCGAACAGGGAGCCACCGTCGATACGGCGGCGAACACCGTGACCTACGCCGGCCGCTCGGTGACCCTCGTGGCGCTGGCGTCGCCGCACGGCAAGCCCAACATGACCTGGGAGATCGACGGGCTGGTCAACCCGACGGTGACGGTGGCGCCCGGGGCTCAGGTGACCGTGGTGCTCGTGAACACCGACTGGGGCTACATGCACGGCTTCGAGCTGACCACGTCGCCGCCGCCGTACCCGGAGATGGCGATGGCCGGCGTGGCGGACACGTTCTTCTTGATGCCCCTTCCCCCGCGCACCGAGAAGGACACCGCGACGGCGAGCTACTTCACCCGTAGCGCGAGCTTCACCGCCGCGACCGGCACCTACCACTACTTCTGCCCGGTCCCCGGCCATGCCGCGGCGGGCATGTTCGGCACGCTCGTCGTCTCGTGACCAGCCACTATCCTGATGGTGAGCCCATTGATGGCGTGACGAGCACCGAGGTGGTCGCACCGACCAATCGGGCGCGGCACCGACTCGGAGAGAGGTGGTGGGCGACATGATGGTGTTCGGACCGCTCGTCATGCTGGTCGGCTTCGCCGTGGTCTTGCTCGGCGTGATCGTGGCGTCGCGGTTCGTCGCAGGCGGTGCCGGTCAGCGTGCCGTGGGCCCTGGCTGCATGGGCCGCGTTCGCACGCCCGGGACGCCTGCCTCGGGCCTCGAGGCCCCGAAGGCCGCGGCCGATCCGCTCGAGATCGTCCGCGAACGCTACGCCCGAGGCGAGATCGACCACGACGAGCTGGAGCGCTACCTCGACCACCTGGTCACCAGCGAGCGACCTGGTCGCGCCTCTGCCGCCCCGCCAAGGTAGGCGTCTGGGCCGAGACATCTGACCGGGCCGGCGCCTCGAGCCGCGCGGGGTCTGGCGTCGTCGCAGCATCGCCGTTCCCTCGCCTTGGCGACAAGGTGGCCCATTCCCTCGGTGCGCTACGGACGGAGCGGTGCGTGCCGTCTTGCGGGAGACGGCCGACGCGCGGAGCGCAGCAACAAGGCGATCCCGCGCGTGAGGGAGCCCGAGGTGAGCGCGCCCACGTTGCGTTCGAGGATCCGGCCCTCGGGGGACACGAACACCGTGGTGGGCAGTCCGAACAGTCCGTAGGCGGTGGCGGCGGTGCCGTGCGGGTCGTAGACGGACGAGTACGTCACGCCGAACTGGTGCAAGAACGAGAGCGCGGCGCTGCGGGTGTCGTTGGTGTCCACGCCCACGAAGGCGACCCGGCCGCCGTCGTGGCGGTAGGCGGCCTCGAGCAGGGGCGCTTCCTTGCGACAGTCGACGCACCATGACGCCCAGAAGTTGACGAGCACCGGCCGTCCTCGCAGCTGGGTGAGGCTGAGGGTCGCCGAAGCGTCGCCGAGCCCGGGCAGCGCGAACTGCGGGGCTGGCCCGCCCCCGAACGTGACGAGCTTCGGGGCGCTGGTCCCGGGCGCGGAGGTCTGGACCAGGCTCGGGCGGACCACGAGGGCGACGGCGGTCGCGCTGAGGACGAGCCCGATCGCAACCGCCCACCAACGGGGTCGCCGCCTCCGCGCCCCCGATCCTCGGGAGCGCACGGCTGCGGCGCTGTTTGGAGGCGCAGGCCCGTCGGCTTCGACACCGGTGTCCGCGACGCCGCTCGGACTTGCCTCCACGCCAGTCAAAGTACTACACCTTGTCGCAGCCGTTGTCGCAGGCATCGCACAGGCCGCCACGACATGGACCAACCGCCGACACGCCCAACTGCGGGAGAGGAACCCAGCAAGTGCACGAAGACGGACCGACCGTGACCCGGCGCGGGGCCGAGACCAAGGTCGACTGCTCCGCCGAGACCTCCCGGGGAAGGGCTTGCGTTCTGGCCGTACCGCCCCGGGGCGGCGAGGGCGCGGGCAGCCTCTTGGCACTTGCGGGGGTTGAGGACCGGACGTGTCCCTCGGCGGCGATGTCACAACCGTGCCGAGCGGCTCGTTGTCGTAAGTGCCATGGCCGGCTCCGGCGCGACGGCCTGGTGCTCGGGGCCGAGGGCGCGCCCGGGCCGGCACGGCGATGAACGCGGCGGTCGGCCACAGCGCCGTGGTGCTCGGCCTGGTCGGGGCGCTCGTCGGGATGGTGACCCTCGGCCTGGGCCTTGCCCGAGGGAAGGCCGGTTGGCTGCGCAGCGGGCAGAGCTACCCGTGGCTGGTGCTCCTGGCCGCTGTGGTGGCGGCGGGGGCGATGGAGCACGCCCTTGTCACCCGGGACTTCTCCCTCGCCTATGTGGCCCAGAACGACGGGCTCGGCACGCCGCTGCTGTTCCGGATCACCGGGATGTGGTCGGCGCTGCAGGGCTCGCTGTTGCTGTGGACGCTGATCCTCGCCGGCTACCTGGTCGCGGTGGCGTGGCACTTTCGCCGCCGGGCCAGCGACGCCCTGGTCGCCTGGGCGACCTTCGTCGGCCTTGGGGTCGCCGCCTTCTTCTTCGGGCTCATGCTCCTCCCCGCGGCCAACCCGTTCAAGACGCTGGTCGGCCCGGTGCCGACCAACGGGCCAGGACCGAACCCGCTGCTCCAGGACAACCCGCTCGTCGCCTTCCACCCGCCCATGCTGTACCTGGGCTTCGTCGGCTTCACCGTGCCGTTCATGTTCGCGGTCGCTGCGCTCATCACCGGGCGTCTCGGCGAGGGCTGGCTGGTCGAGACCCGGCGCTGGACGCTGTTCGCCTGGGGGTTCCTCACCTTGGGCCTCGTGCTCGGGATGTTCTGGTCCTACGAGGTGCTCGGCTGGGGCGGCTACTGGTCCTGGGACCCGGTCGAGAACGCTGCGTTTCTGCCGTGGCTGACCGGCACCGCTTACCTGCACTCGGTGATGGTCCAAGAGCGCCGGGGGATGCTGCGGGTCTGGAACCTCTCGCTCGTGCTCGCAACCTTCGCCCTCACCATCTTCGGCACCTTCCTCACCCGCTCGGGGGTGATCGAGTCGGTGCACGCCTTCAGCACCTCGACGGTCGGCCCGGTCATCCTCGGCTTCTTCGGGATCATCATGGTGACTGGCGTCGGCCTCATCGTCTGGCGGGGCGAGCAGCTGCGCTCACCGGGCGCCATCGACTCGCCGCTCTCGCGTGAGGGCGCCTTCTTGGCCAACAATTTGGCTTTCGGGGCCTTCGCCTTCGTGGTGCTGCTCGGCACGGTCTTTCCCCTCGTGGTCGAGGTCCTCCACCACCAGAGCGTGACGGTCGGAGCGCCGTACTTCGACACCATGACGACGCCGATCGTGCTGACCTTGCTGTTCCTCATGGCCGTGGCCCCGGCCCTGCCGTGGCGTAAGGCCACCGGCACCGTGCTCCTCCACCGGATGCGCTGGCCGGCGGCGGCCGGGGTGGCCACCGTCGTCGCCACGAGTGTCGCCGGCCTCCGAGACGTGGCGGCTGTGGCCGCCTTCGGGCTCGGCGCGGTGGTCGCCGTCTCGGCACTGCGCCAGCTCGTGCTGTCGGCCCGCCTGAAAGGTTGGCGGGGACTGCTCGGCCGGGTGAACGGCGGGATGGTCGTTCACCTCGGGGTCGCGATCGTGGCGATGGCGATCGCCGCCAGCGCCACCTACGGCCAGCGAGGCCAGCTTTCTCTTCGCCCTGGACAGACGGCGCGCTTCGACGGCCACACCGTCACCTACCTCGGGACCCGCACCCGCCACTACCAGAACCGCAACGCCCTCGAAGCGGAACTGCGCCTCGACGGCGGGGCGGTCGTCTACCCCGCCATCAGCGTGTTCAACTTCGGCTACGAAGGCATCGGCACCCCGGCCATCGTCTCGGGCCCTCTCCAAGACGTCTACTTGACCCTCGACTCGAGCCCGGTCGGCCACGGCCCGACCGTCATCGGGGTCGTCGTCCAGCCCCTCATCGTCTGGCTGTGGATCGGCGGTGGCGTCATGGGCCTCGGCGCGGCGCTCGCCGCCTTCCCCGGCCGACGTCGCCGTCCGACCGCGCCCGCCTCGGCTCCCGGCGGGGCCGAGGCGCTGCCCGCGCCGGCTCTGGCAGCGACCGGATCAGAGTGAGATGGGCGAGGAATCTGCGGCTACCGCCCCTCGGATCACCCACAAGGGTGCTCGCCGGTGGCGCCTCGGCCTGGTGTGGCTGGCGATGGTCGTCGCCCTCGGCGTCGCCTTCGGCTACGACGCCCTCGCCAGTCACCATCGCCAGAGCCTCGACCAGCAGGTGGCCGCCATCGCCAACCAGGTTCGCTGCCCGTCGTGTGAGGACGAGACGGCGGAGAACTCGGCGACGCAGACCGCAGCCGCGGTACGCGCCGCCATCCGCCAGCGTCTGCTTGTCGGGCAGGGCCAGGCGCAGATCGAGGCCTACCTCGAGAGCCGTTACGGCCCGAGCATCTTGTTGCGACCGCCGGCGGGGGGACTGAGCGGGCTGGTGTGGGTGCTGCCGGTCGCCGCCGCAGTGGCGGCCCTGGGCGGCCTCGCCGTGGCGTTCCGGCGGTGGCGGCCGTCTCCGGCGGCGCCGCTCAGCGACGAAGAGCGGGCCCTGTTGGACCGGGCACGCCGTGGCTGAGCCAACGACCTTGGACGACGAGCGCAGCCGCCTCGCCGACGAGCGCAGCTTTCTCCTCGCCTCCCTCGACGACCTGGAGTCCGAGCGGGCGGCCGGCGACCTTACCGACGACGACTACCTGGCACTACGGGCCGGCTACGAACGCCGGGCCGTGGACCTCCTGGCGGCCCTCGCCGCCGAGGGAACCGAACCCGAAGAGGACACGGAGCGCGTCGGGGCGCCCAGCTCGACCAGCCGGCGCCGCCGGGCCCGCCGGGCGCTTGTCGCCCTCGCCGTGGCCGGCACGGCCCTCGGTGCCGGGCTCGCCGTCGACGGCACTGCCGGGAACCGCCTCCCCACCCAGACCATCACCGGGTCTCTCCCGCCGGCGATCGGCAACGAGCTGGTCGACGCCCAGGCCGACCTGGTGAGGGGCGACGAGCTGCAAGCCCTCAAGCTGTTCGAGGCGGTCCTCGCCGCCCAGCCCGACGAACCCGAAGCCCTCGCCTCTTCGGGTTGGATCGTCGCCAACGCCGGCGTGGCCTCGGGGAACAAGGCACTTCTTGCCAGGGGCATCGCCTCGATCAACGCCGCCATCAAGGCCGATCCTTCCTATCCCGACGCCTACCTGCTCCTCGGCCTCACGAACCTCGGCAGCGGCGACCCACATGCAGCAGTGGGCGAACTGCGCCGCTACCTCGCGCTCGGGCCCTCTGCCGCGGACGCCCAGGTCGCTCGGTCTGCGCTCGCCAAAGCCGAGGCCGAGGCCGAAGCGGCCAGCACCCCGAGCGGCGCGCCCGCACCGCCGCACGGTCAGGGTCCGACGACCAGCGCGCCGTGACCTCGCGATGGCGCCCTCCTCGAGCTGCCACCCCGCAGTCCCTTCGATCATGAAGGTCAGGGTCCCAGTCGCTCTGCTCTCGGCCCTCGACGGGAGACCGATGGCGGTCCACTGGTACCGAAAGTGGCGGCGGCTGTACCCTCGGCGACGTTGCTGGCGCGTGGAGCGCCTGGGCGACCGGTCTCCTCGGCCATCGCGCAATGATCCGACAGGCTACCTCCAACCAGATCATCACCTTGGGCTGGTGCAGGTTCGAGAGCACCGCTCCCATTCGGACCCGCTCCCCCTGTGCCATGAGGGCACGCCCTCCCGTGAGGCGTTACAGGTGCCAGCGCCGGATCAGCCCTTCGCCCTGACGACGAAGGTGCCGGCCATCCCTTCTTGGGCGTGCCCGGGGACCGGGCAGAGGTACTGGTAGGTGCCGGGCGCCGTGGCGCTGAACGAGAGCGTGCCGGTGTGCATGCCGGCCGAGGTCTCCTCGCCGAGGAACCACAGCGCCGCGCCGGAGAAAGCGGGGGCGGCCGTCATCATCGGCATCCACGAGGAGGCCGCCCCCGAGGCCGTGACGACGAGCCCGTGGGCCATGTCCTCGTCGGCGTTGACGAGCTCGACGTGCACCTGCGCCCCGGCGGGGACGACGACGGTCGGGTCCACCATGCCGGCGATGCGGAAGCGCTCGGCGGGCATCGACGGGCTGGCGAGCACGACGAGCCGCACGCTCGTCGTGGCGAAGGTGAGCCGGTTGGCGGCCCGGTCACGGCTCGCGCCCGCTGGCACGGCATTCCCGAGCCGGGTCGCCTCCGCAGGGCTGGTGCGGGGCCCGGGGGCGTCGGCGAAGAGCCGCCCCATCACCTTCCCCGGGTCGGTGCTCCCGCCCATCATGGACCCCGGAAGGGACTGACCGCGCATCCAGCCCGGCGAGCGGGCGCCGCCCATCATCCAGCCGTAGCCGGAGCGGCCCGTCGTCGTCCCGGACGGGCCGCCCATCATCGACCCGGGGCCGTAACGGTCCATGACCGAGCGGTAGTAGTCGTAGGACGAGCCGGCGCTCGACGGCGAGCCACCGAGGGAGAGGGCGAGGCCGGTTCCGAGGCCGCTGGCCGCGAGCACCGCCGCCGCGACGAGGGCACCGACACGGCGCCGCCGTCGAGAGGGAGGCGGCGGGTTCGTCGAGAGAGGCGTTGTGGTCGTCGTCATGGTCGGCACCTCCTCAGGCGCTCCGGCGGCCGAGGGACGAGCGGCCAGCCGGGGCGAGCGACCCCGCGGGGACAGGGCGGCGCAGCTCGGCGAGGCGCCACCACCACGAGATGCGCCGCTCGAGGTAGTAGTCGAGGCTGTAGCGGGCGGGGCCGGCGTAGTAGCTGAGGGCGAGCAGCCCGGCGAAGACCACGGCGTAGATGACGGCGGTGCCGATGTCGGAGGACCCCGCGGTGTACGGCCCGCCGAAGCCCTCGGCCGTCGACCAGATGAGCAGGCTGAGACCGATCGCCGAGAGGTAGGTGAGCTTGCGGGCGACGCCGAAGACGAGCGCCAGCGCGATGAGGGACTCGGCAGCGGCGACGAGGGCCCAGAAGAACGTCGCCGCCGGGTGCTGCAGGCGGATCCAGAAGTCGAGCCAGGGCCGCAGCCACGTGGGCTGGCCCTTGGCGATGCCCATGATCGTCGCCATGTAGCGGTCCTTGAAGCCCGGTAGCCACTTGAGGGTGGCGTCGACCGCCCAGATCACCCCGAAGGAGACCCGGAGGGCGTCCTTCGGCCAGGGGGCACAACGGGTGCCGGCGGCGGGTGCGGGGTCGGTCATGGGCCCCCTCCCTTCGCGGTGCCGAGGCTCGTCCTCACGTCTCCACCCTGCGCTGAGATAGGGGTGGGAGGTAGTGCCATTCGTCCCGATCCAGGCAGTGACGAATGGCCCTACCCCGCAGGGGTATCACCGCCCACAGTGGGAGTAGAGCCCGGGAGGACCCCGGGCCAAGGAGGTGGTCGCGATGATGTGGTACTGGGGCGGCGGGGTCCACTGGTGGGGGTGGCTGCTCGGCACGATCGGCATGGTCGCCTTCTGGGGCCTCGTGATCTGGGCGATCTGGTACTTCGTGACGGCCGTCACCCGCCGGCCCGAGGACCAGCCACAGGGCGGCGGCGACCCGCAGCGGATCCTGGACGAGCGCCTGGCGCGCGGCGAGATCGACGCCGAGGAGTACCGGCACCTGCGTGACGTCCTGCGAGGAGGCGACAGCACGCCGGCCGGTCGCAAGGAGCCCACGGCGACGGGGGACCGGCGGTGACCGCCGTCGTCGACCCCGGGGCCGCCCACGAGTGCAGCCCACCGTCGTCCGGGCCACGGCCGACCCGCCCGGCCCGGGGCTACGCCTCGGGCAAGGGCGACTACCTCACCCGCCTGCGCAGGATCGAGGGTCAGGTGCGCGGGCTGCAGAAGATGATCGAGGACGACCGCTGGTGCCCCGACGTGGTGACCCAGGTGGCCTCTGCGACCCGGGCCCTCCAGGAGGTGGCGGTCGGCCTGCTCAATGACCACCTGCGCCACTGCGTCATAGGGGCCGCCGGTAGTGCCGGGATCGATGGCGAGGCGGAGGTTCGCCTCGACGAGGTGGCCGCCACGATCCGCCAGGTGGTGCGGCTGTGAGCGCGCCCATGCAGCACGTGCCCCGACCGCACCTCGCACGTCGCCCGCTTGGACGAGAGCGCCGGCTTGCGGTCAACGTCACGCCCGCCGAGCGCGTCGGGCGCATTGCCCTCGGGCTCGCCGCGATGGCCGCGGGCGCCTTCTTGCTGGCCGGAGCGAGCGCCGTGCTCGCCCTCGCGCTTGAGGCGCTCCTCGTCGCGGCCGGCATCGACTTGGTCGTGACCGGGGCGACGGGCGCCTGCCCGCTCTATGCGAGGCTGGGGCGGCCGTCTGTTCCCCCGAGGAGCCAGCCATGAGCAGGCGGCTCCTTCGGCCCGGGAGCGAGGCGCCGGCCGGTCACGGCTCCGGCGCCTCGCGCCGTCCCCACGAGCACGCCGGGCACGGTGGGCATGGCTGGATGATGGTCGTCTGCTGCATCCCGATGCTCGCCGTGGCGATCGGGCTCGTGGCAGCCGGCGTGGTGAGCGCCGGCTTCCTCCTCGTCGCCCTCGGGTGCACGGCGATGATGGCGCTCATGATGCGCGGTATGGACCACGGCGGTCACGGGGCCCGCAACGGCTGAGCATCACCCCCAGCGCTTGGCCCAACCGCGGTGCCACGTCGGTCCAGGCCCGCGGGCACAGCGACGGAGAGACGACAGCGGCGACGAGACGACAGCGACGAGGTGACGAGGTGCGAGAGCGATGAACCCGGGTGACGTAGCAGTGGTCGCCGCGGACGTGGCCGTGGCGGGCGCCCTCGGCTGGTGGTTCTTCGGACCGAAGAAGGCCGCCGAGGCCGCCCTCGCCGCCGACGTCCAGGAGGCCCGTGTGACGGTGCGCGGCGGGTACTCGCCCAACCGCATCCGGGCGAGGGCAGGTGTCCCGTTGCGGATCGTCTTCGACCGCCAGGAGACGGGCGACTGCACCGCCAAGGTGGTCTTCCCCGACTTCGGCGCCAGCGCCGACCTGCCGGCCTTCGGCCAGGCGAGCGTGGAGCTCACTCCGACGGCAGCCGGCGAGTACGGCTTCGCCTGCGGGATGAGCATGATCCACGGCGTCCTCGAAGTCGTCGAGCAGCCGGGGCCTGCCATGGCCCTGTCGGCAGCGGCCCCTCGGCCTGCCGGACCGCTCGGTCGACCGATGCCGAAGGCGCTCTCCCCGGTCGTGGTGCCGCCGATCGTCGACGACTGCTGCGCCACCCCCAGGCCCGCGTCGAACGAGGACGCCGAGGCGGCCGAGCGCCGGGCTGAGATCAACGACCTGGCCCGGCGGGTGATCGTGGGTGTCCTGCTCACCGCCCCGGTGCTCTTCGGCGGGCTCTCCTGGGATTTCTTCCATCCCGCTTGGCTGCCCCACCTGCTGCGCAACGAGCCGCCGGCCTGGTTCGACCTCGCCCTCATCACCCCGGTGATGCTCTACACGGGCTGGCCGATCCACAAGAGCGGCTGGCTCGGCCTGAAGCACCGAAGTGCGGACATGAACTCGCTCATCACGCTCGGCACGTTCGCCGCCTTCCTCTACAGCCTCGCGGTCACCCTCGTGCCTGGCGCCGCCCCGGCCAAGGTACGCGGCGTGTACTACGAGGAGATCGGCTTCATCCTGACCCTGATCCTGCTCGGCCGGCTGATCGAGGTGCGGGCCAAGGCGGGTACCGGCGAGGCGATTCGGGCCCTGCTCGGGCTGCGGGCCAAGACCGCCCGGGTGGTTCGCGGCGGCGTGGAGCAGGACCTTCCGATCGAGGACCTCGTCGCCGGAGACGTCGTTCTGGTGCGACCTGGCGAGAAGGTGCCGGTCGACGGCGAGGTGGTCGAGGGCCGCTCGGCGGTCGACGAGTCCATGATCACCGGCGAGCCGCTCCCGGTGGAGAAGCACCCCGGCGACGAGGTGGTGGGCGCGACGGTGAACGGCACTGGGTCGCTGCGCATCCGGGCGACCAAGGTGGGAGCCGCCAGCGTGCTCGCCCAGATCGTGGAGATGGTGCGCCGCGCCCAGGCCTCGAGAGCGCCGATCCAGCACCTCGTGGACGAAGTGTCCTCGGTCTTCGTCCCCATCGTCGTGTTTGTCGCGCTCGGTGCCTTCGCCGTCTGGTACGTGGCGGGACCGTCCCCGGCGTTCACCTACGCGCTGATCGCGGCGGTGACCGTGCTCATCATTGCCTGCCCCTGCGCGCTCGGCCTCGCCACCCCGCTGGCGGTGATGGTCGGGACCGGTCGGGGAGCGCAGCATGGGATCCTGTTCCGAAACGCCGAGGCGATCGAGACCTCCCGGGGGCTTGACACCGTCGTGTTGGACAAGACCGGCACCATCACCGCTGGCCATCCCGCCCTCACCGACCTTGTCTCCGAGGAGGGCTTCAGCGAGGAGGTGCTCCTGAGACTCGTGGCGGGCGCCGAGGCCGATTCCGAGCACCCCCTGGCCCAGGCGATCGTGGCCGGCGCTGCCGCTCGGGGCATCGCCGTGTCCCGGGCACAGAGCTTCGGGTCCGTCACCGGCCAGGGCGTTCGTGCCAGGGTGGCTGGGCGCGAGGTGCTCGTCGGCAACCTCCGGCTCCTCGAAAGCGCCGGCGTCGAGACCGCAGGCCTTGCCGAGCGAGCAGCGGCGCTCTCGGCCGTGGGGAGGACGGCCGTGCTGGTAGCGGTGGACGGCCGTCCGGCAGGGGTCGTTGCGGTCGCAGATCCGATCAAGGACGACTCGGCCGAAGCGGTGCAGGCTCTGCGGCGCCTCGGGCTCGAGGTAGTGATGATCACCGGCGACGCTCGCCGCACGGCCGAAGCCGTGGCCCGCCAGGTCGGCATCGAACGCGTGCTCGCCGAGGTGCGCCCCGAGGACAAGGCGGCCGAGGTCGCCCGCCTGCAAGCCGAGGGGCGCCGGGTCGGGATGGTGGGCGACGGGATCAACGACGCCCCCGCCCTCGCCCAGGCCGACGTCGGCCTCGCCATCGGGACGGGCACCGACGTCGCCATCGAGGCGGCCGACGTCACCCTCATGTCCGGCTCGCTCGCTGGGGTGGCGACAGCTATCGGCATCTCCCGCGCGACGATGCGCAACATCCGTCAGAACCTCGCGCTCGCCTTCGGCTACAACAGCTCGGGCATCCCCATCGCCGCCGGGCTCCTCTACCCGTTCTTCGGGATCGTGCTCTCCCCCATGGTCGCGGCGGCCGCCATGGCGCTCTCCTCCCTGTCGGTCGTCACCAACGCCAACCGGCTACGCCGGACGCGTCGGGGCCGCCCATTGAGCTGAGGCCGGGACGGTGGCTGTTCGAGGACCTACAGGCCGTTGGCAAAGGTGATGTGCTCGGGGGCGACGAGCGGGGTGCCGACGTCGAGCTGGATCTGGGCGTGCGCGTGCAGTGGGATGTCCCGTGGGTTTGCCTCGTAGCGCTTACCGTCGTAGAAGGCGGTCACCTTGGCGTGGTACAGGCCGACCTGCTCGGGCCCGAGCGGCTGGCCCCATTCGTCGAAGAAGTCGCCGAGGGTGTAGGTGCGCTGGACCGGCGACTCGATGTGGATGATGCCGTCCGCCGAGTGGGTGTGGAGCCAGTAGAAGCACGTCCCCGAGGAGACGAAGGGGCCCTCGGGGGTGGTCTGGGCCTGGGCTCCGGGGATCCCGATGCCGGCGGGGAGCTGGCGGGCGGCGCCGTCGACGAAGATGGTCAGGTGGGCGTGGATATGGAACAGGGTCTGCTCGCTGGTGTCGCAGGAGTTGCCATCGACCCTCTGGCCGGTGGCCTCGCTCGTCGTGCCGGCGAGGGCTGACGCGGCGGGGATGGGGACGCCCTCGGGGCCGGCCGGACCGGGCGGTCCCGGGGGCTGGAGCGTGCCCAGCGACGCCAGCGAGCCGAGCTTCAGCTCCGGGGTGCCGCCGGTGTTCTGCGCCGAGGGGGCACCCGTTCCGGCGCTCGAGACGGCGATCCCGATGCCGGTGCCGGCACCGGCCACGACGAGCGCCCCAACCGCGGCGCCGAGGATCCGGGCCCGCCGCCGGCGGCCCTCGTGCGCTTTGAGCGCTTCGGAGCGGCGCTGCGCCTCGGCGTGGCGTAGCGCCTTCGTTCGTCTGCGGCTGGTCACGTGGTCGTCTCCTCCCTTTGCCTGCGCCGCGCTGCTTACGTGAGCTGATGAATGCCCCATCGGAATTGCCGCACCGGCTCGTCGCGCTGGCAGGCGGCTCGCCGTCCGGTAGCCGGCCGGGTTCGGTGCCGCCGTCTACGACAGGGTGTCGCTCATGGTAGCGCACCGGCCGGGGGAGACGTACTACGCTTCGTCGCAGGTAGCGAGGCGCGAGGTGAGTCGGGCATGGCGAAGCTGGCGATGGGAGAGCTCGAGGCGGAGGTCATGGACGTCCTTTGGGACGCAGGAGGCCCGCTCACGCCGGGTCAGGTCCACGAGCTCATGTCGGCTGAGCGCCCGCTGGCCTACACCACGGTGATGACCATTCTGGTGCGTCTGTGGCGCAAGGGACGCCTCGACCGCCAGCCGGCGGGCCGCGCCTACGCGTACCAGCCGCTGAAGAGCCGGGAGGCCTACGCCGCGTCGCGCATGGACGAGGTGCTCGGTGCCACCAAGGACCGCCCGCTGGCGCTCAGCTATTTCATCGCCGGCCTCAAGCCCGGTGACCGGGCCCGGCTGCGCCGCCTCCTCGACGGCGGCGGCGAGCGGAGCTGACCGGCGGTGGGCCTGGCCTTCGTGCTGGCGGGGCTCGGGATCGTCGCCCTGCCCGGTGTGCTGCGGCCGCTCGGGCGCTGCCTCGCACCGAGCGACTGGGCGCGGCTGATCACGGTTGCCTTGGTGGGCGGGTTCGCGGTCTTCGAGCTGGGCTTGGTGTTCTACGCCGCGCCTACGGTCCTGTCTGCGTCCGGCGCGTTCGGCCTTGCAGCGCTGTGCCTGCACATGCTCGGCGGTGTGGCACCCGGCGGTGCCGCCGCCGGCTGGGCGGCGGGCGTCCTGGCCGTAGTGGTGGCCGCGTCGAGCGCGCTGGCCCTCGGTCGGGCGCGTCGGGTCCGCCGCAGGGCGCGCGTCGAGCGCTGTATCGGCGAGCATGCCCCGCTCGGCCGCCATGAGCTGGTAGTGCTGCCACGCGACGAGCTGGTGGCCTTCAGCGTGGAAGGCCAGGGGGGTCAGGTGGTCGTCTCCTCGGGGCTCGTCGCCGCGCTGTACCCAGACGAGCTGGTCGCGGTGCTCGCCCACGAGGCCGCCCATCTCGACCACCGCCACCAGCGCTACCTGAGCGTCGCGAGCGTGGTACGCCACGGCCTCGGGTTCTTTCCCCCGGCCGAGCGCAGCGCCCGAGCGCTCGTGGTCGCCCTCGAACGCTGGGCTGACGAGGTCGCGGTCGGTGCGCTCGAGGACGGCCGTGACCGGCTGCGCAGCGCCCTGCGGCAGGTGACGGCGTCCATCGTCGGCGTCGAGGTGGCCGCCTTCTCGGCGGCCGAGACGATCGCCGAGCGTCTCGACGCGCTCGACGAGCCCCCGGCCGGGCTCGCCCTCGGCGGGCTCGGGTTGCTCTACAGCCCCGGGTTCGCCCTCGGCGTCGCCGCGGTGGCGGGGCTCGGGATGTGGGCCAGCAACCTCGAGATGCTGGTCCAGATGGCCGGCCGCTGCCCGCTCTGACCTGGCTCGGACCAGGGAGCAGTCACTACGGTATGTCGTAGATGACTGCCGGTGTCACTCGTGTCCAGATGCTCCCGCTGACAGCCGGGATCGTCTCCTTTGGCCCGTTGTGCCTGCCCTTCCTCGACGCCAGGGCAAAGGTCACGACGGCCCGATGAGCGATGCGGTCAAGCGTCGGATCGCGCCCGCCCGGTGTCGCAGCCGACCGCGGTGGCTTTGGCGAGGTGGCGTCGGCCTTGCCGTTGCGATCGTCTGGCTGCTCAGCTTCGGGGCGGGCGTGGCGTCCGCCCACGCCTTCCTGATCGGGAGCGATCCGCCGCAAGGCGCGAGGCTGGCGCACGCTCCCTCGACGATCACGCTGAGCTTCAGCGAAAGCGTGGTCACCTCGGCCACCACCGTGTCGATCCACCTTTCCGGCAGCAACCACCGCGTGCCGGCGACGGTCGAGCCGGGGGGTGACGCCAGCAGCGTGCGGGTGCGCCTCGGCGCCGCGCCCAAGGGCATCTACGTCGTGACCTGGCAGGACCTCTCCGCCGAGGACGGCCATCAGGCACTCGGCGAGTTCGCCTTCGCAGTCGGCCCAGTCTCGGGCGCGCTCCCCGCGCCGGCCCAGCGCGGGGCAGCCCCGAACCCGGTGCGGGTGGCGGCCACGGTGCTGTTCCTCGTCGGGCTGGCGCTGGCAGCCGGCGGGGCGGTGACCGGCCTGGTCGTCGACCGCCGCGTCACGGCCGCCTCGGCACCGATCAGAGCCGGTCTGCTGGCGAGCGTCGTCGGCGCCGCGGTGGCGTTCCTCGACGAGGTGGGGAGCGGGACCGGCGGGCTGTCGCACGCGGCCCTGCTGAGCGGACTTGCGGCCCTGCTCGCCGCGGCGGCGACGCTGGTCGCCCTCTCCCGGCGGCTGGGCCCCGTGCTCGTCATGGCAGTAGGCGCCGGGGTGGCGTGGGCCGCCGATGGCCACCCCGCCCTCGTCGGCGGGGCGGTCGGTCTCGTCGTGAACGCGGTGCACCTGGTCGTCGGCACGCTGTGGGCGGGCTCGCTCGCGTTCATGGTCGCCGCCGCGGTCCGCTACCGCGCCGAGCGCGCCCAGCTCGTGGAGGTGGCCCGCCGTTACGCGCGCCTGGCGCTGCCGCTCGTGGTCGTGCTTGGCGCAGCCGGCGGGCTCTCCGCGCTCGAGACGCTCCCGTCGTGGTCGTCGCTCTACGACAGCGGCTACGGGCAGCTGCTGCTGGTCAAGAGCGGGCTGTTCGCTCTGGCCCTGGCGCTCGCCTGGGCGAGCCGGACCCGGGGCATCGCCAGGAACGAGGCCCGTCTGCTACGCCGGGCGTTACCGGTGGAGGCCGGGGTCGTGGCGGTCGTCTTGGTGGTCACCGCGGTTCTGGCCGACACCGGGCCACCGGCGAAGGCGGAGCCGAACGAAGTCCAAGCCCTGCTCGGCCCGGCGCCGCTTCGCGGCCCGGTCGCCCGGGCCGCTGGCCTCGCCGGCGAGCTCACCGTCGCCGTTGCCGCCGGCTCCGGCCAACTCCAGGTCCAGGTCTACGACCCCAACGGCCCGGCCCCCGGCGCTCGGGTCGGCGTTGACGCGACCTACCCGGACGGCAAGGACGTGGGATTGTTCCCGCGCCCCTGTGGCACCGGCTGCTTCGCGCAGACCGTCACGCTCCCGGCCGGGCACACCCATCTGCACCTCCAGGTCACCGCGCCCGGTTGGACGGGGGGTGCCTGGACCGCCGGCATCGACTGGCCACCGCCCGCAACCGAGCCGCTCCTCCTCGGCCAGGTGGTCGCCACCATGGAGAAGGTGCCGGCCGTTGCCGTCCAAGAGACTGTCACGAGCAACACCACCGGCCGGAGCTTCACCACGGCACTGCGGCCTATGTCGGGTGCCCAGCTCATGTCCCTCGAGCCCTACAGCGGCGACGCGGAGCAGCCCGGGCTGATCCCCGACGTGCATCCGCTCTCAGGCGGCGGGCGAGGCCTGCAGGTGTACCTTCCGGGCACTCCGGCGTGGATCACCCTGTGGCTCGACGCGCAGGGCCGCCTCGCCCGGGACCGGCTCGTCGACCTCGGCCACCTCATCACCGACACCTTCACCTACCCGAGCACGCCGGCCCCGTCGGCACCCGAACCAACGGCGACCGGACCAACGGCGACCGGACCAACGGCGACCGGGAGCCCATGAGCACCCGTGGAGGGGTGCCCGTGGTCCTCACCTGCCGTGACCAGCCCACCTGGCCGCGCGCCGCCAGTTACCACTACGGTCCGTCGTAGATGACCCCGTTGCTGCTGCCGCTCTTCGCCTTCGTCGCCGGGATCATCTCGTTCACCTCGCCGTGCTGCCTGCCGTTGCTGCCGGGCTACGTCTCGTACATCTCGGGGCTGCCGGTGTCCAAGCTCGGCCGGGCCGAGGCCCGGTCGGTGACCCTTCGAGCCGCCCTCCTGTTCGTCGCCGGCTTCACGGTCGTCTTCACCGCGCTCGGGGTGACCGCCGGGCTACTCGGAGCGCTCGTCGTGCGCAACCTGCCTCTCATCGTCGAGATCGCCGGCGGGGGGATCATCGTCATGGGCTTGGCGATGGCCGGTGTGCTTCGGATCCCCTGGCTGTACCGGGAGCGACGCTTCGCGCTCCACCGCCTACCCACCGGGCCCCGGGCGGCCTTCGGGGTGGGGATGGCCTTCGCGGCGGGCTGGACGCCCTGCATCGGCCCGGTGCTGGCCACGATCCTGGCCACCGCTGCGGCCACCCGCACCGCGGCGTGGGGGGCGTTCCTCCTCGCGCTGTACTCGCTCGGCCTCGGCCTGCCCTTCGCTGGCCTGGCGCTCGGCCTCAACCGGGCCAAGGGGTCACTCGCCTGGCTCCGCCGCCACGGGCGGGCCATCGAGGTCGCCGGTGGCTTGCTGCTCGTGGGAGTCGGCGTGCTGTTCGTCACCGGTGCCTGGCGCTCGTTCTTCGTGCCGCTCCAGCGAGAGTTCGCCCGCTTCGGCTGGCCACCGGTCTGAAGGTCTGCTGCGCCTCGCGTAGATGCGCGACGCGGCGATGACCGGCGGGCAGCTCGACGCCAGCGCCCAATAGCTACTACAGTTCATCGTAGCTCATCGCTCGCACGGAGGACTCTGCACGCACATGCCCAGCCACGCGACTATCGGTGCTCCGCTGCTTGCCGCCGCGTCGCTCGGCGGGGCGAGCCACCTCCTCGTCGGCACCACGGTCATCGCCGCCTTCTTGGCCGGGGTGGTGGCGCTGTTCGCGCCGTGCTGCGTGTCAGTCATGCTGCCCGCCTACCTCGCCACGGGCGTCCACCGCCGGCGGGGCCTGATCGCCATGACCTTCGTCTTCGCTGCCGGGGTGGCCGCGGTTATCCTGCCGATCGCCTTCGGGGCCACCGCGCTCAGCCGGCTCATCAACGGCGAGCACACCGCCGTCTACTCGGTGATGGCGGTCGTCATGGTGGCGATGGGTCTCGCCATGGCGGCAGGGTTCCGGATCCCCATCCCGATGCTCGGCGTCCGTGCCCGCCGGGGTAGCAGCGGCCCGGCATCGGTGTTCGTGCTCGGCGCCTTCTCCGGGGTGGCGACGGCCTGTTGTGCCCCGGTGCTCGCCGGGGTGGTCGCCCTGTCGGGCGCGGCAGCGAGCTTCCTCACCGCCCTCGTGGTGGGAGTGGCCTACGTCTTTGGCATGGTCGCGCCGTTGTTCGTGGTCGCGCTCGTGTGGGACGGCCGCGAGATCGGCGCCAGCCGCCTGCTGGCCGGACGCAGCGTGCGACTGCGCCTCGGCGCCCGGGTGCGAGCCGTGCCGCTGGCTAGCTTCGCCGGTGGCCTGCTCCTTGTCGTCATGGGCGTGGTGGTGGGCGTGCTGGCGGTGACCGGTCCCGACATGGCGACCCGTGGGTGGCAGGCGACGGTGTCGGGCGACGCCCAGCACTACGCGCACGTGCTCACCACCTGGCTCGGGCACCTGCCCGGCTGGGTGACCGCCCTCGGCCTCTTCGCCGCCTTGGCCGCCCTCGTCGTCTTGGCCGTGCGTCAGGTCGCCGACCGAGACGACGACGCAGACAGAGCGGAGCCCGGTGAGGACGACACCTCCGGCGAGCTCGCCTCCCCGTGCTGCACCAGCGACGCACCCACAGCCGCCGACCTGCCGGCTGTAGACGTCGAGATCGAAGCGGACCGGGCTCCGGCCGGATAGAGAGGATACCCGAACATGGCTTCCAGAAGCACGACCGGCGCCGGTCGGCGTCCGGCACAGAAGCCTCAGGCCGCCGGCCGCCAGGGCCACGAGGGCAAACCGCCGAGGCACAACGGGGCGCCGAGACGGATCCAGCGCGCCGAGCAGGCAAGGCAGGCCCGGCGCCGCAAGGTGTGGATCCGCACCGGCCTGGCCGCGGCCGCCGCGGTGGCGGTGCTCCTCGCCGTCTTCCTCACCGGCAGCCACGGCGGCTCGGGCTCCTACACCTACCAGGTCGGCCAGCCCGGGCCCGGGGCGAGCGCCCCGAACTTCACGCTGCCCTCGAACATGGGCGGCACCTTCAACCTGGCCGCCCAGCGGGGCAAGACGGTGCTGCTCTACTTCCAGGAGGGCACCGACTGCCAGCCGTGCTGGACCCAGCTCCAGGCGATCCAGCGTGACATGGCCGGCTTCCATCGAGCGGGCATCGACGAGGTCGTGAGCGTCACCACCGACCCCCTCGGGGCGCTCCGCCAGGCTGCCGGCACCTACGGCACGACCATCCCCGTGCTCTCGGACCCGAACCTGGCGGTCTCCCACGCCTATGACGCCAACGGCTACGGGATGATGGGCACGAGCATGGACGGCCACTCCTTCATCGTCGTCGGCCCGACCGGGCGGATCGAGTGGCGGGCGGACTACGGCGGGGCGCCGAACTACACCATGTACGTCCCGGTCCCCACCCTGCTCGCCCAGATGCGCGCCGGCATGGCCGCGCACGCAGCGTCATGACGACGGTACGCGTCATGCTCCTGACGGCGCCGGACTGCGAACTGTGCGAGCACGCCAAGGCGGTCCTCGCCCGGGTCGGCCGTGACTACGACCTCGAGGTCACAGAGCGCTCGACCGCGACCGAGGAGGGCCGAGATCTCATGGTGCGTCACCGGGTGGCGTTCCCGCCCGGCGTGCTGATCGACGGCGAGGCCTTCTCCTACGGCCGGCTGTCCGAGCGCAAGCTGCGCCGCTATCTCGCTGCCCGAGACGCCCCGCTGGCCAGCTGAAGGTGAATGTCGTGCAGGCAACAAAGACCGACACGGTCGCCGAAAGCCCCCCCGCCCCGCTGGCACCGCCACCACCGTCGCTGGCGGGGCGTACCCGCGTCGCCAGGCGCCGTCGCCGTCACGTCGTGTGGGCCGTAGCCGCCCTGGCCCTGGTCGGAGCGGTGGTGGCGGTTCTCGCCTCGGCGCCGCCGGCCACCCAGGTCGAAGCCCAGAGCCCCCTGATCGGCCAGCTGGCGCCGCCGATCCACGGTCCGACCGTCACCGGCCAGCCCTTCTCGCTGGCTGGCCTTAGGGGCCACTTCGTGGTCGTCGACTTCTTCTCCAGCTGGTGCGTCGCCTGCCGCCAGGAGGCCCCCCAGCTGGCAACGTTCGTCGCCGAGCACAACACCCTGGGCGGGGCCAGGCTGGTCGGGGTGATCTTCGAGGACACCGTCGCCAACATCCGAGGCTTCCTCGGCCCCGAGCTGGGCCGCTACCCGGTCGTCGCCGACCCAGGGGGGCGCATCGCCCTCGACTACGGGGTCGACAACCCCCCCGAGAAGTACCTCGTCGCACCCAACGGCGTGATCTTCGAGAAAATCATCGGCCCGGTCACCGCCGCCGGCCTCGACCAGCAGATCGCCAAGGCCAAGGCGCAGGGCTGGTGAACCGAACCCCGTCCCAACGACCACAGGCGGTACGGTCAGTGATCATCACGCCTCTCATCCCAGGTTGTCGGCGGTGAGAGCCAAGGGCCACCGCCTCTTCGCCGCCGTCTACGACCGGCTCAACACCCAGGCGGAGCGCACCTGGCTCGGGAGCCGCCGCGCCGGGCTGGTCGGCCAAGCGCGCGGCGAGGTGCTCGAGGTTGGGGCGGGGACCGGGGCGAACCTCCGTCACTACCGCGATGTCACCCGCGTCGTCGCCGCCGAGCCCGACCCCGCGATGCGGGGCCGCCTGACCCGCCACCTCGCTGGCGCCACCGTCCCGGTCGAGGTGTCCGATGCCCCCGCCGAGCACCTCGGCTTTCCTGACGCGAGCTTCGACACCGTCGTCGCCACCCTCGTGCTCTGCTCGGTGGTCGACCCCAATGTTGCGCTCGCCGAGATGCGCCGGGTGCTCCGGCCCGACGGCCGGCTGCTCGTCCTCGAGCACGTCCGCGGTGAAGGCCGCCGGGCACGCTGGCAGGATCGGGTGACCCCAATCTGGCGCCGCGTCGGGGCCGGGTGCCATCCCAACCGGGACACGCAAGCCGCCGTCGTCCGAGCTGGGTTCCACCTCGACCACGAGGACCGCTTCGAGCCGCCCCGAGTGCCGGCGATCATCTGTCCTTTCGTCGAGATCGTGGCCCGCCCAGTCTCGAAAGGGCCCAAGCCCCAAGACGTCGTGTAGCGGTGCGGGCCGGGCTGGAATCTCTCGACCTGCCGCCGGGCAGCGCCCCTGCCGAGGCGGGCAACGAACGACGCCGACAACGAGGAGGAGGAGGAGGAGGGCGGAGCCGACTGCTGACCCAGCGCCGGCTCCAGGTGGTCCTTGGGCTCGTCTGGCTGCTCGACGCCAGCCTGCAGTTCCAGCCATCGATGTTCTCGCGCCGCTTCGTGGGCGACTTCTTGGCCATGAACGCCATGCTCCAACCCCGTGTCGTCGCACAGGTCATCGAAGCCGTCACGAACTTCCTCCTTCCGCACGCCGCGGCCTGGAACGCGCTGTTCGCGACCACCCAACTGGCAATCGGCGCCGGGCTGCTCTGGCGGCGTACCGTGAAGGTGGCACTGGTGACGTCCTTCGCCTGGGTGCCCGGCGTGTGGGTGGTCGGCGAGGGCCTCGGCGGCCTGCTCACCCCGGTCATGGGCTCCCCACTCGCCGGCTTCCCCGGCGCGGTGATCCTCTACGGCCTGCTCGGCCTGATCTTGTGGCCGACCGGACGCCCCGAGCGCCATGCCGTCGCCGACGCCGGCCTCCTCGGCGCGCGCGGCGCCCGAGCCCTGTGGGCGCTGCTGTGGTTCGGGGCGGCCGTGGAGCAGGTCGCCTCGGGGTTCGGCCAGTTCACGCCCAAAGCGGTCATGACCTCCGTCATCGCCATGAACGAGCCGGGTGAGCCGGGCTGGCTCGTCCGCCTGGACAAGCTGGCGACGACGGCCACCAGGGCGGTCGGCAACCCCCTCGCCCTTCTCCTCGCCCTCATCGAGGTCTTGATCGGCGTCTTGGTCCTGCGTGGCCACCAGGTGAAGAGGGTTCTGTGGGTCGCCATCGCACTGTCCGGCGCGTTCTGGGTCATCGGCCAGGACTTCGGCGGCATCCTCGCCGGCGGGGCCACCGACCCCAATGCAGGACCGCTCTACGTCCTGCTCGCCCTCAGCCTCTACCCCATCCCCGCCGACCGCGTCGTGGCCGAGCGTGCCCAGGCGGCGGATGCCCTTGCACCATCGTCGCGATGACCTCGGCTGTCGTCATTCCCTGACGGCGACGTCGGCCCAACGGTCGGCTGCGTCCTCCCCAGCGATCACAGGAGGGTGTCGAGCACAAGAGTGCCGCGTGCCATCGTGGCAAGCTTTTTGCTGTCCGTAGGGCGGGTAGGCATGTGCACGGAAAGGGTGAGGGTGACATCGGTCTCGACCCGCAACTCGATCACTTCAAAGGCGATGGTGCCTGCGCCGGGCACCCGGACCTTGAGGGGCCCGGCGATGGACTGGCGCACCTCGTAGGTTGACCACCAAGATCGGAATTCGTGACTGGCGTCGTGGAGCGCGCTGATGAGCTCGGCGAAGCAGGCGTCTCCGGCGTGCTGTCCTGCGGTGGCTCGGAACTTGGCAAGGCCGTCCCGCACTGCCGGCACGGTCGAGTCCGTCCGCGCCGACACCTTGAGCCAGGGACTCGGGCATTCATCAGCGTCCGAACGTCTCGGTCGCTCGCTGTGCCTGACGATCAGGGCACGAGGCCCGTCAGGGCTCAGTGGCGGCGCGCCGGCGGTCGCCGAGCAGCTGGCGCAGCACGTAGGGCAGGATCCCGCCGTGACGGTAGTAGGCGGCCTCGGCGGGCGTGTCGACGCGCACCACGGCATCGAAGACCGTCCCGCCGGCATCGACGTGCACCGTGGCGGGGATACCGCCCTCGTTGAAGCCGCCGATGCCGGCGATCTCGAAGGTCTCCTCGCCGGTGAGCCCGAGCGAGCTGGCGCTGTGGCCTTCGGGGAACTGCAACGGCAGCACCCCCATGCCGACGAGGTTGGAGCGGTGGATCCGCTCGTAGGACTCGGTGATCACGGCTCGCACGCCGAGCAGCGCCGTCCCCTTGGCCGCCCAGTCCCGCGACGAGCCCGAGCCGTACTCCTTGCCGGCCAGGACGATGAGCGGGGTGCTGGCATCGGCGTAGTGCACCGACGCGTCGTAGATCGTGGTGACCGGGGCGCCGGATCGGGAGAAGTCCCGGGTGTAGCCGCCCTCGGTGCCCGGGGCGAGTTGGTTGCGGAGTCGGATGTTGGCGAAGGCGCCGCGGATCATGACCTCGTGGTTGCCCCGCCTCGAGCCGTAGGAGTTGAAGTCGCGCCGGTCGACGCCGTGCTCGGTGAGGTACCGGCCGGCAGGTGAGTCGACCCTGATGGCGCCCGCCGGCGAGATGTGGTCGGTCGTGACCGAGTCGCCCAGCTTGGCCAAGA
Organism: Actinomycetes bacterium; assembly: GCA_021803085.1. Taxonomy (GTDB): domain Bacteria; phylum Actinomycetota; class Acidimicrobiia; order Acidimicrobiales; family RAAP-2; genus JAJYVT01. The sequence goes on from JAJZMD010000138.1 coordinate 28,444, forward strand.
CCCGGGCACCGGAGATGTCGGTGACGGGGGCGGGCTCGACGCCCATGGCCTCGAAGTAGGGGGGCTTGCGGACGTAGGTCGAGGTGGGATCCCAGGCGAACGTCGTCCCGGCCAGCACCACCATGGCTTGCCAGCGTTTGTCGCCGGCGAACACGCCGGCGTAGTCCTTGGAGAACATGTCCGCCTGCAGGCAGCGGCTCACCACCTCGTCGATCTCCCGCTCGTCTGGCCAGATGTCCCGCAGGTACACCGGCTGGCCGTCGCGGCCGGTCCCCAGCGGGTCGTGCACGAGGTCGGGGTGGAGGGTGCCGGCGAGGGCGTAGGCCACCACGAGGGGTGGAGAGGCGAGGAAGTTCATCCGGCATTCGGGATGGATGCGCCCCTCGAAGTTCCGGTTGCCCGAGAGCACCGAGCACACGGTCAGGTCGTTTTCGGCCACCGCTGCGCTCACCTGGGGGATGAGGGGGCCGGAGTTGCCGATGCAGGTGGTGCAGCCGTAGCCCACGAGATTGAACCCGAGCTGGTCCAGGTAGGGCGTGAGGCCGGCCCGGTCGAGGTAGTCGGTGACGACCCGTGACCCGGGGGCGAACGAGGTCTTCACCCACGGCTTGGTCGACAGTCCGCGCTCGACGGCCTTCTTGGCCAGGAGCCCGGCGCCGATCATGACCGACGGGTTGGACGTGTTGGTGCACGAGGTGATGGCGGCGATGACGACGTGGCCGTTGTCGACCTCGGTCGTCGTGCCGTCCTCGAGGGAGATCGCTGCCCGGCGGTGCGGCCAGCCATGGTCGGCGTCGCAGCCGCACGCCTCGCGTGGAGCGTCGCCGGGGGCGCCGTGATCGATCGCTAGCGGATCGCTGGCCGGGAACGACTCGGCGGAAGCCTCGTCGAGACCGGCCCCAACCGTCTCCGCGCCGGTCTCGTCGGCGAGCAGGGCGGCGACTGCGTGGGGGGCGGTGCGCAGCGGGATGCGGTCGTGCGGCCGCTTGGGCCCGGCGATCGACGGTTCGACGCTGGAGAGGTCGAGCTCGACGATCTCGGAGTACGAGGGTTCGTGGTCCGGCTCGTGCCACAGGCCCTGGGTCTTGGCGTACGCCTCCACCAGACGCACCTGGTGCGGGGAGCGTCCGGTCAGGCGCAGGTAGTCGAGCGTCACGTCGTCGATCGGGAAGATGGCGCAGGTCGAGCCGTACTCGGGGCTCATGTTGCCGATGGTGGCCCGGTTGGCCAGCGGAACGTTCGCCACCCCGGGC